>JAQWNI010000176.1 GCA_029268645.1 Myxococcota bacterium
CTTGCTTAGAGAGACGACCGGTCTGCCCGTCATGTTGGCCGAGGATCCTCTGACGGCCGTTGCCATTGGGACGGGTCGTTGTCTCGACGAACTGCGGCTGCTCAAGGAAGTTACGATCCGCTCCTGATGCAGTTCATGCCCTTTTGCGTCCGGCGGTTTGATCGGGGCGGGAGAGGAGGCGCTGTCGGTTCTGGGTAATGGGAACTGTCAGTCGAAGGTATGCCTGGATTTTTGAACCGACTCGCGGCTCCGATTGTATTTCTGGCCCTCGTTTTGATCGCCACCATCACGATGGTGAGAGATCGGGGTGACGCCGGCGCCGAGAACCGCCGTGATCTTCCCTGGTGGCGTGGGGCTCTTCTTGAGATCGCGATTCCGATCCAGCGCACCGCAGCGGCTCCCTTTGATGCCTTGGGAGACACTTGGAATCGCTACGTCGACCTCGTCGGAATCCAAGAAGAGAACCAAGAACTGCGAACTCGGATCATTCTGCTCGAAGATGAGAACTTGCAGTTCAGAGAGGCCCTTGTGGCCAGTGATCATCTAGAGCGGATCGCCGCTATGCGCGATGACTTCGAGACGCCGATGTTGCCTGCAGAGGTCGTAGGTCTCGACGTGTCCCCGTGGTTCCGGAGTGTCTTGGTCGACCGTGGTAACCAGCATGGCGTGCGTGCCGGCCATCCGGTGGTGACCGAGCAAGGCGTGGTTGGTTTAATTACGCGGACCTCGCCGGGTGCAGCGAAAATTATGCTGGTACTCGATCGTCAGAGCACGATTGATGCGGTGGTTCAGCGCAGTCGGGCGCGGGGTTTGCTCCGTGGGTTGGGGGCAGGTGAACTCGAATTCGAGTTTGTCGTGCGCGAAAGTGATGTCGTGGTGGGCGATCTCATTATGACCTCTGGGCTCGGGGGGCTTTATCCGAAGGGACTTCGTCTCGGTCGAATCGTGGCTCTGGAAGAGCCGGGGGGCAGTCTGGTTCAGATCGCTCGGGTGCGACCCATGGTTGATTTTGGACGGCTTGAGCAAGTGTTTGTGATGCTGCGGCGTGGGCCAACGCTCGACCTGCTGTACGGGCCGAACGCGCCTGAACCCCCTGCTAAGCCCGAACTGCTGCCCGCTCCGGCATCACCGGTGGATTCCCCGGGACCTCCCGAGCCGCCCCCCCCGCCGGGGCCAATTGAGACCGCTCGGGTCGATCGACCATGAAAAAGTGGGGGCTGTCCTTGGGGGCGGGGCTGCTCGCTTTGGTGATTCAGGGCGCGCTCGCCACGCTCGTTGTTCCGCCGTGGTGTCCCGACCTCGGGCTTCTGGTCGTTTTGTGTCTCGGGTTGCGATGGCGCGGACTCGCCGCAGGGCTCGTCCTCGCGGGCTTGTTGGGTTTTTCGGCGGATTTATTGTCTGGCTCTTTGGTGGGCCAGCATGCGCTGTTGCGCGTCCTGGTTTTTGCCGGTGCGTTCATTGCGGGTCGCCAGCTCAATCTGAAGGGGGGCATGCCTCTCGTCGCTTTTGTGTTCGCCGCCACTCTGGCCTACGGAATAGGGGCCGCCCTGATTTCCCAGTTCTTTTTGGAAATGGGTTGGCCACCCGCAAGCGTCTGGGCCGAGGGGATTCTGCATGCGGTCATTAATGGCCTGTGTGCTCCTTGGGTCGCGGCATGGGTTCAACTTCTGGGTGTCTGGGCCGGCGATGAAGACGGCGCTACCCGGGCCCTTCCGATCGAGTCGTCTCGGAGACCGATTTGATCTTTAAGGGATTGGATCATGATCGCCTTTCCTCGGCGAACGAAGCACCGAGCGAATTGCGGCTTGGGTTGATCGCCCTTGCCATCCTCGCGGTTTTCGGACTCTTTATCCTGCGTCTCTTCCAACTTCAGATTCTTGAAGGCGCTGATTTGGCCGATCGATCGCTACGGAATTCGGTGCGGACGGTTCGCCTTGAGGCGCCCCGCGGCGACATCGTCGACCGGGAAGGCCGTGTTCTCGCAACAAGCCGGCCGGCCTTTCGTGTTCAGGTGATCGCGAATGACCTGCGTGATGGGGATGCCACTCTTTCAGTCCTCGGTGAGTTGTTAGGACGAGATTCCACGGAAATTGAAAAGCAGGTCGGACGTCCGACGGGTCGGCGCCGTTTTCAACCGGTCGTTGTCGAAGGAGACCTTGGATACGAGGCGCGCGCGCGAATTGAGGCGCATCGATACGCGTTGCCCGGGGTCGTGACCGATATGGTGCCGCGACGAGATTACGTCGAACGACAGTCTGCTGCGCATCTGCTGGGTACGATCGGGCAGATCGATGCTCAGCAGCTCGGCCAGGCGGCCTTTTCCGGCTATCGCGCTGGCGATGTGATTGGGAAGTACGGGCTTGAATTCGGGCTTGAGTCTCATTTGCGCGGTCGCACGGGCGGACGAAATTTGGTTGTCGATGTGGCTGGTCAGGAGATCGACGTCATCGAAGAAGTTGCGCCGGTGCCGGGTGGACGATTGGTTTTGACTTTGGATCTCGATCTCCAAAGGGCGGCGGAGGAAGCATTTCGAGCGAAAGGACCTGGAGAAGCTGAGCGGATGGGCGCGCTCGTAGCGATCGACCCTCGCAACGGAGATGTTTTGGCGATGGTTTCTCGCCCTGCCTATGACCCGAACCTCTTCGCCGGTGGGATCGATGCCAGCGCATGGGCTTCCTTGACCGGGGACGCATGGCATCCGCTTCGGAACCGGGCGATTTCCGGCCAATACCCCCCGGGTTCAACCTACAAGCCCTTCGTGGCTCTGGCCGCATTGTCGGAGGGAAAGATCGATGCGGAGACGACGGTCTTCTGTCCCGGCTACTACCGGTTGGGGCGGCGTGTATACCGATGCTGGAAGCGAAGCGGTCACGGAGAGGTAAACCTCGCGGCCGCGCTTCGCGATAGCTGTGATGTTTTCTTTTACCGGGTGGGTGTTGAGCTGGGAGTGGATACGATCGCCTCCTTCGCGCGGCGCTTTGGATTGGGGGCCCGTACCGGTGTTTCGCTGCAGGGCGAAGCGGCGGGCTTGGTTCCGACTCGGGCCTGGAAGGAGCGAGTTCGCGGAGAATCCTGGATCAAAGGAGAGACGGTTTCTGCCGCGATCGGCCAGGGGTATGACTTGGTGACTCCCATCCAGCTCGCTAACGCATACGCAGCCCTGGCTCACGGAGGAGAGCGTTTTCCGCCCCGTCTGGTTCAGCGACTCGAGTCTTGGGACGGGGAGGTTGTGGCGGACAATCCAACCGGTGAGTCTGAGCAAGCTGGGGTCGATCCGGCTTTTCTCGATCAGGTTCGTGAGGGGTTGATCGCCGTAGTTGAGGGAACCCCAGGAATGCCTGGAACAGAACAGAGTCCGCCGACCAGGCCTGTTCAGGGAACGGGGGCCCGAGCCCGCGTTACGGGACTTTCGGTGGCGGGAAAGACCGGAACGAGTCAAGTCGTGAGACTTGATGTCGTGGAGTCGATGGGAGATCAGGAAATTCCGATTCGCTATCGAGATCACGCGCTTTTTGCTGCCTATGCGCCGGTCGAGGCGCCCGAGATTGCAGTGGCTGTTGTTGTCGAGCATGCGGGGCAAGGAGGCGGCACGGTTGCTGCCCCGATCGCGCGAGAAGTGATTGCAAAATGGTTCGAAAAGAAGAGAGCTCGAGAGCTCGAAGCCGAGCGGGAAGGCGTCGGGCAACAGGCTGCCGATCGTTCCGTCTCTGAATCGGAGGGGCGTTGACGATGTTGGTTGATCGGCGGTCGATTCAGAATTTTGATTGGGTTCTGCTTGGCTTGGTCTCGGTGCTTCTGCTGCTGGGGGTCATCAATCTTGCCTCTGCGGCCGCCGCGGGAGTCGAGGGGGGCATGGCGGACATCGTTCGTCGGCAGGCTAGCTTGATCGGCTTTGGGGCTGTTGTCGCCACGGTGGCTGCTTTTATCGACTATCGCCACATGGAACGCTTTGCCCCGTTCATCTTCGGGGCCGCTCTATTTCTGCTCGCCCTGACGTTGGTTGTCGGAACGGTCACTCGGGGCGCTCAGGCGTGGCTGTTTAAAGGGAGCTTGCAGCCCTCTGAGATCGCGAAGATTGCCTTGGTCATTGCCCTTGCGAAATATTTTCATCAGCGTCCGCCTCAGACCATCACTCAGCTTCGTGATCTTCTGACACCCCTTTTGATTACGGCACTGCCCGTCGGCCTGATTATTCTGCAGCGAGACATGGGCGTGGCGCTTCTGACCCTCCTGGTCGCATTGACCTATCTCCCGCTGGTTCATATCCCCTTGCGCGCCTGGGCGGGGGTCGCGGTTGTGGGCCTCGCCGGCTTGGCGGCGCTCTGGAGTTTTGGGCTCAAAGCCTATCAGCAAAGTCGGATCCTGGATTTCTTGGATCCGTCTCGAGACCCCTTGGCTTCGGGATATCAAGCCATGCAGTCTCGCATCGCTGTGGGGTCTGGTGGTTTGCTGGGAACGGGCTGGCAGGAGGGCACTCAAACTCAGCTTCGGTTTCTTCCGACTCAGCATACGGATTTCGTCTTCAGCGTATTGGCGGAGGAGTGGGGCTTCCTCGGCAGTACGGTCGTCCTCCTGGTTTTTGTCGCTCTTCTACTTTGGGGCCTTTGGATTGCTCGTAATTCAAAGGATGGTTTTGGCGCGATGCTGGCCGTGGGGCTCGTCGGGACTCTTTTCTGGCCGGCCGCGATCAATGTCGCGATGGTTTTAGGATTGGCGCCGGTGATTGGAGTCCCGCTGCCCCTCTTCTCTTATGGCGGGAGTGCCCTGCTATCTGCCTCGATCGCCATTGGCCTCCTCTTCAATGTTTCGATGCGTCGATACGTGTTCTGAGCCAGGGCAGCTTCTAAGACGGGACGCTCACGCTGGTGCTGGAACTCAGGCCCGCGCCTCTCTAGAATAGGGCTTGCCTTCCCATTGGATGGCTCGAAAGGACTCCCCCCCATGACTGCACCCTGGATCACGTTTCGTCCCGAGTTGAAGGTGCTTGATTGCACCATCCGCGATGGCGGCCTCGTCAATAGCCACCTTTTTGACGATGACGTTGTAAGAGCCGTATATGACACCTGTGTGGCCGCCGGGATCGACTATATGGAACTGGGATATAAGGGCTCCAAGAAACTCTTCGCGCCTGGAAAGTTCGGCGATTGGAAATTTTGCGATGAAGAAGATATGCGACGAATCGTTGGAGACAATGACTCGCCCCTGAAGCTGGCTGCGATGGCGGATGCAGAGAAGACGGACTACCACGAAGATATCCTGCCCAAAGAGAAAAGTGTTCTCGACGTCATCCGAGTTGCGACGTACGTGCACCAAATTCCTGTTGCGGTCGACATGATCAAGGACGCCGCGGATAAAGGGTATGAAGTCACGTGTAACTTGATGGCGGTTTCCATCCTTCAAGATGCCGAGATCGACCAGGCTCTTGAGTCGCTTCGGGATACGCCGGCGAGTACGGTGGTTGTGGTTGATAGTTTTGGGTCGCTTTATGGCGAGCAGATCGGTCGACTGGTTGACCGCTATCGGGCTGCTTTCGAAGGAACGGAAAAAGAGGTGGGTATCCACGCCCACAATAACCAGCAGCTGGCTTTCGCGAACACCATTGAGTCCATTATCCATGGCTGTAATCGAGTCGACGCCACCATGGCGGGTATGGGGAGAGGCGCGGGGAACTGTCCGATGGAACTGTTGCTCGGTTTTTTGAAAAACCCTTCGTATCGAGTCCGTCCGGTTCTTCAGCTTCTTCAGGACCATTTCGTGGGGTTACGAGAGAAGCTCGAGTGGGGCGCACTGGTGCCCTACAACATCACCGGCCAGTTGAATCAACACCCGCGAGGCGCGATCGAGATGCTCTCAGGTGAGGACCGGAATAATTTTGTGGAACTTTATGATCGGCTTGTCGCCGATCTCTGATTAAGGAGAGCCCCGTGAAAGCTGTGGTCTGCCAAGAGTTCGGTCCTCCGGAGAAATTGGTGATCGAGAAAATGCCTGACCCCGAGGCGGGTCCGGGCCAGGTTGTTATCGATGTGAAGGCGGCTGCGGTGACTTTCCCTGACACTCTGATGATTGAAGACAAGTACCAGTTTAAGGCGGCGCCCCCCTTTATTCCGGGTGGAGAAGTTGCTGGAATTGTGTCGGCCGTTGGAGAGGGTGTCGAGAGTTTTGCCGAGGGGGACCGGGTTGTCGGCGGCGCGGGCATTACCGGCGGTTTTGCCGAGAGAGCGGCAGTGCCGGCCCTGTCCACCCGTAAGATTCCGGAAGATGTCGATTTTGCGGAAGCGACAGGGCTCCTCTACGCCTATGGAACGGGCTATTACGGATTACACCATCGCGGCCACCTGCAGCCGGGAGAAACGCTTTTGGTCTTGGGAGCGGGGGGCAATGTGGGCCTAGCCGCGGTCGAGTTAGGCAAGATGATGGGGGCTCGTGTCATTGCGGCGGCCTCGAGCGACGAGAAGCTGGCGCTGTGTCGCGAGAGAGGTGCAGACGAGTCGATCAATTATTCGACTGAGAATCTGAAGGAGCGTGCCAAGGCTCTGACCGAAGGCCACGGTTGCGATGTGGTCTATGACGCCGTCGGAGGCGATTATGCGGAGGCTGCCATTCGCGCCACGGCATGGGGTGGCCGATTTCTCGTCATTGGTTTCACTGCAGGCATTCCTCGGGTGCCTCTCAATTTAACCCTTCTTAAGAGCTGCCAGATTGTGGGAGTTTTTTACGGGGCCATGGTGGCCCGCGAGCCTGAGACCCGTGATGCCATCGCGCAAGACCTTCTCCGGTGGACCGCAGAGGGCAAGCTCAGTCCGCATGTTTCTCGGCGGTATTCTCTAGACGAGGGGCCGCAGGCGCTTCGGGATATGATCGACCGAAAAGCCGTGGGCCGGATCGTTGTCGCACCTTGAATGAGGGAGCGGTTGAGCGAGGGTGAATCGACTCTCGAGGGCAATGTCGTGGAGGAGTCTTGATGAGGGGGCGTGTTCGGTGACAGGATCGACGAACGCGCGGCAACGGCGCAAAACGATGTCTCGTGTCGGGGCTTTCTTCGACATGGACAAAACGATCATTTCGGAGAATTCGGGCTCCGTTTACATGAAGCACCGTTATGAGGAAGGGGAGATCGATGCCCTGACCTTACTCAAGGGGTTTGGTGCCTACTTGCAATACAAGGTGGGCATCCTCGATCTCGTGGCCTGGACGAAGTCCATGATGCTTGATTTTCAAGGAAGGAGTGCGGCGGCGCTGGCCGAGGAAGCCGAGAATCTCTTTGAGGAGGGGATTCTTCCTACGATTTATGCCGAAGCGGTCGAACGCATTCGGCATCATCAAGCCGAAGGTCATGAAGTCTGCATCGTCAGTGGCGCGACTCGTTTCGTCGTTGAGCCACTGGCGAAGTATCTAGGCGTTAAGCACATGGTCTACACACGCCTAGAGGTCGAGAATGGGCTCTTTACCGGGCGCGTGGTCGAACCGATCTGCTTCGAAGAGGGAAAAATCTACTGGCTGCAGAAGTTGATCGACGACCAGAATATTGACCTAGCCAGAAGCTGGTTTTATACGGATTCAATCACCGACATGCCGCTCCTGGATCGAGTTGGACATCCGGTTGTGGTCAACCCCGATCCGCTTTTGTACCGGGCCGCTCTTAGGCGTAAATGGCCAGTCCGGCTATTTGACCCGGACCGGGCACTTGATGAGGACCCGGACTCCGGGGTCATGCCACAGATCGGCTGATCGAAGGGCCTGAGCTCAGCTCGAGAGCTTTGTGGCCAGCTCTTCGAATGCGGCCTTGGGTCGCGCACCGACCATTTGCTCGACGACTTGTCCACCCTTAAAGGCAAGGACCGTCGGGATGGAGCGAATGTCATATCGACCGGCAACCCCCGGTGCTTCATCGACGTTGAGCTTGACGACCTTGACCTGGTTGTCGTAATCCGCGGCCAGCTGCTCGATGATCGGAGCAATCTGCCGACAAGGCCCGCACCACTCTGCCCAAAAATCGACGATCACGGGCTGGTCTGCGTTGATGACTTCGCTCTCAAAATCGCTGTCACTCACATGCAATACGTCTGCCACGGATTTTCTCCTGCCTGTTCTCAAGGGGTCGTTCGCCGGAGCGGCTGCATCCGGCCTGGGGTTTTAAACAGCGCCCGCGCTGTGATGCGCTCCGGGAGGATAGCAGTGGGGGGCTTTTGCGGGTCGGTCGCCGCAAGGTTTTTGGTGCGGGCTATTGTGGCGCTCGGCGAGAGCCTTTGACGATCCTGGAGGAAATGCCCATGGCCCAAATTATTCTCCTCGAGGGGGACATTACTGAGCAGCCGGTCGACGCCATCGTGAATGCGGCAAACACCGAGTTGAGCCTTGGGTCCGGTGTGGCCGGCGCGATTCAAGACAAAGCTGGACCAGAGGTTCAGGCCGAATGTGATGTGAGGGGGCCCATCGGGCTGGGCGAAGTGGCGCTGACAGGTGCCGGCCGACTTCCGGCTCGTTTCGTCATTCATGCCGCCAGCATGGAGCCGGGAGGCTCCGCCCGCGAGGACACCGTACGAGGCGCCGTCCGACAGAGCTTGCGGCTGGCGCGGAGCGAAGGGTTTAGGACGATTGCTTTACCGGCGATTGGAGCGGGGGTGGGGGGGGTCTCAATGCAGGCGTGTGCGGAAATCTCTCTGGAGGAGGCCCGGCTTCATTTGGCTGAGGAGAGCTCTTTGGAGGAGGTTCGTTTTGTACTGTGGGGTGAGCCCGCTTTTCGAGTCTTTGAAATGGTCCATGACCGCGCCAAGGTGGCCGCCCAGATGGAACGGTTAAAGAATCGCTGAGCCTGGCCTGTTGGCTTGTGGACGATTCCGGCGCTGTCGAGGCGGTCGGTGAAGTCCGCGTCTATACTTGGAGACGCGCCGCACCCCTCGGGGCCGGCCCCACCCTCGTGCGGGGGATGGCCGAAAGGACCCCATGATCGAACTCCAACAGACCGCGGCCGCGCTGTATCTGGCGGCCGGCATCGCTGCGCTGGTCGGGCTGACTCTGCCCTCTCAGCAGGCGAGCCGCTATGCGGTGATTGGCCTCGTCCTCGGGGCCGTCACCCAAGGGCTCGCTTTTGCCACGCTGCACCGTCTCGAGAATGTGCCTTCGCTTCGCTCTCTTTCTCTGTTTGGGTCTTTTGCTGTTTGGGTGGGCATCATTTTCTTGCTCTTTTTGCTGAGACGGATCCGTCTGGCAGGCTTCACGGCGGTGGCGGGTCCCGTCGCTTTCCTCGTGGTCTTCTTTGCATCGATGGGCTTGGGTGACTCACCGGATGCTGAGGGCCGACTCGAGGGAGTCGTGCCCCACGCCCACGTTCTCCTTTCCAGTGCCGGCCTGAGCCTGTTGGGGGGGGCGAGTCTGGCGGGTCTTTTCTTCCTGATCCAGCACGGCCGTTTGAAGCGAAGGAAACCCTCCTCCCGCCTTCCGTCGCTGGAAGCGCTGGATCGTGTCAACCGGATTGCGCTGGCCGTGGGATTCGCTCTCCTGACATTGGGGGTTTTGACTGGGCCTCCTTGGTTGTACAGCGTGACGGGAAAGCTCTGGTCAGGCAGCGACCATGAGATGTGGACCATGATGGCGTGGGGGATTTATGCAGGTCTGACCTCTGCACGCTTTATCGGTGGTCAAGGCCCCCGTCAGGCAGCGGCCAGCGCGGTTGCGGGCTTTGCGTTCTTGTTTTTCGCCGTGGTCGGGGTGGGGTTGCTGCGATGAAAATCTTGTTGCTCGGGATGAGTCACCGAAGCGCGCCTGTTGAGGTGAGAGAGCGCTACGCGGTTGAAGATCATTCTGCGGCCTTGATCAAACTTGTCGCTCTAGAAGAGGTCGACGAGGCGGTATTGATCTCGACTTGTAATCGCGTTGAGGTGGTGGCCACCACGCGGCAGCCCGAGGCAGCTCTCCTGAGTCTTTTTCGTTTTTTCCATAGAGAGCTAGGGGGCGATACGCCCGTTCCGGGGGGCGGTGAACTCGATGATCACGTCTACGAGTACCGCGATCGAGATGCTGTGAAACATGTCTTTCGGGTGGCCTCGGCCATTGACTCAATGGTGGTCGGCGAGCCTCAGATTTTGGGGCAGGTCAAGGATGCCTACCGCAAGGCGCTTGAGTCTGGGAGCTGCGGTCCGGTCCTTTCTCGGCTCTTTCAGCGAGCTTTCGAAACGGCGAAGCGCGTCAAGAATGAAACGCGAATTGCCCATCGTCCCGTATCGGTGGCCAGGGTCGCCGTTGATTTAGCCCGACAGATCTTCGAGGATTTGGGCGAAAAACGCGCTTTGATGATTGGTGCAGGTG
>JAQWNI010000177.1 GCA_029268645.1 Myxococcota bacterium
CTGCGGGCGAAGACCATCAGTTCTTCCACCAGCCCCGTAATGCGATCAACCTCGCGCACAATGACCCGAGAGGTGCGACGGGTTCGGTCGTCTTCGGCACGCAGCTCAAGTAACTCGGCGGCCCCGCGAATCCCCCCAAGCGGGTTCTTGACTTCATGGGCGATGCCGGTGGCAATTTGGCCGTAGGAGGCCATTTGGTCGAGCTGGGTGGCGTCTTGGCGAAGCCGGTTGCCGATGGTCCTGTCCCGGAGGACGATCACAACCGAGGTTCCGTCAGCGCTGTCTTCCTCGGAAAGCGGCGAAATAGAAACCTCCAGCTCGACGTTGCTGCCAAAGCGTCGAACGAGAGGCACCTCATCTCGAATCACCGGTTGGCGGTTTTCCCGGACCTGTTGGGTGAGATGCACGATGGGGTGATTCAGGCCCGCAAGGTCTGCCAGCGGGCGATCTAAACAGGTTTCGGGAGAGCTTTCGAGGACTCGGCAAGCCTCGTCGTTAATCCGGCGAATCACGCCCTCGGGGCACACGACGATGAGGCCATCGAGTACGGCATCCAGGATTCTCTGCAGTTCGCTGTTTTTTTCCGGGTCGGAGAGGGTCATTGAGGAATTGGGGAGCTTTGCCTAATTTTTAGGCAATCTAGCGGCCCGTGTTCCGAGGCGCCAGCAGACGAGGAAGAGTGGGAATTTCTGTAATGTTGTCGCGATGAAACGTGACCTGAGCGTGAAAGAGGCGAGCGACTGGATTCAAGAGGCGACTCCTCGTCTGCCCGCGGAAATGGTGAGCCTATTCGAGAGCCTGGGGCAGAGCCTGGCCGAGGCGGTCGCTTCGCCGCGAGACCTGCCGCCGTCGGACTGCTCGGCCATGGATGGGTTTGCGGTTCGCGCGGAAGACCTTGTTCGGGCTCATTCTGATCAGCCGGTGGACTTGCCCGTCGTGTTCGAGATCGCGGCGGGCGGGTCTCCAGCCAGGCCGCTGGCTGCCGGGGAGGTCGCTCGGATCTTCACGGGCGCCCCGTTGCCTCGGGGCGCGGATGCCGTCGTCCGGCAGGAAGACACTCAGTCGCAGGGCGATCGGATTCGTTTTACCTCCGCCGTCCCCCCCCGAGAGCACGTGCGCGATGCGGGAGAGGATATGCGGAGGGGTGAGGAGGTGTTGCGGGCCGGGGCGCGTTTGGGGGCTGCCGAGATCGGCGTCCTTGCATCGCTGGGACGGTCGATGGTGGCTGTCCATCGTCGCCCCCGGGTGGCGATTCTGTCCGGCGGAGACGAGCTGGTGGAGGTCGACGGAGACCTGAATGGAGACCGCATCGTTTCTTCGAATTCCTACTCGCTGGCCGCCCGTTGTCGCGAGCTCGGGGCTCAGCCGATCTATCTCGGCATCTCAAAGGATGACCCCCAAAGCGTCGAGAATCAGTTCCGCGCTGCCTTGGGCGCAGACTGCGTCGTGAGTTCGGCGGGAGTCTCCGTGGGGGACCATGACCATGTACGGCCGGTGCTTGAAAAACTCGGTTGCAACCTGGAATTCTGGGGCGTCAAGATGAAGCCCGGCTACCCGTTGGCTTTTGGTCGCTTCGATGGGGGCGGCCTCGTTTTCGGCTTGCCGGGGAACCCGGTATCGGCTTTTGTGACATTCGAACAGTTTGTTCGCCCCTCTTTGCTCAAAATGATGGGGTCCGAGAGATGTTTCTTAGCCTCCATCCGAGCGCGTCTTGGTGAGCCATTGAGCAAGAAAGTTGGCCGAATGCACTTCGTGAGAGTCCGCTTGGTTCGCGAGGGCCAGGAATGGATCGCAACCACGACGGGCAATCAGAGTTCTGGTGTGATGACATCCCTGGCGGAAGCCGACGGGCTTCTGATTTTTCCACTCGAGGAGGAGAACCTCAACGAAGGAGCTTCGGTCGAGGTCCAGATTCTGAAACGAAACTGGTTTTCGGGACAGGGGCCACCGCTGTGAAAGTCGCCTGAGAGTTGTTCTTTGATTCATACCTTCCAATGGCGGCAGAGGCTGCTTGGGAGGCCCTGCCCAACTAAAATCCCGCCTCAATAGTCGTTTACCCGGAGATCTTTGGATGCTCGACATCGACCGTCTCAAGAGGATTCGCCTCAACCGATATCCCCTCGTTCAGCGCATGGTGGGTCACGTGCTGCAAGTGAATCGCTATTGGGCTCCGGGTTTCGAGATCGAGGTTGAGAATGCTGAGCGCATTCCCGACGGCCCAGTGATTTACGCGATGAATCATACGGACCGTTACAACTACTTTCCTTTTCAAGTCTGGATCTGGCGCTCCTTCAACCGTTTTACAGCCACTTGGGTCAAGGGCAAGTATTACGAGAATTGGTTCGTCGGCTCATTTATGGAAAAGACGAACCAACTGCCGACGATTTCTCGCGGCTATATCATCTCGAAAGACTTTTTTTCAGCCGTTGGCCGTCCGCCCACTCCGGCGGAGTACGAAGCCGCCCGGAAATGGGTGGACGCTGCAATCCGTGGCGAGGGACGAGAGACGGTTCCGGAATCAGAGGCTTTGCCCGAAGCCCTGCTGAGCACCTCTCGGGATGTTCTCGGGTATCAATTTTGTCCAGACCAAGAAGACTGGCCGAGTTATGTCAATTCGACCTTCCGGTTAATGATGGAGCGCTTCGTAGAATTGAATGAGGAAGCTCTTCGGGTCGGTTTGGATGTTTTAATTTTCCCGCAAGGCACCCGTTCCAAAAGACTGCTGCCAGGCCATATCGGTCTCTCGCAAATCGCGCTGCATACCCGCGCACCAGTGGTTCCCGTCGGATGCAATGGATGTGACGGTTTGTACCCCGGTGGTAGCCCTTGGGCGAAGAAAGGGCGAGTTCTTTACCGGATCGGTGAACCGATTCAATATTCCGACGTGGCCGCCATGCACATTCATGAACCGTACGCGCCTTTCACCCCTGATTCCGAGACACGACACCTTAAGGAATTTGAGGATCACGCTCGTCTCGTCACCGACCGGATCGACGAGCTTCTCGATGAGCCGTATCGGCGAAAGGGTGATTCAGCCGAGGATGCGACGAGCGGCGTTGAACGGTTCCTGTAGAGCAGCCCCCCTGTTGCCATGCCCTCATCCCGGGGGCAAAGGGCGATCCTCTAAAGTTTCGCTGAGCCGCTTCAATCTCTTCGTGGCGCTCTTGTTTTTCCGATCTCGTCGGAATTATCCACCTAGGCCATTCGTCCTTTTCCGGCGAACAATTGGCCCGGACACGTGTGGACCCGTACGAACTGGCCAGTAGACCTTTTGGCAGAAGAGGGCGCCGGCAGAAGGTCGGAAACTCTTGCGCGAACCCTCGGCAGTTGCCGGTTTGTGAACCCTGATGAGGGGTCTTTGAGGCATCAGCCCTGCGCGTTTCGCGATGCAACGCACCGTGAATGCTTGGATTCCATAATGCGCGATCCATGTGCGGGGAGCCGGAGGCTCTTGGCCGCAACAACCCCTTTTTTCTCAAGAATCGGCCCGTTCTTCCGAAATCAGGTTCGAAACCCTCCAAGGACTTCGGGAGCGACTCCCGGAGCACTCGAGCGCGAGAAAGGAAACACCGTGGGCGAAATGATTGAATCGACGATGCAGCCAACCCTTCAAATGGAGACCGATCCGGCCAACCGGGTTCGAGAGCTTCGCGAAAACAAGCTGATGACCCAAGCCCAGTTGGCTCGCAAGGCCAAGGTCGCGCTGCGGACCATTCACAGCGTTGAAAAAGGCATGAATTGCCGAATGGACACCAAGCGCAAGATTCTGCTCGCGCTCGGTCTCCGGTTCGAGGATAAGGATCTCGTGTTCCCGCCCCAAAAGCCACTGATCTGGCCTCCCCGAGCCTAAACGGCGGGTGCTACGCTCAGGCGTCTGCTGTGCGGGACACGTGGTCGCCCGCCGCCGGAGGTCGTCATTCCTGATCGAATTAGCATCCTGGCCGATGTCGCGGAGGTCGTCTCCCGATCTCACGACTTGGCCGAGACCCTCGCGAACGTCGCCGACCTTGTCGCCAAGCGGCTTGATGCCGACGTGTGTTCGATCTATCTCACCGATGCTGATCTCAACACACTGAATCTTTCCGCCACGATTGGACTCGACCCAGACGCAGTCGGCCGTGTCCGACTGTCGATCGGAGAGGGTTTAGTCGGGGCGGTGGCCGAATTGGGAACACCCATTGCGGCCGGCGAGGCTCGGGACCATCCACGTTTCAAGTACGTGCCCGAGACCGGAGAGGAACGGTACACCTCGCTCTTGGCTGCACCCCTGCTTGTGCAGGGTTCGACCGTCGGTGTGCTCGCTATCCAAAACGTGATTCGGCGAGATTTTGACGAAGCTGACGTCAGCCTGCTTCAGACGTGTGCCCAGCTGCTCGCGCCAGTGGTGATGAATGCTCAGCTGCTGGCCCTGATGTCCGACTCGCCAGAACGGAGAGCTGAACTCGTGGCGGCCTTGGCCGCCTCGGGGACGACTGGCGTGGGTGACGGGTCCCCTCGCGTCGAAGCCAACGTGGAGCTTCATGGGATCGCGACGTCTCGAGGCGTCGCGATCGGGCCTGTTTACCGGATCGATGATCCCGTCGACCCGGAAAGGGTTGAGTACGCGCCCCAGGAATCGGCTGAAGCGGAGAGAGTGGACTTGATCGCAGCGCTGGCAGAGTCTCGTCGCGAAATCGAGGAGACTCGAGAAAAAGTTGGCCAGCGATTCGGCCCGGAATTTGCCGCGATTTTTCATACGCAAATCCAAATCCTCGAAGACAAGGGTTTCGTTCAGAACCTCGAACAAGGTGTCATGCGTGAAGGAAATGCCGTCGTGGCGCTTCGTTCGGTCCTGGACTCTTATCGGAAGACCTTCGAGCAGATCGAGGATGACTATTTCCGCGAACGGGGTGTGGACATCATCGACGTTGGCCAACGGATTATGGAGAACCTCCTAGGCGTGCGTTCTCAGCACTCGCCCATGAAGCCTGGGGCAGTTGTTATCGTCGATCAAGTTTTGGCGGGGCTCTTTGCTCGGCTTGAGGTGGACCACGTTGCTGCGATTGTTTCCGAGCACGGAGGGTCGACTTCGCACGGAGCCATTTTTGCCCGGACACTTGAAATCCCTGCGGTGACCGGCGTGACCGGAATCATGGCCGAGGCCCGGAATGGCGAGTCCTGCATCGTAGACGGCACAACTGGCCGGATTTACTTGTCCCCTGACGAAACCTTGCACCGTTACTATGAGCAAGCGCAGCATAATTACGAAGTGGCCGTCGAGCACCTGGATGCCATGCGGGGGCAGCCTTCGGAAACACGAGATGGGCGCCGGGTGATGCTTTCGGCCAACGTGGGCCTCTTGAACGACCTTCGGCATGCCGAGCAGCATGGCGCCGAAGGGATCGGTTTGTTCAGGACGGAGCTCTTGGCGCTCGTCCATCGGGGCTATCCCAGTGAAGAGGAACAGGTCCAGCTGTATGGACGTGTCGTGGAGCAGATGTCTCCTCGACCCGTCACGATTCGCACCCTCGACCTCGGAGGGGACAAAGGAATCGCCAACGTCGGAATTCAGGGGGAGGACAACCCACAGTTGGGGTTGCGCTCGATTCGATTGAGTCTTGAAAATCGTCGGGCTTTTCGTACGCAACTGCGCGCCATCTTGAAAACAAGCCATGGGCGGGCTGTGAAGTTGCTACTCCCGATGATTTCGAGTGTGGAGGAGCTGAGAGAGGCCCGCACCCTGATCGAAGAGACTCGTGCGCAGTTGGATCGGGAGGGCGTTCCTTACAACCGCTCTCTTCCCGTCGGGGCCATGATCGAAGTGCCAGCCGCGGCGATCTCCGCTCCCGCGCTCGCGGCAGAATGCGAGTTTTTGAGCATCGGGACCAATGACCTCACGCAGTACACCTTGGCAGTCGACCGTGGCAACGAGAGAGTGGCACATCTATACGACTCTTTACATCCGGCGGTGTTGGCTTTGATTGACCGAAGCGTCAAGGCGGCGGACCGGGCCTCGATTCCGATTTCGATCTGTGGCGAAATGGCGAGTAACCCGCTGGCCGTCCCGATCCTTGTCGGTCTTGGCATTGGTGAACTGAGTGTCGTTCCCGCTGCGGTTCCAGTGGTCAAGGAAATCGTCCGTGCGCTCGATTCTCGGCAAGTGGCGGATGACGCTCGTCAAGCGCTTCGCTGTGCCTCGCCCCGCGATGTGCACCGGATCGCGACGGAGCGGCTCAGAGGAGCGGGCCTTCTTGAGCATATGGACATCGGGGGTTGGCTCCGCGAAATTGTGGAGGACCAACCGCCGGCCTAGAGGGGTGGCTGCGCGTTTGGTTCCGTAGCCAACCCAACTTCTGCTCCAGCGGGTCGTCCCATCACCCAAACCACCCAGGTGGCGGCCAAAACGGCGATGACGGAAGCGCACGTAAACTCCGCGTAACTGCGGTAGAGCCAGAGTCCCGAGAGATTCCATGCTAGGCCGGTGCTCAGCAGAATGACTCCTATGATCGGTCGCCGATGGGCAAGGACGGCCCCCATCGAGAAGAACGAGTAGTAGTAATTGGTCGGATCTGTGATGAAGGGAATCATGGCGAAGCCCAGCGCTGCAGCCTCCCAGGGACGTGCGTCTCGAAGACCTCGCCAGTACAAGGCTGCGAAGAGCAGGATGAACCCCGCCCGCCAGAGGCCAGGTTGCACTGTTCCAGAACTGGGCAGGCGCGCGATGATGGCCCCAAGGCCGACTTTATTGGTGGCCGAGAGAGCGGTGAACTCCCCGATTTTTGCCGCGAATTCGACGAAGGGCTGAGCGCCTAGATTGAAAATGACGACGCTTCCCAATGCAACGACAGTGCAGCCGCTTCCAAGGGCAAAGCGAAAAACGTCTCGACCCTTCCATCGGCCCCTTACGGCGTCGGAAAGGGCCCCGGCGAGGTAACCGATTCCGAGGGCACCAGGAAAGAGCCGCAACGCCGTTGCGATGGTGAGGCCTGCTCCGCCCCATCCTGTGGCACCGCGTCGGAGCGCACAAAGTCCAAGAAGGCTGGCCATCCACCAAAGGTGCCGAAGATAGGCGTCACCCATCCATGTGTATCGCCAAAGGTGTCCAGTACCCCAGAGAATCGCTACGAGACAGCCCACCTCCAATCCAAAGGCCCAGGCCACGGCTAACAATGTGGCGGCAATGAGAACCCGATCGATTCGGGTTAGGAATCTACGATGGTTCCGGTCTTCAAGAGATATGCGCGCGGCCACAGAGGCCCCAATGAAGGTCCAGACCGGCGTCGGGTGGTACCCATGGTCTGACCAGATGGCGTTACGGACGTGGGGTGGCCATTTCTCGACGAAGAAACCGACATCCTGTGAAAAAGATCGCCAGCGTTCGGGTGAAAAGCGGTCGCGGCAATCAGCACCTCGCTTCCGAATCGGTCCCAGCTGGCTCACTTCCATGGAGCGAAGGTCGCGAACCCTGGGGTCGGGGCCCGCCGGGACGCGGACCCCTCGGTCGTGGAGGGCTGAGAGGCTGCACTCGTAGAGTCCGTAGTGCCCGAGTTCTGCAAAATACTTCGACCCCACGTAGTAGTGAAAGTTGTCAGTCGTCGAGAAGCCATGGGGATGCCCTAAACGAAAGAACTGGTAGTACGATGCATAGGCCCCCAAGGCCAGGAGCACTAGGGCGACCATGCGAAGTCGACGCGCGGTGTGACTCAAACGGTTCTTCTTGACGCCTAAAGCGAAAACTCCTAACGCCAGGGCGACAAGAGCTGATCGGATGAGACTGGCCTCGAAGTCGGGGGTGTCTCGTCGGTTCGGACGGGGCGGGGCCTCTTCCCCGGCAGTGGACGTAGCTTGCCGTGAGAATTCGGTCTTTTGAATTTGCTCGATTTCGGCCTGGCTTGCAGCAGTTGGGAGGACCAGTGTCCCCATGAGCAGGAGGAAGAAGATGAACCTCTCTCTCATTCGCATGCGCGAGCCTCCAAGCCGATTTGGCGAACTTTTATCTGCTCAGCCTACGACGTTGACGATTCGCCCAGGTACGACAATGACTTTTTTCGGGGTGCGCCCAGCCAAATGGGCCTGGACTCGTTCGGATTGAAGCGCCAGGGCCTCAATCTCTTCGGTTGAAGCCTCCTGAGAGACCGTGATTTCTCCGCGCTTCTTGCCATTGATTTGTACAACAAGGGTCAGGACGTCATCCACAAGGAGGCTGGAATCCGCTTCCGGCCAACTCTCGTAGGCAAGCGACTGTGCGTTTCCCAGTTTTTGCCAGAGTTCTTCGCCCAAATGAGGTGCCATCGGGGAGAGAAGGAGGATCAAAGCCTCGGCGCCCCGGCGCGGAAGCGGTGCGTCCTTTGTGATGTCACGTACGAAAACCATCAGTTTCGAGATGGCGGTATTGAAACGCATAGACTCAAGGTCTTCGGTCACTCCGATGATCGTTTTAGCGATGATCTTTTCCTGCTCGGGGGTGCCCCGACCTTCCGCCAGGTCCCGAGGCCGTTCCTGCGTGCCCTCTTCCTCGATGATTAAGCGCCAGACCCGCTGGAGAAAGCGAAAAATGCCCTGGATGCCCTCCGTCGACCAAGGTGCGGCTTTCTCGAGCGGACCAATGAACATTTCGTACAGACGCATGGCGTCTGCCCCGTATTCGGCGACGACGTCATCGGGATTGACCACGTTCCCGCGGCTCTTCGACATCTTCTCAACGACTCGTTCGAGCTCGATGACCGAGTCGCGTTCCGTCGAGAGCGTGGCTCGTCCCTCGGGATCAATCGTGACCTCGTGGCTGTTCAACCATCTGACTTTGAGCGGCGTGCCGTCCGCGATGGTGAATGGGCCGTCCTCCCTTTGTTCGACTTGTTCAGCCGAATACAGGGCCGGCTCCAGGCTGGGGTCGTCGGCCAAGTTGTCGTCCCAGTAGCGAAAGCTTTCTCCGAGAATCATTCCTTGATTGACGAGCTTTTGAAACGGCTCCTTGGTGTGAACCAGGCCTATGTCGTAGAAGACTTTGTGCCAGAAGCGGGAATAGAGGAGGTGAAGAACTGCATGTTCGGCGCCCCCGACGTAAAGATCGACGGGCATCCAGTATTTTTCGGCTTCCTCGGACCAGGGCGCCTCGGAGTTGTCCGGATCAGTGAATCTCAGGAAATACCAACAGCTACCCGCCCATTGGGGCATTGTGTTGGTGTCCCTTTGTGCGGGCTGCCCAGTGGTGGGATCAGTGGTTTGAATCCACTCGTGGGCTCGAGCGAGCGGGGCTTCGAACCCTTCGCCGCTGGGCCGGTAATCGTCCAGCTCGGGAAGGGTGAGTGGGAGGTCATTCTCAGGAACTAGCGCGAGGGACCCGTCCTCTAGGTGAAGGACCGGGAATGGTTCACCCCAGTAGCGTTGTCGGCTGAAAAGCCAATCCCGGAGTTTGTAGGTGACTGTGGCTTCCCCGACGCGATGATCTTCGAGCCATTGGGCCATCGTGTTTTTGGCTTCGGCCGTTGAGAGTCCGTTGAGGAAGCCGGAGTTCACGCTAATGCCGGTACCGGTAAAAGCGCCTTCGGTGGCTTCGTTGCTTTCAACGACTTCCCGGATGGCGAGGCCATTCTTTTGGGCGAAGGCGTAGTCGCGCTCGTCGTGGGCCGGGACGGCCATGATTGCACCGGTGCCGTACCCGGCGAGAACGTAGTCGGCAATCCAGATCGGGATCGACTCTTCGTTGACTGGGTTGATGGCCCGGGCGCCGGTGTATATGCCTGTTTTGTCATCGGCGTCGGCGATTCGGGCTCGTTCACTCCGACCGGCGCTTCGGCGGACGTAGGCTTCTACGTCAGCGCGTTGAGACTCCGTCGTGATCTCTGATACGAAGGGGTGCTCGGGGGCGAGAACCATGTAAGTCGCCCCGAACAAAGTGTCCGGGCGTGTTGTGAAGACCTCGACTTTCTTGTCGGCATGGCCTTCCAGATTGAACAAAACCCGGGCTCCTTCCGAGCGTCCGATCCATTCCCGTTGCATTTTTTTGACTGGCTCGGGCCAGTCGAGTTCGTCGAGGTCTTCGATGAGCCTCTCCGCGTAAGAAGTGATCCGCAGCATCCACTGAACCATCGGCAGGCGGATGACGGGGTGAGAGCCCACTTCGCTTTTTCCGTCGATCACCTCTTCGTTGGCCAGCACCGTTCCGAGCTCGGGGCACCAGTTGACTGGGACTTCTGCCTGGTAGGCGAGGCCGCGTTCGTAGAGTTTTCGAAAAATCCACTGGGTCCACCGCGTGTATCCGGGGTCCGTGGTGTTGATCTCGCGAGACCAGTCGTAACTGAATCCGAGAGATCGGATCTGTCGCCGGAAGTTGTCGATGTTGCGTTGCGTCGTGATTTCGGGGTGGGTCCCGGTTTTGATGGCATATTGTTCAGCCGGGAGTCCGAAGGCATCCCAACCCATTGGGTGGAGAACGTTGAAGCCTCTCATGCGCTTGTACCGGGCCAGAATGTCCGTCGCCGTGTACCCCTCTGGATGGCCGACGTGAAGTCCATCGCCGGAGGGGTAGGGGAACATGTCCAGGACGTAATACTTGGGCCGATCCGGTTCGATCCGAGCGCGGAAAGTCTCGTTTTCGAGCCAAAAATCTTGCCATCGAGCTTCAATGTCGGAAGGTGAGTAGGCCATGGGTGGCGAAACAATGCCGAGGCCGAGGGCGGGCGTCAACGGATTGAGTTCGACTCGAGGTGGCCTGGGCTACGATCTGGGGACGATGCCCGAGAAAACGCCGATTGCTCAGGTCTACGTTGTTTCCGATGGAACCGGAGACACCGCCAGTGCGGCGGTTCGCGCTTCCATGCTTCAATTCGGAACGCCTTGGCGATTGAGAGTCTTTCCCGACACCCGGCGTCCCTCCGAGGTGCGCCGCGTGATCGGATTGGCGGCCGAAGCGGGGGCGCTCGTGGTTTTTAGCCTCGTGGAGCACAAGGTGGTGGAGGCTCTCCGCGTGGAGGCCTCTAACCAGGGTGTAGCAACGGTCGACCTGCTGGGGCCTCTGATCAACAAACTCGCCCAGCGTCTCCATTCGGAGCCCAGTCACCAGCCAGGTCTGTTACACGGGATTGGAGGCGACTATTTTTCGCGGATTGAGGCCGTTGAATTCGCAGTGCATCACGATGATGGCGCCAACTTTCATACCCTGTATCAGGCCGATATCGTCTTGACCGGGGTGTCGCGGACTTCCAAAACGCCCCTGAGCATGTACCTCGCTCAACGCGGATACAAGACCGGTAACGTTCCGCTGGTGCCCCGGGTGGATCCCCCCAAGGAACTCCTTGAGCTCGACAAGAGAAAAGTCTTTGGTCTTTTGATCGATCCGCAAGCTCTCACCACAATCCGGCAAGCCCGATTGAGAGCGATCCGGGCCTCACCTCGAACCGCCTATACAGACATCGAGGCAGTGAGTACCGAGGTCGAGCGGGCTCAGCGGCTCTACCGAAGAAACGGATGGCGCTCAATCGACATTACGGGGAAAGCGGTTGAAGAGAATGCCTCGCGCATTCTTGAGTACTTTGAGATCGCCCACGGGCAGGGTTCGCGCTGAATCCATTCCTGCCCGGGCTCGATTCCGCGTGTTGCCTACTCGTCCTCGTGTAAGCCCTTCCGGCGCTCCATTTCTTTCTGTCTTCTGATGGCCTCGAGTTGATCCTCGGTCAGCAACGCGGTGGCGACTTTCGGGCGAAAGACCGAGTAGAAGGCGGGGACGACCGTCAGCGCCCCGAACATGTTGATCACCATGAGGATCGAAAGCATCTTGGCCATGTCGGCCTGGAATCGAAGGTTGGAAAATGTCCAGAGGATGATTCCGCCAACGATCGTGCTGGCCGTGAAGGAAACGGCCATTCCCGTCGTTCTGATCGCTCTTCTGACGGCTTCATCGATGTCCGCTGTGTCCGTCACTTCGTGTCGAATTCGGTCTACGATATAGATCGCGTAATCGACCCCGATGCCGACGCCCACGGATTGAACGGGTAGGGTGTTGATGTTGAGCCCCATCCCGGCGATCGCCATATAGGCCAACGAGAGCATCGTGGCGGTGGCGATTTGGATCGTAATGATCAGGCCGCTTGGGACGGACTTGTAGGTGATGGAGTGAAGGCTGAAGATGACGAGGAAGATCAAGACGATGTTGGCCACGTGGCTGCGTTCAACCTCGTCGTCGATCGCGGCCAAAATACCCATCAGGCCGCCGGCCATGACAAACTGAACACCTCGTGTCCATGAGTTGGTTTGTTGGTAAGTGGGGACGCCCTCGACGGCCTTCATGTCTTCGACGATTAGATCCTTTGTGTTGACGCCAACAGCTCGGATCCCGTAGTCCTCGTTTTCCCACCAGTAATCGATGTCCTCGAGGTCCCAATCTTCCAGGCTTTCGGGCCAGGTAAAGCTCTCTTCCTCCATTTCGGCCATGTCCCGTCGGTCGACGTAGTCCTCGATGGAGGCTTCTCGAAAGTCGTCGATCCAATCAGGGAGGTCGTCCACGGAGACGAATTCATTGACCGCTTGTGTTGTGTACGTCCCGTCTTCGTTGCGAATCTGCACAGTGAGGGTGTGGTGCCTATCCGGGAGGAGTGGGCCAAGCATGTAATAGAGCTTGTCGAGTTGTGAAGGCTTGCTGAAAAAACCGTCTTCGGGATTGGCGCGATCTTTATCCAGTCGCACGATGACTTGGCCAATGGGGTTGCGAAGAATGAACTCCTCGGCCGCAATCACTGTTCTTCGAATGGTCGAGCCTTTATGGTCGCGGTAGAAGAACGCAATGTTGGCGTCCTTACCGTCTGGCGTCAGAAAGGGGTCCATCGCACCCGGTGCTCCGTTGGTGCGCATCTGGTAAATCTGTTGCCGGACGATGGTGGTTTCGTCTGAGACGAAGCTCCACTTGGGGTCGCCATAATGATTCATAGCCCAAGCTGAACGTAAGATTGGAACGATTGAGATGGTCGCGCCTAGGTCGGAGTACTTTCCCATCCAGCGTTCAAATTCAGACATCCGGTTGATGGGCGCCGCGTCTCCGCTGGCCTTGTCGCGATCGCCTTCCAGGAACACGACCAAGGAGTCGACGCCGCCGAAGCGCTCTGCGATTTCGGCGGTGGCGACGTTCCACTCGTGGT
>JAQWNI010000178.1 GCA_029268645.1 Myxococcota bacterium
ATGGCGTTTTTCCAACCTACGTGAACCGGCGACTCCGCGGCGGACACCATCCGGGTCCCCATTTGAATGCCCTCGGCCCCTAAGGCAAAAGCCGCTGCCATCGATACGCCATCGCAAATCCCACCCGCCGCGATGATGGGCACATCGACTTGGCTACGGACGAGCGGAATCAGGACCAAACTTGAAACAGGGCTGGGATTCTTAAAACCACCCCCTTCGCCCCCTTCCACGACAAGGCCATCCACTCCCGCAGCCACAGCCTTCTCGGCAGCGCGAAGGGTCGGCACCACATGGAAGACCGTCAAACCCTCATCCTTAAGTCGAGCAGTGTGCTGGCGAGGGTCACCCGCGGAGGTTGTCACGAAACGAATTTTTTGGTCTACCACAAAATCAATCAGCGATGGATCCCGAACAAAAGCTTGGGCAATATTCACACCAAAAGGACGCTCCGTCAGTTCCCGCATCTTCTGGATTTCAACCCGAATCGCATCAATTTCGCCGGAAGAGGTTTCGATGATCCCCAGAGCCCCTGCTTCTGAAACCGCAGAGGCCAGCGGCGATCGTGCGATCCAACCCATCGGGGCCTGAAGGATCGGAATCTCGACGCCCAGCATCTGCGTCACTCGATTATTGAAAATCATCATTTCTCCTTGAGGCCTCGGACCCGCCGGTTGGGACTCGAAATGTTAGCGCTCGGCTCGATGAATTCCCCAACCGAACACAGGCACACGATCAGGTCCAACCCATGAACTCCAGGGCCCCCTGGAAAGACCTCACAAACTCAAGCCAGACCTCAGAACGACCACCACGGTAGACTCTCCACCCAACGGGACACTCTGCTGAATACGCCGAACAGAAAGGGCAAACGATGTCGACCACAGGCCTTCAGATTCCTCGGGGTCCACAGCGCATTGTCTGCTTGACCGAGGAGCCCACCGAAATTCTTTATGAGCTGGGTGAAGGCCACCGTGTGGTTGGCATCAGTGCGTACACGGTGCGCCCGCCAGAAGCACCTCGAGACAAGCCCGTCGTTTCGGCATTTATCGGCGGGAGCGTCAAAAAAATCAGCGCCCTGAACCCTGACCTCGTGATCGGGTTCTCGGATATCCAGGCTGATCTCGCCCGGGATCTCATCCAAGCCAATCTCCCCGTGCTCATTTTTAATCAGCGATCACTCCAAGAGATTCTTGAAGTGATCGTGGACATCGGCAGCTTAGTCGGTGCACGACAGAAGGCCACGGCTCTGGTCACCGCATACAAGGAACGCCTCGATCGCATCGCGAACCTCAATGCAAGACTGACTGAACAGCCTCGCGTCTATTTCGAGGAATGGGACGACCCCATGATCTGCGGCATCCGCTGGGTGAGTGAACTCGTTGAAATCGCTGGCGGACTGGACGTTTTCCGCGAACGCTCGAAAGGCAAGCTGGCCCGCGATCGTTTTGTCGACGTCGAAGCCGTCAACCAAGCTCAACCCGACCTCATCTTGGCCAGCTGGTGCGGCAAACCCCTCGACCGAGACGCTCTTCTCAACAGAGCGGGTTTGGGAAATGTGCCGGCTATTCGGAATAATCGGATCGCCGAAATTCCTTCTGAAATCATTCTCCAACCGGGTCCAGCCTGCCTGACCGACGGCCTCGATCGCCTTGTGGACGAAATTGAATCAGTCCGACGAGCGCTTCAGCGGTAGTCGATCTGGGACAGGCCTGGCTTGATCTCGCTTTCCCACGCTTCAAAAAACTGATCTGAATCGGAGAGAAGCGAGAAGACAAAGTGCCGGGCCCCGGCCTTCGCGAACGCCTCCATCTGTTCCAACCAATCTTCGGGACGACCGAGCAAGCAGTACTTCTTCGCCGCATCACGAAACGGGCGGTTGTAAATCATCTGGAGCATCCCCGCGGCTCGATCGAGCGCTTGCTCGTAGACGTCGTCTTGCACCGAGAAAAGGAAGGCCGCCGTCTCGAAGGGCACCGCCTTGCGACCCGCCTGTTCGGCATGTTGGCGGATATTTTCCAGATTATCGGCGTACTGCTCGGGGGAGCACATGTGTGAGATGTAGCCATCTCCGAGTTGCCCGGCGCGCCGAAAGGTCGGCCCCTTCCGTCCACCGATTACAATCGGAGGCCCTTCCGATTGAAGAGGCTTCGGCGAAAGAGTGATCGGGCCGAAATTAAAATGCTCACCTCGATGCTCGACGCCCTCCTCCCTCCATAGACGACGCACCACTTCAATGGATTCGTCGGTACGTGGACCCCGCTCGGTGACCGGAATGCCCGAGGCTTCGAACTCCGGTGGGAACTCTCCACCCACCCCCACGCCAAGCGTCAATCGCCCCCCCGAAAGAACGTCCAAAGTCGAGGCGACCTTGGCGGTCGTCGTGGGATGCCTAAGAGGCATCAAATAGATCCCGGTTCCAAGGCGAATGCGCTCGGTCGCCGCCGCGACAAAGGAGAGCAGCGTGAGTGATTCTAAAATAGGGATATAAAAGGAGATATGATCCCCCACCCAAGCGCTATCGAGGCCCGAGTTCTCGATCCGGCGGGCGAGCGCGAGAACCGACGCTCGGTCTTGGCCGCTGATCACCGTTCCGCACTCTAGGTGATCTCTCAGAACCAGCGGATCAGTCCCCATCCTGTCGAGACCTTTTCGCCACCCTTCGATTGGCCCCGCGAATTTTATGAAATCCCATCAAGGCAAAAATGCCCGACATCATTTGAAGGGTCGCGCTCGGCTCGGGCACGACGTACACGTCGGTGACATACACTAGATACGACAGGACGGATGAACCATCGTTCGGATAATCGATGAGAGGAACTGAGGGGAATGAACTTGGGTTTAGATTCCATTTCTCTTGATCCACGATATCGTCCACAACATCTAATCCGTCGAGGATCACTCTCCCAAACACCGCATATCCATCTTGGCCGGGTGCCGGATCGAAAACCAGATTGTCCTCGGTGTTGATAAACCATTGGCTCGTCGCGGAATTTGGATCATTGGTCCTCGCCATGGCAATGGTGCCACGTAGGTTTGAAAGACCGGCCTGCAAGGGAATCGGTGGATTCGTGACGACTACTTCGGCCAACCCATTCTGGATGAAATATCCACCCCCCTGAATGATCCCGAAGGATCCAGAATCCTGCAGATTGAGGGCTCGATGGATGAATCCAGTGCTCGTGTAGGCCCCACTCTCCACGTAGTCGAGAAAGTTGTCGACGGTGGTGGCGACGGAAGAGTCCGCTGCGCAAAGCTCAACGTAGAAATGGCCGAGGGATGTTTCGAAGCCCACGACTGGGTTGGCGGAATCCGGGCTGCAGACCGCTTGTGCGTGCGAGGACAAACCCACCAAGAAGAGGGTGCAGAGAAAAAAAGAGCGAGACACTCGAATTCCGCGATTTCGATTCAGTTCCATTTCGCACTCAGAGGCGACCGGGTCGCGAGCGCCTCGCCTGATCCAGACGATTGAGTTTACCATGCGACCCGCCTGGAAGACGCCTGAAATGCAGGGCTCATCTTTTCTCGAGCAGAAGGCATTCCGCCGGCAAGGTCGACGCAAAAGCGACGAGAGCGGCAGAAAACCCAGCAGGCTTCCCGTCATTTGCGTA
>JAQWNI010000179.1 GCA_029268645.1 Myxococcota bacterium
CGACATGTTCTGCAGTTTTTGCATTGTTCCGAGCACCCGTGGCCGCGAGATCAGCCGCCCTGTAACGGGTATTCTGGAAGAAGTTCAGCGGCTCGCCGACGAGGGGACGCGTGAGGTCACGCTCCTTGGGCAAACGGTGAATGCCTATGGTCGTCACGATGTAAAACGGGGGCGATCTGATGCATCGGGGACCGTGGCCTTTGCCGAACTTTTGGGCCAATTAGACGCAATTCCAGGCATTGAACGGATTCGTTACACCAGCCCCCACCCCCTTTTCTTCGACGAGTCCTTGGTGGCCGCCCACGCTGCTCTGAAGAGCCTCTGCCCCCACGTGCACTTGCCACTCCAGAGCGGGAGTAACCGCATACTTGAAGCGATGCGTCGGCGTTATGGACGGGAGTCGTACCTCGAGATTGCCCAGGCTCTGAGATCCGCTGTCCCGGGCATCACGCTGACCACCGATCTGATCGTAGGCTTTCCCGGCGAGACTGAAGAGGACTTTGCTGAGACGCTCGATCTCATGCAGAAGGTGGGCTTCGAGGACAGTTACAGCTTTATCTATTCGCCCCGGCCTGGAACAGCGGCCGCTGAAATGCCCGGGGCCTTGGATCGGGCGGAGGGCCGCCGCCGCCTAGAGGCCTTGCAGGGCCTTCAGAGGCGGCTCACGATGGACTATCACCGAAGCCGAGTGGGCGATCGAACCCGGGTCTTGGTGGAAGGGCCGAGTCGGCACGGAGCCGGTCAAGTTTGTGGCCGGGACCCCCATCATCGGGTGGTCAACTTGGTCCCGAGCGATGGTTCGTCGACGCAGGCCGTGCGGCCCGGAGAGCTCGTTGAGGTCGAAATCCTTGAGGCGACGCCGCACTCGCTCCTCGCGGCCGCGGTTTCTCCGGCAGACCAGCGTCCCTCCTCGGAGACGACCCTCTCCGCCTGATTCGACTCCGCTTGATCATCAGAGCCAGGGGCTCCGTCTAGGCGGCGCCGGGGTTCGGACCAGCGCTTTGGTTGACCCGTCTCCGGCCCGCGAGTATGCTGCGGCGGCGGGCTCCTGAAGGGGGTCGCGACCCCCCGATGGTCGTTCGCTTCCGGTCCTTGAGGCGGCTTCTTGTATTGCGTTTTTCAACGCTTTCGGGGGGGGGCTAAAGGCTTCGGGGGGGGCAGGTTATGACGATTGAAGACGGGAGAGGTGGAGGCCAAGCCGATGACATTCGGGAAGCCCTGACTTTCGATGATGTGCTCTTGGTGCCCGGTGCTTCCGAAGTTCTCCCTGGCGACACCGACCTCCGAACCGACCTGACCCCCGACATCAGTTTAAATGCCCCGCTGATTTCAGCTGCCATGGACACCGTGACCGAGCATGAAACGGCGATCTGCATGGCTCAAAACGGGGGCATCGGCATTGTCCATAAGAACATGCCTCCCGCGGCCCAGGCCGCCGAGGTCGATAAGGTTAAGCGCTCCGAATCGGGAATGATCGTGGACCCGATTACGATGCGTCCTGAGCAACGCATCTACGAAGCCCTAGAGCTGATGGAGCGGTATCGAATTTCCGGGGTCCCTGTCACGCGAGATGGCAAGGCGGTGGGGATTCTGACCAATCGGGATCTGCGGTTTGTCAAGGATCACACGGCTGCGATCTCATCCGTGATGACCCGGGAGGAACTTGTAACGGTGCCTCCCGGGACCACGATGGAGGGGGCCAAGGAGCTTCTTCACGCCCATCGGATCGAAAAGTTATTGGTGGTGGACGCGGCCGGCATGCTGCGTGGCCTGATTACGATCAAAGACATCGAGAAGACAGAGCGGTTTCCAAATGCATGCAAGGACGGCCTGGGGAGACTTCGCTGTGGCGCGGCGGTCGGGGTGGGGGCTGATAGGCTTGAACGCACCCAGGCTCTGATCGAGGCCGGTGTGGACGTCATCGTTGTGGATACCGCGCATGGACACTCGAGGATGGTCCTTGATGCGATATCCGAACTTCGCCACGACTTCCCCGACATGCCGATCATTGGGGGGAATATCGCGACGGCGGAGGGGGCCGAGGCGCTCATTAAGGCAGGGGTCTCCGGCGTCAAAGTAGGTGTCGGACCGGGATCGATCTGTACGACCCGCGTCGTGGCTGGAGTGGGCGTTCCGCAATTTACCGCAGTGCGAGACGTGTGTGATGTCGCCCATGTCAGCGGAATCCCGGTCATCTCCGATGGCGGCATCAAATTCTCTGGCGATATCGTTAAAGCGCTGGCGGCGGGTGCTTCGACCGTCATGCTGGGCTCGCTCTTTGCTGGAACCGACGAGGCCCCTGGCGAAGTGGTTCTTTTTCAAGGCCGCTCTTACAAGGTTTACCGGGGCATGGGTTCGATCGGGGCCATGACGCAAGGCAGCAGCGACCGTT
This sequence comes from Myxococcota bacterium, assembly GCA_029268645.1. GTDB lineage: Bacteria > Myxococcota_A > UBA9160 > UBA9160 > UBA4427 > TMED88. The sequence continues at coordinate 2,393 of JAQWNI010000179.1, forward strand.
ACTTCCAGAGTGACGTGGCTTCGCCCAAGCTCGTTCCCGAGGGCATTGAGGGCAGAGTGCCGTACCGTGGGACTCTCTCCAGCAGCATCCATCAACTTCATGGCGGATTGCGCTCGGGGATGGGCTACTGCGGCGCTGCGGGGCTGGATGAGTTGAGGGCCAAGGCCCGGTTTGTTCGAATTTCCTCGGCAGGGTTGAGCGAAAGCCATGTTCATGACGTGATTGTCACCAAGGAAGCCCCGAACTACCGAATCGAATAGCCCGCCGAGTCTCTGTCTCTCCCTCCCCCTTGGACCGGTCGGGTTCCCGACCTTAAAGCCGCGAGAGCCCTGTCCCCCATGTCCATTTCCTCAGCCACCGCCCGTTCCAGTGAAAGTCGGATCCTGATCCTCGACTTCGGCTCGCAATATACTCAGCTAATCGCCCGACGAATTCGCGAACTGAACGTGTATTGCGAAATCCATCCCGGGCCTCTCGACCTCGCGGTCATGGAGGCCTTCGCCCCGAGTGGAGTGGTTCTCTCCGGGGGGCCCGCCAGCGTCTTGGATTCGGATTCGCCCGATGTCGACCCCGGGGTGTTTGAACTCGGCGTTCCCGTTTTGGGGATCTGTTACGGGCTCCAGCTTCTCGTCGCGCGTTTAGGCGGCAAGGTCGAAGCCTCTGAGGATCGAGAATACGGCCGGGCTGAAATGAAGATCGATCGCGAAGATCCGCTTCTCGCGGGTTTGTCGACCGAGCAGAGCCACGTGGTCTGGATGAGCCACGGAGACCGGGTGCTTTCCTTGCCTGCAGACTTCGACGTGGTGGCCAGCAGCGGCGGGTCTCCCTTCGCCGCCATTCGACATGAAGAGCGGCCCATTTGGGGCTTGCAGTTCCACCCAGAAGTTGTTCACACCCAGGGCGGACAGCAGATTCTTCACAATTTTGTCCGGGAGATCTGTGACTGTTCGCCGGACTGGACGATGAGCGCGTTCATCGATGAGCATATTCAATCAATCCGGTCGCAAGTGGGCCCGGCGCGAGTGATTTGCGGATTGTCCGGCGGCGTGGATTCCTCAGTCGCGGCTGCACTGGTTCATAGAGCGGTCGGCGATCAGCTGACCTGTATTTTTGTGGATCATGGCTTGATGCGTGAGAACGAACGGGCCGAGGTTGAAGAGACCTTTAGAGAATCATTGGGAATTGATCTGATTTCCGTGGATGCCTCTGAGCGCTTTTTGAGAGCACTCGACGGCGTTTCCGATCCGGAAAAAAAACGGCGCGAGATTGGGCGGTTGTTTATCGAGGTCTTCGAGGAAGAAGCGGAGAAGGTGGGCGATGCCCGGTTTCTGGTGCAAGGAACGCTCTACCCCGATGTGATCGAGAGCGTTTCCGTCAAGGGTGCGTCGGTCACCATCAAGACCCATCATAACGTGGGCGGTCTGCCCGAAGACATGCGTCTCGAACTCGTCGAGCCGCTGCGAGAACTATTCAAGGACGAAGTGCGAGAGGTCGGCCGTGGCTTAGGTCTTCCCGAGCGCGCCGTGGGCCGGCACCCGTTTCCGGGCCCCGGCCTCGCCATCCGAATCATGGGTGAGGTCACGCCCGATCGCCTGGCCGCTCTCCGTCGCGCCGATGCGATCATGAATGAAGAGATCCGAATGGCTGGTCTCTACGACGAGATCTGGCAAGCCCTGGTTGTTTTTTTGCCCGTCAATAGCGTGGGCGTGATGGGCGATGCACGGACTTATGAAAATGCAGTGGCGGTGCGCTGCGTCACGTCTGTTGACGCAATGACCGCCGACTTTGCCCAAGTGCCTTGGGACGTGCTGGGCAAGATTTCAAATCGAATCATCAACGAGGTCAAGGGGATCAACCGCGTCGTCTATGACATCTCGTCGAAGCCACCTGCCACCATCGAGTGGGAGTAGGGCGTGCCGAAGCCCTTCGTTCACCTACACCTCCATACTCAGTACTCGCTTTTGGATGGCGCGATTAAGCACAATCCGCTTTTTGAACGCGCTCGCATGCTCAATATGCCGGCAGTGGCCCAAACCGATCACGGAAATCTCTTTGGGTCGGTCGAATTCTATGAGAAGGCGAGAGCCAACGACGTCAAGCCGATCATTGGCTGCGAAGTCTACTTTGCTGGAGGATCTCGTTTCGAGCGAGAGCGTCGTGAGCGGGATGAGAGCGGATATGACGCGATTCATCATCTGCTTCTGCTCGCGATGAACGAAACGGGTTACCAAAACCTGATGACCCTCGTGTCGAAAGCCTATCTCGAGGGGTTCTACTACAAGCCCCGGATCGATTGGAGCCTGCTTGAGAAGCACCATGAGGGGCTTATCTGTACGTCGGGGTGCTTGTCGGCGCCGGTTCCCAGGGCGGTGACCCATGGAGAAACCCGCACCGCCTGGGAAATTGCCGAGCGCTTTCGAGGTCTATTCGGAGATCGATACTACCTGGAGGTACAGCGGCATGGCATCCCCGACCAAGATCGGGTGAACGAAGAGCTGTTTAAAATGTCGGGCGAGATGGATATTCCGCTGGTCGCAACCAATGACGCCCATTATCTCGAGGACGACGACCACGCCCACCACGATGCGCTGCTGTGTATTGGAACGGCGGCCAACCTTTCTGATGAAAAGCGGTTTCGGTTCGATGGTCGGGGTTTTTTCGTGAAGGACGGGGACGAAATGCGGGAGGTCTTTCACGACCATCTCGACGCCGTGGAGAACACGCTCGTCATCGCAGAGCGGTGCAACGTCGAAATCCCGATGGGCGAGTACCACATGCCGGAGTATCAGGTGCCGGCGGGCCAAAAGCTCGAAGACGTCATGGCCGGTCAGGCTTGGGCGGGTCTTCGAGAGAAGCTCGGCATGGA
>JAQWNI010000180.1 GCA_029268645.1 Myxococcota bacterium
TTCGATTTGAGGACATCGCCCGAGCGATTTGCGAGAAACTCATCCGACGTCACCCCCATGTCTTCGGGGAAGCAGAAGGCCAGCCCCTCGAGGTCGTGCGCCGAACCTGGGAAGAAACCAAGGCGCAGGAACGAGAAGAGAGGCGTCAACGTCGCGGAGAAGGGGCCGCCGCAGAGCAAGTCGATCCTTTTGAAGACGTTCCGGTTGCACTCCCGGCCTTGCGTCGAGCTGGCAAGATTCTCGGTCGGGCGGAACGGGCGGGGTATGACGGCCCCGAGGCTTTGGGATCTGAGCAGGCCCTCGAACTGTTGGTTGGATTGCGGGAAGCGGAGCAGGATTCGGACCGAACGGAGGCCAATTCTGTCAAGCAGCACGAGCGGGTAGGCGACCTTCTGCTCTTGATCGTGGACTGGGCGCGCGAAGCTGGCGTGGATCCAGAACGCGCATTGGCCGAGCAAACTCGCGCGTACGCGCTGCGTGTGCAAAAGACACGAGAGCGCTGAATTCCATCATTTCGGTCAAGCCGTAGGTGGATACACCCGATGAGGGGAATGTCGTCGACGAAGCGCTCGTCGACGGTGCGGCCGCCCGGCCAGGGCGTCTTGCAAATGGAGGTTCCCCGTGCTTTTGCAACCCCCCAATTCGACGTTTGCCCTCGACCCCCTGATCCTGAATCCGGATCAGGTCGTCGCCGCTCCCCAGCCCCATCACCGCCGCCGCCGGAAGCGGGCGGCGCGACGTTGGGCCCGTGATCTGCGAAGCGCCGCTCCGGTTCTCGCCATCGCGACTCAAGTGGCCTTGCTGGTGCTCACCATCGTGGCCGTCGAGCAATAAAGCGCCGGACTACTGGCCGACGACTTCGATCAGTTCGACCTCGAACACCAGGGCGGCTCCACCCGGAATAACCGGCGGCTGACCCGCGTCTCCGTAAGCTATTTCCGACGGGCAGATGAGCTTCGCTTTGCCACCCGGTTTCATCATGGTTACGCCTTCGGTCCAGCAGGGGATCACTCGGTTCAGCGGAAATTCTGCCGGGGTCCCGCGCTGAATCGAACTGTCAAAGACGGTGCCGTCTCGGAGCGTGCCGTGATAGTGAACTTTGACGGTGTCGGTCGGGCTCGGGGAGTCTCCGCTTCCCGCCTTTTCTTCGGTAAAAATCAGCCCAGATTCGGTGGTCTTCGCCCCTTTGGCCTTCGCGGCTTCGGTCAAGAACTCTTGGCTTGAGGCCTTCTCTTTTTCGGCGACTTCCAAGGAGCGGGTTTGAGCAAACTTCTGAGCCAAGGGACCGTAGCTTTGGTGGTCGATTTCCTGGGTCTTACCCGCCAGTGAGTCTTGCATCCCCTGCATCACCATCGCAGCCTCTTCGGGGGAAAGATCAAATCCGGAAAGGTTCTGACTCACCACCACGCCCATGTAGTAGAGGCCCTTCTCATCATCAGTCTTGGGTTCCTTGGCTGCGGCGGGAGCCACGAACAGAAGAAGCAACAGGCCGGCGGCGAGGGCGAGCAGCCCGGCCCGGGCAGGAGCAGCGGCTCGATGGGGCGACAGGGAATGCATGCGGGTCTCCTTATGGAGGGCCTAAGCCACGTTGCCGCGGCGGGCCGAGCGATGCCCCATTTCCGGGGCTGGGGACTCAGCCGTCCGGCCGAGCGTTCTCGAAGAGCTGGGAGCATACCCACAGGATCGTTCCGCGGCCATCGCGGAAGTCTCGGTGGATGAAGGATAGATTCCGGCTTCTTTGGGGTTCTCTGGGCTGCGACGGTGTGAGCCCCTCTGCGGAGAGCGCTTCGTTGTCCCGAGGCAGATTCAGAGTGCCCTGGAGGCTAGCCTCAAGGCATGGCGAAAGACGATGACCAGGATGCGGCCAGCGGGGCGACCCCGGAAGTGAGCTTTGCTGAGGCGGTCGGTCATTTGGGGCCGACGTTGTTGAGCGGTCTTCAAGTCATGGAAGGAGCCTTGCGCCAAATGCATCCCCCTCGCATTGAGGCGTTGCGCGAATCTCTAAGGCCGGTTTTGCCGAGGCTGGAAGCCCGGCGTCTGGCCTTGGAGTCGGCTTCCGCTCCCCCGGACCTCGAAAATTTCGCCGCGAGCCTTGGGCGATCGGCTGAGCATGCCGAGCGGGCCTTCCGACTATTCTTGGGAGAGTCGGAGGACGGGCCACAGGGCCCCCTCGCAATGCTTGAGGCGATGCGGGCCCATGCCCGGGCGCAAGCCGCGCTCTTTCCACTGAGAGCCACTCTCCCCCCGGTTGATGCGGCCTTTATCGAGCCCGGCTTCGAGGCAAGGTTGCCGGTCTTGGCCCAAGGTGCCCGGGGAAAAACGCCTGTCGGCCTCTTCAATGCGAGAAACGACGCCTCCGAACGAGGGGGCTTTACACTCTATGTGCCCGAAGACTACTCAGACGACCGAGTCTGGCCGATGGTCGTTACCCTTCACGGGGGAATGGGGCATGGGGATGACTTCATCTGGTCCTGGATCCGGTCGGCCCGGGCACGGGGGTGGTTGGTTCTGTCTCCCACGTCCCAGGAGAGTACTTGGTCGCTGTATCATCCGGCTCGGGATGGTCGCGCGCTGGACGCCATGGTGGATTACGTCTGTGGGCGCTGGCAGGTCGACCCAAAGCGAATGCTTCTGACGGGTTTGTCCGACGGTGCAACCTTCAGCTTGCTTCACGGGCTTTCCGAAAGGCCGCGGCCTTTTTCTTTCTTGGCCCCGGTGGCCGGCGTATTGCATCCTCAGGTGATGGCCGGGGGTAGTCGGTCCAACCCCGTCACCCCTTCGATCCGGTGGATCCACGGGGCGCTGGATTGGATGTTCCCTGTTGAAGTGGCTCGAGAAGCGGTTCGGATTCTTCAGGAAGCAGGGCAGAGCGTGATCTTTGAGGAGATCGCGGACCTTTCCCACACCTGGCCGCGAGAATGCACAGGTCCGCTCTTGGAGTGGGCGGCGGCCGGGCAAGCCTGATCAATGCCTTGGGCTTAGCGGTTGGCTCTCCCGGCCCTTAGGGCGCTCTTCAGGTATGTGCCCGTCCGGGAGCCTCGAAGGCGGGCCACATCTTCAGGGGTCCCCTGGGCGATAATCCGCCCTCCGTCGGGACCCCCATCGGGTCCGAGGTCGATGACCCAATCGGCGGTCTTGATGACATCGAGATTGTGCTCGATGACGACCACGGAGTTGCCCGCGTCGATCAGAGCCGAAAGCACGGCGAGCAACTTGCGGACATCCTCAAAATGCAGGCCAGTCGTCGGCTCGTCTAAAATGTAGAGAGTGCGCCCGGTGGCTCGCTTTGCGAGTTCACGGGCGAGCTTGATGCGCTGGGCCTCTCCGCCGGAGAGGGTGGGAGAGGGTTGTCCGAGGTGGAGGTAGTCGAGGCCTACGCGTTCGAGGAGGGACAGCGGGCCGGCGATTTTAGGATGATGGGCGAAGACTTCGAGGGCTTCGCGAACTGTCAGTTCGAGTATGTCGGCAATGGAGTGCCCTTTGTAGAGGACGCGAAGCGTCGCTTCATTGAAACGTTTCCCCTGGCATTCTTCACAGCGGACAAAAACGTCGGCGAGAAAGTGCATTTCGATTTTCCGTACGCCGTCCCCTTCGCAGGCTTCGCAGCGTCCTCCTTTGACATTGAACGAAAAACGCCCAGGCTTAAATCCCTGAACTCGCGACTCCGGCAGCTCGGAAAAAAACTTTCTGACCTCATCGAAAACTTTGATGTAAGTCGCAGGATTACTTCGAGGTGTTCGGCCGATGGGTCTCTGGTCGATGTCGATGACCTTGTCGAGTTGGGTCAGCCCTGACACGGTGCGATGGCGCCCGACTTTGCGAGTCGACGCATGCAATCTGCGAGCGAGCGCGGGGTAGAGGATGTCGTTCACCAGCGTGGACTTCCCTGCGCCTGAGACGCCGGTCACAGCGGTCATTACACCCAGCGGGAACTCGACATCGACGGACTGGAGATTGTTTTCGGCGGCCCCCTGGACCTTGATGCTGCCCGTCGATTCCCGTCTTTCGCTGGGAATCTCTATGCGACGACGCCCCGACAGGTAGGCGCCCGTCAGGGATCCCTTCGCCCGTTCCAAGCTTTTGGGTGTTCCCGCATGAATGATTGAGCCGCCGAGAATTCCTGCACCGGGGCCAAAATCGATGACGTGGTCCGCTTCGCGAATAGTTTCTTCGTCGTGTTCGACAACGACCACGCTGTTGCCGATGTCTCGCATCCGTTCGAGGGTGTCCAGGAGTCGACGATTGTCGCGTTGGTGTAATCCGATTGAAGGTTCGTCGAGGATGTAGATGACGCCGGTCAGCTCCGAACCCACTTGGCTTGCGAGCCGAATCCGTTGGGATTCGCCCCCCGAGAGAGTCGGTCCTGCGCGGTCTAGGGAGAGGTAGCCCAAGCCGACGGATCCTAGGAACTCGAGTCGAGATCGGATTTCTTTCAGCACTTCGGTGGCAATCTGCTTGGCTGAGCCTTTGAGTTTTAGACCCCGAAAGAATTCACGTGCTTCATCGACTGTCAGCGCACCGAGATCGACGATGCTGTGGCTTTCCACTAAAACGGCTGAGCTTTCTGGCCGCAGACGCCCTCCCTGGCAGGTCGTGCACTGGGTGTTGGAGATATACTGGCCGTACCACTTCTTCATGCGCTCGCTGCTGGTCTCTTTGAAGCGCCGCATCATCCGAGGAATGACACCTTCCCAGTTGACGTCGAAACTGCCTTGGCCGCTCTTATTCTTCCATTCGATATTGAATTTTTTTTCCGTTGATCCGTGAAGCAGGATCTGACGCTTTTTGGCGGGCAGCTTGCGCCAGGCTAGGTCGGGGTTGATCCCGAGCTGCTCCATGACCTGACGCCGGTAGCTTGCTCCCCAGCCGGTCTTCTCTGATGTATTTTCTCCCCAGGGCTTGATCGCGCCCCTTTCGATGCTGAGAGCCTCGTCGGGGACAAGGAGCGCCGGGTCAAATTCGAATCGAGTGCCGAGGCCATTGCAGTCGGCGCACATTCCTTGCGGGCTGTTAAACGAGAAGGCCTGGGGGGTCAGTTCGGGAAAGGAGAGGTCGCAGCCACTGCAGGCCGCGCTTTCAGTGAAAGTCCTGTCCTGTCCAGAAATCTGAGCGATCAGTGTTCCCTCGCCTACTCGGAGGGCGGTTTCCACGCTGTCGTTGACGCGGCTGCGAGCGCTCGGTTTGGCCACGACGCGATCGACCACGGCTTCAACCGTGTGTTTTTTGCGTTTGTCGAGGGCCTCGAGGTCTTCGCTGGCCAGAACTTCACCGTTGACTCGTAGCCGGGTCCAACCCGCGCGGCGGGCGGATTCGAGCAGATCTCGATGCTCGCCTTTCCGATTGACCAAGAGAGGCGCCATCACGATGATGCGCGTTCCCTCTGGGTGCTGGAGCAAGGCCCGGGAAATTTGTTCGGCGGTTTGGGCCTCGACACGTTCACCGCAGGCCGGGCAATGCTGAACCCCAATGCGCGCGTACAGGACACGCAGGTAATCGGCGATCTCCGTGATGGTTCCCACGGTCGAGCGGGGATTGTTGCTCGCCGTCTTTTGTTCGATGGAAATGGTGGGCGACAGGCCTCGAATCGTGTCGTATCGAGGCTTTTCCATTTGGCCCAGGAACTGCCGCGCATAGGCGGAAAGCGATTCCACATAGCGGCGTTGCCCCTCTGCGTAGAGGGTGTCGAAGGCCAGAGAGGACTTTCCGGAACCGGAGACGCCGGTCATCACGACGAGTTTTTTCTTCGGGATCCGAAGCTCAACGTTTTTGAGGTTGTGTTCCCGGGCGCCCTTGATGTGGATATGGTCGAGCTCGCTGGCGGGATTTTTCGTCATGGGGGCGGATTTCCGAAGGGGGATCGAGGGGACGCGGCCGAGTTGCCGTGGGCAGCCGAGTGGAGAAAGGCTCTAGGCTCTCGCCTTAAGAGAGTATCGTGGGATCCCGCAGCCTGCCGGGTGAACCCATACGGGACTCCGTTTTGGGGATCGGATTCAGTAGACTCCCCTCCGAGCGCTTGGATGCGCTCGCTCGACGTCAAAGGGGGACGGGCGTGAATCGCTGGTTGGAATGGGCACGGGGAGAGATCACGGAGCCGATCCTGTCCGGGCTCGCCCTGCTGGGCATCGCGATCGTTGTTTACGTTTTTGCGCGCTGGATCGTGGCGCGAGGTCTCGGTGCCTTGGTGCGACGGAGCGCATTCCAATGGGATGACGCCCTCACCGATGCCCGGGTTTTTCGTCGGCTGGCGCACTTGGCGCCGGCGGTCGTCATTTATCTAGGCATTTCGGCCGTCCCGAAGGTTCCGGACACGATTGATTCGATCGTCCGCCGCCTCAGTATCGTGGTGATGATCGTCGTGGTGGCGGCGACCCTGAGCTCGTTTCTGACCGCTGTCAATAAGATTTATTCCCGCTCGGCGGTGAATCGGCGTCGGCCCATCAAGGGCTACCTTCAACTGCTTCAAATCGGGATCGTGCTGCTGTCTGCTCTCGTGGTGATCTCGACGCTGCTGGGTCGCTCGCCCTGGATCTTCGTCTCGGGCATTGGTGCCATGACGGCCGTCCTGATGTTGGTCTTTAAGGACACGATTCTTTCCTTCGTCGCCAGCATCCAGATCGCCAGCAACGACATGGTCCGGGTCGGGGATTGGATCGAGATGCCCGATGCCTCCGCGGACGGTGACGTCATGGACATCGCGTTGCACACGGTCAAAGTTCAGAACTGGGATAAGACCATCTCGACCATTCCCACATATAAATTCATCAGCGAATCCTTCAAGAACTGGCGCGGCATGTCGGATTCCGGTGGGCGTCGAATCAAGCGCGCTCTTTACATCGACATGAATTCCATTCGGTTTCTTCGTCCCGATGAAATCGACCGCTTTAGAGGCTGGGCCCTCTTGCAGGACTACATCAAAAGTAAGCGTTCAGAAATTCAAGAGCACAACGCACAGCCGGGCCTGAATGCTGAGATCAATGCGGATATCCGCCGGATGACGAATGTCGGGACGTTGAGGGCCTACATCGTGTCTTACCTGAAAGCCCATCCAAAGATTCATCAACGCGGCTACACCCTGATGGTCAGACAATTGGCCCCGGGCTCCAACGGTTTGCCCATCGAGATCTACTGCTTCAGCAATGACCAAGAGTGGGTCCAATACGAGGGAATCCAGGCCGATATCTTCGACCACATCCTTTCGATGGTGCCGGAGTTCGGGTTGGAGATCTATCAACAGCCGTCGGGAGTCGACTTTGAACGGATTCGCCCGCCTGCGGCCGAGGTCGAGACCGTTCTGGGGGACCCTCCGGCTTGAAGAGCGGAGCCGCAGCAGGAGAGGCCGCCCAGGTTGAAGTCTCTTCGGGCCGGAACCGGCGGGAACGGAGAGAAGAGGTGCGTGGGGACCAAGAAAAGGAGTGACGAGCGTGAGCATTGAACTCAAAGGTCGGACTGTGGTGGTGACCGGGGCAAGTCGAGGTTTGGGGGCCGCGATGGCTGAGTTTGCAGCGGGGCAGGGGATGAACCTGGGGCTTTGCTCTCGGGGACCGTCGGCTCTTGCCGAGTCCGATTCGATCCTCGTCGAGCAACTGGACGTGACCGATGAGACAGCGGTCGCGGAGTTTGCCGGGGCGGTTGCGTCGCGCTTCGGAGCCATCGATCTTTGGATCAACAACGCCGGTATGATTCGACCGATTGATCCGGTTCGTTCGCTTTCGATTGACGAATTCCGGCGGCATGTCGACGTCAACCTGATCGGCGTCTTGATCGGCTGCCAGACGTTCATCCGACATCGCGCAGAACAGGGCGGGGGTGGGGTCTTGCTCAATCTTTCAACCGGCGCGCCTCCTTTCGAGGGCTGGTCGGCTTATTGTTCGAGCAAGGCGGCGGTCGACCGGCTGACCGAGGTGGTGGCGGCGGAAGAAGGCAAGACCGGCTTACGGGCTCATGCCGTGGCACCGGGGATCATCGATACCGCCATGCACGAGGAAATTAGAGCCTGCCCGCCCGAACGGTTCCCCGCGGTGGGCGATTTCATCGAGATGAAGACCGAGGACAGCTTTAGCAGTGCGGCCTTCGTCGCACGGGAGCTCTTCGCCTTGGCCTTCGACCCTGCTCGTGCGGAGCAGGCAGTCCGTGTCGCGTTCCCGGCGGAGTCGGATGGGGAGGGCGCTTCCGCATGATCGAGAGGCCCCAAGAGCGGGTTTTCGTCACCGGCGCCACAGGCGTTGTTGGTCGGGCCGTATGCGACGGGTTGGTCGATCGGGGCATTGAGGTGGTGGCACTTAGTCGTCGCGGTCGCAGTGAGCGCCCTGGTGTTTGCTTCGTCCAGGGGAACGTGAGCGAGCCCGGCCCCTGGCAGGAGGCGCTGGAGGGGACTTCTGGAGTGGTCCATCTGGCCGGGGAACCGATTGCCGCGTCCCGCTGGAATGGGCGTGTGAAAAAGAAGATTCGCTCAAGTCGAATCGAGGGTACTCGGAATCTGGTGAACGCCCTCAAGCGCTTGTCGTCTCCGCCGCAGGCGTTGGTGTGCGCCTCAGCGGCTGGTTTCTACGGACCTCGGGGTGAAGAACTGCTCGAGGAAACCTCCTTGCCTGGAGATGATTTTTTGGCTCGGCTGTGCGTGGACTGGGAGGCCGAAGCGCAGCGGGCGCAGGGGCCCAAGACTCGAGTGGTCTCACTTCGCTTTGGGATGATTCTTTCGCTTCAGGGTGGCGCCTTGCCGCGGATGCTGCCGATCTTTCGTTCGGGCCTTGGAGGGCCGCTGGGTCCCTCTGGGCGCTTCACGCCGTGGATTCACGAAGAGGATGCCGCGGGTCTCGCCCTGGCGGCTCTCGGACAGCAAAGTCCTAGTTGGCAGGGGCCGGTCAACGCAGTGGCGCCCGAGATGCTTCGCATGGGCGAGTGGGCGCGGACGTTGGGTGGCGTTTTGGGTCGACCGGCTCGGCTCCCCGTGCCCGAGTGGGCGCTTCGGTTGATTCTCGGTGAAGCCGCTATCGCGGTCGTGCCCGGGCAGCGGCTGGTCCCGCGGGCCGCCGAAGAGCGGCAATACGTATACGCCCACCCCGAACTAAAGGACGCCCTCCGGTCACTGCTCCCACTCGGCTCTTGACCACGCAGATCGCCTTGATGGGCCACAGAACACTGGAACGAGAGGGTAAGCCGAGCGCGGCCCGCCTAGCGAAACCCAGGCGGGCCGCTCCAGACCCTTACGGGATGTCGCGGTCCAGCACAGTCTTGCGGCCCTCACTGCGGGCGTTCTCGATCGCCTGGTCGCAGAGAGATCGCAGACGATCCGAGAGTGCCTGAAGCACAGACGCGGATGTCTTCATGTCGCCTTGGTTCTTGATGTGGTTCTTGATCTTTGAGGCAACAACAAGGACTTCGTTCGAATCGGACATGAGAACGGTGGCCCCTTTCCAGGACGCATTGCCTGGCCTCCGAACGGAAAGGGCACCCCCGGCCCTCCCGCGGAGGCCTATCAGGAAGCGTCCACGTGCCCCCAGGATGCACCAGTCAGTGCGAAACGCAACACAGGGCACCCAGAGCATTCGTCCCGCAAGTCGCTAGCCTTGCAGCGCTATGAATTGGAAAATCAGCGGAGGGCGGCTTTGGGACGGCGAGACCAGCCAGACGACCGCTCAAACAGTCGATTTGTACGTCGCCTCCGGGGAAATTGCGGGAATCGGCGCACCTCCAGGCGGTGGCCCCTGGCAGGAAATAGAGCTTCCTGCGGGGTCAGCCGTCATGCCGGGGCTCATTGACGCCCATGTTCATCTGGATCTGGACCCGACATTGATGGCTCCGGACGCTCAATTCGTTCCGACCCGGCAAGACCGCGATCTTCGCATGGTGGCTCGGGCGAGGGCGATGGTGCGCGCGGGGATCACGACGGCGCGGGATCTCGGAGGGGGTGAATGGCGCGAACTCGCCTTGCGCGATGCGATCGCGGCGGGTCAGATCCCTGGTCCTCGGCTGCTCTGTGCGGGCCAACCCGTCACTGTGCCCAAGGGGCACTGTCATTTTTGGGGCGGGGTCGCAAAAGACGCCGCGGCCCAGGCGCGCGTCATCGAAAGACAGATCGAACAGGGCGTCGATTGGGTGAAGGTGATGGCGACGGGCGGGGTTTTCACGAAAGGCAGTGCAGTGGACCGCGCGCAATTTGATCAACACGAGATAACGGCGATGGTCACGCAGGCCTCGGCCCATGGCCGGTCTGTTGCGGCGCATTGTCACGGTGTTCAAGGCATTCGTTTTGCCGCGCAGGCGGGCGTGCGGACGGTGGAGCACTGTTCCTTTGCGGGCCCGGCTGGTTTTGGCAGCGCCTTTGACCCGGCGGCGGTGCGCGAGCTCGCCCACAGCGGCACTTGGGTTTCTCCGACGGTTAACGAAGGCTGGTCGCGCCGAATTGAAAAAGATGGCCGTGAGACCGATTTTCATTTGCGGATGCGCGCTGTTTTTGGGGCGCTTCGTGAGGCGGGCGTTCCGTTGATCGCCTCGACGGACGCCGGCATTCCCGGTGTGCATCATCACCGCTTGGCCTACGCGCTCCCCGCTTTCGCCCATTACGTCGGGTGGTCGCCCCTTGAAGTCCTGCAGAGCGCGACGCGTGACGCCGCCAGGGCCCTTGAACTCGACGATCAAGTCGGTGTGTTAAAACCGGGGGCGGCGGCCGATTTGATGGTGGTTTCGAAGGACCCACTGAAAGATCTCTCGGTCCTCGAGAGCCCGCAGCTTGTGATCGCTGCGGGGCGCTTGGTTCATCAAACTTTTTCGGAGCGCTCGGCTTGGGTACAGAGCTAGATTGATTCGGGCTGATCGGTCTGGGAGTTACACTCGGGCCCAGGGGAGATCAACAGCTTGTCTTTCTCGGTGGGTCGCTTTGCCCCGACGACCAGCGGGCCCGCACACCCGGGCACTTTGCTGGCCGCGCTTCTCTGTTGGCTCGATGCGCGCAGTCGTGGGGGACGGGTGGTCTTGCGCCTCGAGGACCTTGATCCAAGCCGCTGCCGGCCTGAGTACGCTCAGGCCATGGTCGAAGCCCTGGCGTGGCTCGGTCTCGATTGGGACGGGCTGGAAACGCAAAGCGACGCGACCGATCGCCACGCGCAGCAGCTGGACGCGCTGGCCGAGCGAGGACGACTCTACCCCTGCGCGTGTTCGCGCCAGACTTTGCGCGCCGTCGGGACCCGGGCGCGAGACGGCTCTTTCCGGTACCCCGGCACCTGCCGGTCGCGTTCTCTTCCGGTGGGTGGTTGGCGGTCCGTGACGGAAGCCCTGCGGGTTCGATTGCCTGCAGGTCGTGTTGAGATCGAGGATGCCGGTGGTGACGATCTCGGGGCTGATCCCGTGGCGGACACAGGAGACCCGGTTGTGCGCCGACGCGATGGCGCGATGGCCTATCACCTCGCGAGCGTGGTGGACGATGCCGCCGCCGGTGTGACCGACGTGGTGCGGGGGCGAGATCTCGCGCCCAGCACGGCGGTGCAGGTGTCCCTGCAGCGTCTGCTCGACCTGCCGACGCCGCGTTATCGCCACCATCTGCTGCTGCTTGAGGCCCGGGATCAAAAGCTCGCCAAGTTTCACGGCTCGGTGGGCTGGCCCGTTTTGCGCGAGATCTACAGCGGACCCGAACTGTGCGGCCTGCTCGCACACGCGGCGGGCTTAACTGAAGAGCCGGCCCCGGTTCGCCCCGAGTCGCTGCTGGCGGATTTTGATTGGGCGAACGTGCGCACCCAAGACCGACCCTTGTTGTGGCGATCGCAGCGCTTGGTTCTGGGCTGAGAAAAAGGAGTGGTTGGACGCAGTTGGTTCGGGGAAGCCTCGCCCCTCGGCGGCGCGGTGCTTCCCAATGAAAAGCCCCCGCCTAGAGTCGAAGCTCTAAGCGGGGGCTGAGTTCAGGCGGCTCTGTTTGTTCGTCTAATAGCGATAGTGCTCCGGCTTATACGGCCCCTCGACCGGCACACCGATATAGTCGGCCTGCTCTTGGGTCAGGGTAGTGAGCTTCACGCCGAGGTGATCGAGGTGCAGCCGTGCCACCTCTTCGTCGAGATGCTTGGGCAGCATGTAGACACCCACCGGGTACTCGCTTTGGTTTTGGTGCAGTTCGAGCTGGGCGAGGACTTGGTTGGTGAACGAGGCACTCATCACGAACGAGGGGTGACCCGTCGCGCAGCCCAAGTTCAACAGCCGGCCCTCGGCGAGAACGAGGATCGAGTGGCCATCGGGGAAGGTCCACTCGTGGTACTGATCCTTGATCTTCTCCACGCGAATGCCGTCGATCTTTTTGAGGCCCGCCATGTCGATCTCATTGTCGAAGTGGCCGATGTTGCCCACGAGGGCCTTGTCCTTCATGCGCGCCATGTGATCGGCGGTGATGATGTCAAAGTTCCCGGTCGTCGTGATAAACAGGTCCGCTTCTCCGATCACGTCTTCCAGGGGCTTGACCTCGTAGCCCTCCATGCTGGCTTGCAGCGCGCAGATGGGATCGATCTCGGTCACAATCACCCGGCACCCTTGTCCTCGAAGGCTTTGGGCTGATCCCTTGCCGACCTCGCCATAGCCGCAGACCACCGCGACTTTGCCGCCGAGCATCACGTCGCTGGCCCGCATCAGGCCATCGGGCAGACTGTGTCGGCAACCGTAGACGTTGTCGAACTTGCTCTTGGTGACGGAATCGTTGACGTTGATGGCGGGGAAGAGCAGCTCGCCCTTTTCGTGCATCTGATAGAGACGATGGACGCCTGTCGTGGTCTCCTCGGAGACGCCCTTGATGCCTTCGGCGATCTTCGTCCAGCGCCCGGGATGGGCGGCGAGGGTTCGATTCAAAAGGCCAATAATGACACCCCATTCTTCCGGATCGGTTTCGGGGTTGTAGTCGGGCACCTTGTCGACCTTCTCGAATTCATGCGCCTTATGGATGAGCAGGGTCGCATCCCCCCCGTCGTCGACAATCAGGTCGGGGCCGCTGCCGTCGGGCCACATCAAAGCCGCTTCGGTGCAGTCCCAGTATTCCTCCAGCGTTTCGCCCTTCCAGGCAAAGACCGCGATTCCCTTGGGATCGCTGGGGGTGCCGTTGGGGCCTACCGCGACGGCCGCGGCCGCATGGTCCTGGGTGGAGAAGATGTTGCAGCTCACCCAGCGTACGTCGGCTCCCAAATCCACCAGGGTTTCGATCAGGACCGCGGTCTGGATCGTCATGTGTAGGCTGCCCATGATCTTGGTTCCGGCCAGGGGCTGGCCGGCCGCGTGGCGGGCGCGAAGCGCCATCAAGCCGGGCATTTCATGCTCGGCCAGACGAATTTCGTTTCGGCCCCAGCCGGCCAGTTCAATGTCGGCCACTTTAAAGGGAAGGGCAGTCAGGGTACTCATTTTTCCTCCGGGGATGGTCGAATCGAGACGCCGAGAGAAGTGATGATTTCTCGCACTGGAGCCCGACGTCGACCAAAAGTCTTTTAATTCAAGATATTTATCGGTTTTCTACGTGTCGAGAATGAGCCCGTAAGTCCATTCATCGATCGATCAGGATAGAGTGTTTCAGGGAGGTGCCGCGCTGTCAAGTTGTGGGTGTGAAATCTCGCTGAATGAGCGATTCAGAGAAGCAAACCCACGGCCGCGAGGCCGCCGACCACCGCCGCAGCCAGGACGATCGAAAGAACCACGAGGTTTCGGCCCACGGCGTGCAAACCGTCCGCGATTTCTTCTTGGTTGGCCTCCAGCAGGGCCAACCTTTCCCG
>JAQWNI010000181.1 GCA_029268645.1 Myxococcota bacterium
CATCGGACGATGGAACACCGCCCACAGAGGAACCGTCCGATGCGGACAAAATCGCCGACGTCGAGTGGGAGGCTTATCTGGAATCCCACCCGCAGACCGGGTTAGACGCGCGCGGATTGGGCGGCGAAGATGAAAGACCGAGCTTGGAGGCAACGCTGACGCGTCGCCAGACTCTCGGTGAGCATCTGGATTGGCAGCTGCATTTAGCTGACCTAGACGAGGAAGCTGTTCGGATTGCACAATGGATTATCGGCAATCTGGATGAGCGAGGGTATCTACGAACGACCGTGGAGGAGATCGCACAGGAAGTTCGGGCCGAGGTGGATTCGGTCGAGGAGGTGCTTGCGCGTATCCAGCGGTTTGATCCACCCGGTGTCGCCGCACGGGACCTGAGGGAGTGCCTGATGATTCAGATCAGGCTGCTTCGCATGAAAGATCCATTGGTTCTGAAGATCGTGGACGAGCACCTGGACCTTTTGCAGAAGCGGGACTTTAGAGGGCTGGCCCGGGCGATGGATTCAACACCACAGGAAGTGGCCCAAGCCGGGGTCGTCATCGCCAGTCTTGAGCCCCGGCCGGCCCGTGATTTTGGCGGAGATGAGCCCGTCTACATCACGCCGGATATCTACGTCCATAAGATTGGGGACGAATTTCATGTCCTTCTTAATGAGGATGGGCTTCCCAAGTTAAAGGTGAATCACGTTTATCGAGATGTGTTGCGGAGTAATTCTCCGGCCGAGGATGCCAAGGGGACACGGGACTACGTGCAGGAGAAGCTGCGGTCAGCGATGTGGCTCATTAAGTCGATTCACCAGCGTCAGCGGACGATTTACAAAGTCATGGAGAGTATTATCGAACACCAGCGGGACTTTTTTGAGCGTGGTGTCGCGCACCTCAAACCTCTGAATCTCCGAGATGTCGCCGATGACATCGAGATGCATGAGTCGACAGTGAGCCGGGTTACAACCAACAAATACGTACACACGCCCCAGGGGATCTACGAGCTGAAGTACTTCTTTAACTCGTCGATTAGCCGTTTTCAGGGGGAGGCGGTGGCCAGCGAGAGTGTCAAGGAGAAGATCCGGAAGTTAATCGCTGATGAGGACCCGAGGAAGCCACTCTCGGATCAGAGGGTCGCCGAGGCTCTGAAATCGTCCAATATTGATATCGCCCGCAGAACAGTGACGAAATACCGAGAAGCGATGAATATCCTCTCCTCCAGCAAGCGCCGCCAGGTCCTCTGAGAGGGAATCAGCCCCTGGGTTCCCAAGGGACTTCTCGGGGGGGCATCGCGGCTCAGGCGCGAGTGGGATAAATTCCGCGCGCCGATCGAGGAGCGGGCATGAAGATCATGGACATCCTCGTCCGAGACGCCGTCATCTTAGACGTGGAATCGGGCGCAAAAGACGGACTTTTGGCTGAAATGGCTCGGGCCTTGTCCAAGTCCGTGCCCGCCTTGGATCCGGACCGACTGCTTGAAGTGTTGATGGAGCGGGAGGCGCTCCAGAGTACGGGGATCGGTGAAGGCGTCGCGATTCCCCACGGTAAGGTCGCCGGTCTGGAAAACTTGGTGGCCTCCTTCGCACGCTGCAAAGAAGGGCTCGACTTTGATTCGATCGATGGGCAGCCCACTCAGCTTTTTTTTCTGCTCGTGGTGCCGGAGCATTCTGGGGGGGCTCATCTGAAGGCCCTGGCCAGAATTTCGCGATTTTTCCGAGACCCGGAGTTTCGCGAGAAGCTCGTGGGGGCGGAGTCCATTGATTCGGTGCTCGATGCGATCGAGGCCGAGGACACGAAATTCTGATTCGAGAGGGCGTATTCCGGCAGCCGGAGCTGGCCCAAGCCGGCTCAGGGCCCAGCCGGAACGCGGGTAGCAGCATGGAATTTCAAGTGCATGGGGCACTCGTTGAAGTCCTCAACGTTGGGGTGTTGCTTCGCGGTGACAGCAGCGTCGGGAAAAGTGAGTGCGCGCTCGAGCTGGTTCAGCGAGGGCACCGACTCGTTGCCGATGACGTGGTGCGTCTCGTCGAGGGCTCTCGGTCCGACTCGATGATGCTGGTCGGTCATGCGCCTGCACTCATTCGCCACTACATCGAGATTAGAGGAATCGGGCTACTCGACGTTCATGCTCTGTACGGAGATCGGGCGGTCCGCGATGAATGTCCCATCGATCTCATCTGCGTGCTCGAACCTTGGCGGCAGGAGGTCGAATACGAACGAATTGGCCTCGATCGCCCCCGTCAAATTCTCGGGAACGTGAGTCTGCCCTGCTTGACGCTCCCGGTGCACCCCGCGCGGAGTATGGCGACCCTCGTTGAAGTGGCTGTGCGCGACCATAGGCAGCGGCGCTTGGGGGTCAATGCGGCGAAGAAGCTTGACGGTGCCATGCGGGGCAAGTCATCGGCCCTTCGGGTCGGCGGAGGCGGTGAATAATGGACACGAGCAGTCGACAGCACCTGGTTTTCGTGGCGGGACTCTCGGGCAGCGGGAAGACGACCGCTATGGCGGCGTTGGAAGACCTCGGTTTCTACGGAGTCGACAATCTGCCCGCTCAGCTCGTTCCGCAATTTTTGAAGCTCTGTGGCCAGACGACGCCTCCCATTGAAAAAGTGGCCTTGGCGGTGGATGCACGTGAAGAACAGTTTCTGCGGAGCGTTCCGGAGGTCGTCGATTCGCTGCGAAAAAGCGGGGCCTGGATTGAGGTCATTTTCCTCGACAGCTCCGATGAGGCTCTGCTGAACCGCTACAGGGAGACGCGACGGGTTCATCCGCTCTCACCTGAGGGGAGTGTGGCCGCTGGCATTGCCCGGGAGAGAGAGCTTTTGATCGACGCAGTCAGTATGGCGGACCTGCGTTTGGACACTTCCGCCATGAATGTCCACCAGCTCAAATCCCGGATCACCGATCATGTGCGCGGTGAAGCCCGCCCGACTGTGGTGAACCTGGTTTCTTTTGGTTTCCGGTATGGTCCCCCTCGCACGGCAGAACTTCTATTTGACATGCGATTTCTTCCGAACCCTTATTTTGAAGGTACTTTGCGATCACAGACGGGACGAGATGCTCCGGTGGCCAGATATGTGCTGGACTCGGAAGGAGGTCGTGAAATGGTGGGGCGACTGGTGGACTTTTTAGGGTATGTGCTCCCGCAATATGATCGCGAAGGCAAGGCCTATGTCACCGTCGCCATCGGGTGTACGGGGGGCAGGCATCGCTCGGTTGCGGTGGCCGAATACCTTTCCGAACACCTCAAGGGCGAGGGGCGTGAGGTGAATTTGATCCATCGGGACGCGGAGAGAGAGTCATGAAAATCGGTGTTGTTTTGGTGACCCACTACGGTCTCGGGAATGAGTTTTTACAGGCTCTGCGTTTAATTATTCCCGACGCACCGGACTATCTTTCAGTCTCCCTCGACCCGGCCCAGTCTGTCGAGGCGATGAGAAAGCTGATCGAAGAGGCGGTCGTTGAGGCCAACGCGGGAGAGGGTGTCCTCGTATTGACCGACATGTTTGGGGGAACGCCTTCCAACCTTGCGCTGTCCTTTTTGGACGATCACCCGATCGAGGTCGTGACCGGCATCAACCTCCCTATGCTCATCAAGCTGGCGACTTGGCAAGAGGAGCTGCCGCTGGCGCAGCTCGCGGTCTTTGTAAAGGAATACGGGCAGCGAAATATCTCGGTTGCGAGTCAATTGTTGCCTTCGGAGAGTCAGTCGTCATGACAGACGAATCGGTGATCGAGGGCGAGTTTATAGTCCGCGCAGAATTGGGATTGCATGCGCGCCCGGCTGGCCGATTTGTGGCCCAAGCCGCGCGTTTCCAGTCTGACGTGGAGGTCGGGTGTGGCGACGAGTGGGTCAACGGTGAGAGTGTTCTCTCGATCCTCTCTTTAGCCGCGGCTCAAGGGACCTTGGTGCGAATTCGGGCCTCGGGGCCGGATTCTGAGGCTGCAGTTCGCGAACTCGGTGCCCTGATTGAGTCTGAAGAACAGGAATGAGGGTCAGGGGGGCCTGACTTGATAAGGGCCAGGGGGGGGTTTCAGGCTCAGTCA
This sequence comes from Myxococcota bacterium, assembly GCA_029268645.1. GTDB lineage: Bacteria > Myxococcota_A > UBA9160 > UBA9160 > UBA4427 > TMED88. The sequence continues at coordinate 4,048 of JAQWNI010000181.1, forward strand.
GCCTTTCCTAATCTGCGCCTCCCAATGCGTTTCGAGGAGAACTGAACAAAATGGCCATCCGCTCGTTTTTTACTTCGGAGTCCGTCTCAATGGGCCACCCGGACAAGATGTGCGACCAGGTTTCGGACGCGGTGCTCGACGCGATGTTGGAGCAGGATCCGGCGTCCCGGGTTGCATGTGAGACGGCGACAACGACCGGTTTGGTGATGGTTTGCGGTGAAGTCACGACGCGAGCTCAGGTCGATATCCCGGCGATTGTTCGAAGCGTTGTGCACGACATCGGGTACACGAGCTCGGACATGGGATTCGACGCTGCGACCTGCGGCGTGATGGTGGCGTTGGGAAAACAATCTCCCGATATTTCCCAGGGGGTAAGCGAAGGGGAAGGGCTTCACAAGGAGCAGGGGGCAGGAGACCAGGGCATGATGTTTGGCTATGCCTGCGATGAGACTCCTGAGCTCATGCCGGCTCCCATTCGATATGCCCATCAGCTCATCGAAGCGCACCGGGGATGCCTGGAATCGGGGGAGCTGGATTACCTTCGGCCGGATGCGAAAACTCAGGTGACCGTGCAGTACAACGAAGCCGGAGCGCCTGAACGCATTGATACGGTAGTGGTTTCGACGCAGCATTCCCCGGATGTGGCTCACAAGGATCTTCGCAACGACCTCATTGAGAGGGTGATTCGGGCCACTCTGCCGCCGGATCTGATGGATCAAGACACCATTATGCACGTCAATCCAACCGGCCGTTTCGTCGTCGGAGGACCGATGGGAGACGCGGGCCTGACCGGGCGCAAGATCATCGTGGACACCTACGGAGGAATGGGACGGCACGGGGGCGGGGCCTTTTCGGGGAAAGACCCGTCGAAGGTGGACCGAAGCGCGGCCTATGCAGCCCGTTACGTGGCCAAGAATTTGGTGGCCGCCGGCGCGGCGCGCCAATGCGAAGTGCAGCTTGCTTACGCGATCGGCGTGGCTGAGCCGGTCTCTATTCGGGTCGAAACTTTTGGGACCGGGCAGCTGGGGATGGCTCAGCTTGAGCAGCTGGTCCGCAAGCACTTCGACCTCACCCCCCGCGGGATCGATGAGAGCCTTCGGTTGAGGCGCCCGATTTACCGGGCGACCTCCTATCACGGCCACTTTGGGCGCGAGGATGCAGGTTTTCCCTGGGAAGAAACCGATAAGGCCGAAAGTATCCGCTCCGACCTCTAGGTTCCTTGGAGGAGGCGAACCGCCAGGCCTCCCTTGACCCCTCACGGGGGACGTGCGATATCCAGCTCCCAATGGATGCGATTCTGTCGGGGGGGCGGATCGGTTTCGTCGTGGTTCTGTGGTTGAGCGTGGCCCTGCCAGCGCTCGGCGCTGAGCTTGGCGTGCCCTGTGGTGCGATGATGCGTGTCATGGTCAGTCGCGCCTCGGTCCCGCTTCCCGTTGCGATTGACGGCCGTGAGCGAGTGCTGGCGCCGCATGGAACGAGCAATATTCAGGTGGACGGCCAGAGTGTGGGCCCGAAATGGGTCATTCGAGCGAAGAGAGGGGCTCATGTTTCAGGGTTGGCGCTGTCCGGGCGGCTTGTAGCCCTCAGACGTGGCGCAGACGTCGTTCTTGTCAATGAGGTGCCCTTAGAGGCCTATGTGGCGGGGGCGATCAGTGGAGAGATGCCGACGGGCTGGTCGAGTGCCGCTTTGCGCGCTCAGGCCGTCGCTAGCCGGACGTTTGCTGTCCACCAGCGGGCCGCTCATCGAGATCGCCCCTGGGATGTGGAAGCGGGGACGAGAAGTCAGGTCTACAGCGGGCGGAGCCCCGCTGCTGCGGCCAGAGCGGCGGCCCGGGATACGCGGTGTCAGGTATTGACCGCCGCCGGACGACCCATTCTTGCCGCTTTTCATTCGGCTTCGGGGGGCCGCACGGCGAGTGCGGCGGAAGTCTGGGGGCGGGAGGTGCCGTATCTGGTGAGTGTCGAAGTGGCAGAGGAAGAAGATTCGCCGGATACCTACTGGCGCACGCGCATCGCCCGGTCCACACTGGCGCGGTCCTTGGAAAGGGCCGGCTATGCAATGGGTAAGCTCCGGGAGGCGAGAATCGAGGACCGAACGCCCAGTGGGCGCGTTCGCAGGGTGTGGTTTCGAGGCTCGGACGGGGAAGCGAGGCTAACGGGTCGGGAGGTCCGACAAATTTTGGGTGAATCGACGGTGCGGAGCACACTCTTCGAACTGAGGCCTGAAGGTGAGGATGTGGTGTTCGTCGGGTCGGGAAGTGGGCACGGTGTGGGAATGAGTCAATGGGGTGCGAGGGGCTTGGCCGCCAAGGGGGCCAGCTATCGCGAGATCTTGGCGACGTTCTATCCAGGCACGGACCTCGGACTTTGGCAGCAGGGGCGAATAGCCACCCTACAGAAGTGATGAGGCCGTGTGGCGTAGGAGTCCACCCTGAAGGCGGGCTGATCGTGAGGGCTTCGAGGCGACGAGGGGCGATGATGGATGAGCAGACAGAACGAGCCGTGCGGGCCAAGGAGGGATGGGCGTGAGTGACCAAGTGTCGACAGTCTTGTTGCAGGCCGAAGCGGCCTCGGGCGGCACGGATATGAGTTTCTTTATCATGATGGGCGCAATCTTCATGATTTTCTATTTCCTGGTGATGCGGCCGCAGCAGAAACAGCAGCGCACTCGCGAGGCGGCGATCAAATCCGCAGCGAAAGGCGATCGAATCGTGACCAGTGGCGGGATCCATGGCGTGATTAGCGACGTAAAAGAGGATTCAGTGACGGTCGAAATCGCGCGGGTCAAGGGGGGCGCTCGGGTCGAGGTTGAAGTGGCCCGCACTGGGTTGGCGAGTGTGTCCAAGCCCGGGTCGGTGGAAGCTGGCGATGACCAAAAGAAGGGAGGCGACGCGTCGTGACAGGAGGCCTGCGTTGGCGAATGGCGGCGGTCTTCGGAGTCGTGGCTCTGTTCGCTTATTTGGCGATCGCGAACTTTGTCCCCAAAGAAGATCGGGTCGTCAGTGGGTTCTGGCCCGATGACGGGCTTCGCCTCGGGCTCGATCTGCAGGGAGGAATCCATTGGGTCGTAGGCGTTGCGATTGACGATGCGATCAATCATGAGTTGGTCTTTGTGCAGGAAAATATGCGCGAGGACTTGGCGGACGGTGAGCTTTCGACCATCGAAATCGAGGTCCAAGACAATACGCTGCGAGTGCAGTCATCGGACCCTGCGGACCTAGCCAGGGCTCGATCGGCGGCGGATGATTCGGGCGTGTTGCAGGAGAGTGCATCGCAAGACGACCAAGTGGAGTACACGCTGACAGACAGTTGGACCCAGGAAATTCGTGAGCGAACGATGCTTCAGGTCCTTGAGGTCCTGCGTCGACGTATCAATGATCCGGTTCGCGGAATTCCCGACTCGGTGGTGACTCGGCAGGGCACTGATCGGGTTCTGGTCCAGATTCCGGGCGGCCAAATCGATCGAGGCCGGGCAAGAGAACTGCTGAAATCGACGGGTTTCCTCGAATTTAAGATCGTTAAGGATCGGGCCGACGATGAAGACCGACTGAAGGCCCGGTACCCGGATGGATGGCCGGAGGAGACAGACGTCGTGGTCGAACGAGACCCCGAGACAGATGCGGTTGTCTCCGCTTACTTGGTCTCGACGTCAGCCGACTTGACTGGCGATTACCTTGAAGATGCCCGGGTAGGTTTCGACCAACAGCAGCGTCCCTTGGTCAATTTTCGGTTCAACCCAGAAGGGGGGCGCCAGTTCGGTGAGATTACCGAGCAAAATATCGGTTCGCTTCTGGCCATCATTCTCGATCAGGATGTTTACAGCGCCCCAGCGATCAAGAGTCGCATCACGACTCGAGGCCAGATCACCGGGCGCTTCTCTTCGCAAGAGGCTGCAGACCTAGCGGTTGTTCTGCGGGCGGGTGCCCTGTCGGTACCGGTCGTGATTGAAGAAGAGCGCACGGTGGGGCCGGCCCTGGGGCAGGACTCGATCGAAGCGGGGGTTCGGGCTTCTGTCTTCGGACTCGCCCTCGTTTTGCTGTTTACCGGCATCTACTACGTGATGAGCGGGGCTTATGCAGCGATTGCGCTGCTCAGTAACATGCTTTTGATTGTCGGCATCATGTCTTTATTCGAGGCCACCTTGACCTTGCCGGGAATAGCCGGGTTGGTTCTCACGATTGGCATGGCGGTGGACGCCAACGTGATTATTTTTGAGCGAATTCGAGAAGAACTACGGGGGCATAAGACCCCTCGTGCGGCCATTGCGACGGGTTTTCAGAAAGCGACTTGGACCGTTCTGGACGCCAATATCACCACGCTCATTACAGCGCTGATTCTATTTCAATTCGGGACAGGGCCGATTCAAGGCTTTGCGGTCACGCTCTCGATCGGCATCGTGACCAGCGTTTTTTCGGCGCTGGTTCTGACCCGACTTCTTTTTCAGATCTATCCGGGCGGTCGAACCGTTCCGCAGCTGTCCATTTAGGGAGACGAGCCGTTGTCTTTTGAGATCGTCCCGCCGGGTACGCGGATTGACTTTATTGGTAAGCGGCGAGTGGCTGCCGCGCTTTCGTTCGGACTGATTCTGGCTTCCTTGATTGCGATTCCGATTCGGGGC
>JAQWNI010000182.1 GCA_029268645.1 Myxococcota bacterium
CGAACATCGCTAGGCCTCCAGGGGCTCGTCGTCGCGCAACGGAATGTGGCCGACGTAGACTTCTGTGGCGGGCCCGGTCATATACACGTGGGCATTGTCGTCAGCCCACTCAATGAGGAGTTCGCCTCCCCGCAGTGCGACGGTCACTTGACGATCCACCACCCCGCGCAGCATGGCGGTCACCGCCACCGCACACGCGCCACTTCCACAGGCGAGGGTCTCCCCGGTGCCGCGCTCCCAGGTTCGCTGCCGAATGCGCTGGCGGGATTCGATGGAGATGAATTCAACGTTCACCCGGTTCGGGAAAGCGGGGTGATGTTCGATGAAGGCCCCAAGAGTCTCGACCGGTGCCGCGTCGACATCGGGCACTTCGATGACGGCATGGGGGTTCCCCATGGAGACCGACGAGACGTAGACGGGCCCCGGCCCATCGCCGGCCCGATCGGCCGGCACTTCGATCGGGACCTCAAGCACCGGGCCTTGACCCTCGCCCAAAGTCGTCGGAATCTCGGTCGGTACGAGAATCGGTTGGGCCATGTCGACCCTGACTTGGTCGACGTCAGCCCAGCGTGGTCGGACAACACCGGAGAGTGTTTCGACGCCGATTTCATCTTGATCGGTATGGCCGTGGTCCCGGAGATACTTGTAGAACGCGCGAATCCCATTGGCGCACATTTCGACTTGCGATCCGTCGGGATTAAAGATTTCCATGCGGAAGTCTGCTTGACGGCTCGACCGCACGACGAGGACCTGATCGCACCCGATGCCGAACTGTCGATGGGCGATGCGTTGGGAAAAAGTGCTGAGGTCTTTCGGGAGTGCATCACGCAGTCCATCGAGGACGACAAAGTCGTTGCCCGCGCCATGCATTTTCGTGAAGGCCAAGTGAGGGCCATCGGCGGGGCCGGGCTGAAAGCGGTGGTTTGTTTCGGTGGTCATTGGCTGGGATCCGGGCTGGGTGTCTGTGTCGCGGGGGGCGTTGTTGCTTGCGCCGGCAGGGCGGGTTTCTCTCGGACCGGCGGACCGTAGCGTCCGCAGGCGACCAGGCCGAGGGTTCCGAGCATGATGAGGGCTCCCGCAACCGCCGCGTGGGTCCCCCGTGAAGGGCGGCCGCGGCGTCTGGCCACGCTCAGGGCCTCACGTGCGGCCTTCACGGGCCATCCCTTTGGGCGGCATCGAGGGCTTGGGCTTCGCTGTCCAGGGTCTGCCGGATTTCTTCGAGGGCTGAGAGCACGCTTTCTTTTGCGGTGCCGCCGACGAGGTTTCGAGCCTCGAAGCTTCGCTCGATATCGAGCAATTCCGAGGCGCCCGCTGGAAAGGCTTGGTGAAATCCGCGCAATGTGGCGTGGTCGAGGGCGCCTAAATCGTGTCCGCCCTCGACGCAGTGGGCGACGATTCGCCCAACCGCTTCGTGGGCCTCGCGGAAAGGAACACCTTCGCCCACTAAGATCTCGGCGAGGTCTGTAGCCAAGAGCATCGGATCGGCTGCGGCCTGCGCCATCCGGCTTGTGTTCACCTGGAGTGTCGCGACGGTGCCCGCCATGACTTCGAGGGAATCGCCCAGGGTCGACATTGAATCAAAGAGCGGTTCTTTGTCTTCCTGCATGTCGCGGTTATAAGTCAGGGGCAGTCCTTTGAGGGTGGTCATCAGGGAAACCAAGTTCCCGATGGAGCGGCCCGTTTTGCCGCGCACCAACTCCGGGACATCCGGATTTTTTTTCTGGGGCATCAGGCTTGAGCCCGTCGAGTAGGCGTCGGCCAGCTCGACAAAAGCGAATTCGGCACTGGACCAGATCACCAGCTCCTCGGAGAGCCTTGAAAGGTTGATCATGCAAATGGCCGCGGCGGACATGATTTCCGCAGCGACATCTCGAGAGGACACGGCATCCATACTGTTTCGGGTCGGGCGCTCGAAGCCGAGCGCTCGGGCGGTGGCCGCTCGATCAAGAGGCAAAGTCGAACCCGCGATGGCCCCCGAGCCAAGTGGGCAAGCGGCGAGTCGAGTCGAAGCATCCGTAAAGCGCTCGGCATCGCGTCCCAGCACCTCCACGTAGGCCAGCCAGTGGTGGGCGAGCCGCACTGGCTGCGCCCTTTGCAAGTGGGTGTAGCCAGGCAGCACCGTATCGATGTGTTCGGACGCCCTTTCCGCGAGGACCTGTCGCAGGGCAAGGATGCCCTGCCGGGCGCCAGTGCAGGCGTCTCGAAGGTAGAGAGCGAGGTCGGTTGCGACCTGATCGTTCCGGGACCGGCCGGTATGGAGGCGGCCCGCGACGGGTCCGATGCGTTCCCGGAGCCGGGCCTCGATGTTCATGTGGATGTCTTCGAGGGCTGGATCGAAGGAGAAGGATCCGTTTTCGATCTCCTGAGCCACGGCCTCAAGACCCTCGACCAGGCTATCGACGTCGGAGGCGGGAATGAGGTTCTGGGCGCCCAGCATGCGGGCATGGGCGATCGAGCCCCGGATGTCGTATCGAGCCAGCGCTCGGTCAAAATGGACCGAGGCGCTAAAGCGCTCCACGGTGGGGTTTGTTTGGGCGCTGAAGCGTCCTCCCCAGAGTTTTCCGCTCGCCCTGTTTTGATCCTCAGATTGCGTCATGGCCCCTAATCTCGCGGTTCAGATCGGGTTTTACAATGGCTCCCGGCTGTTGGCTACCGTGGGGTGCGAATCGGCCTCCCAGCCCCGCACAGTCTGGCCTGCTCCGCTGGTGGAACAGCATTTCGGGTGAACCACCGGGTGGCTGGCTACGTCGTAATCGAACTCGACCGGAGCAAGCCTGGTGAAAAAGAAGAAGGCCGCCGCACGGCGCAAGGCCTCGCGCAGCGCCGGCCCGGGGAGCCGAAAAAAGAGCGGCGCTCGGGCGAAGAGGAAGCCCGTGGCCCGGCGCCGCCGGCCCGGCTGGAGAATATCGGTGGCGTTGGTCCTGCTTCTGGGGGCTTTCCTCGGGGGTCTTTTTGTCTCGCGCTGGGTGCTCGAACTCGATCGAGTCGTGGTGGACCGCTTCGAGGGCCGCACTTTTTCGGTGCCCTCACGGGTCTTTTCAGCACCTCTCATTGTTTATCCGGGGGCGGATTGGCAACGTCTTGAGTTGGCGGACTGGCTGCTGCGCCTCGGTTATCGGGAGCAGCCCGAAGGGGGCGCCCTCGAGCCGGGTCGCTACGTCTGGTCTCCGGGCCGCCTACGGGTTCACCTGCGCGCCTTTGATCACCCCGCGCGGCCGGAGCCCGCTCGTGAACTGATTTTCGAACTCGCCCAGAGTCAGGTTGTCGGGATCGAGGATGTGCAAACCAGCAAGCTGATGGATGTCGTGGTTCTGGAGCCCGAGCCTGTGAGCGCCTTCCTCGGGCGTGATCGCGAGCAGCGGGACCTGGTCGAAATCGACGAGGTTCCGCCCCACCTAGTTGATGCCATCTTCGCCGTCGAAGACCAGCGCTTTACCGCGCATCACGGGGTGGATTTGCGCCGGGTTCTGGGCGCCGTATTGGCGAACCTTCGGGCGGGTCGAATCACTCAGGGGGCAAGCACCCTGACCCAGCAGTTGGTCAAGAATTTTTTTCTGACGCCCGAGCGGACTTTCTCTCGCAAGCTTCGGGAAGCCTGTATGGCGCTGATCGTGGAGGCTCGGTACAGCAAACCCGAAATCCTGCAGGCCTACCTCAACGAGATCTATCTGGGCCAGAGAGGTGCGACGGCCGTACACGGGGTGGGCGAAGCGTCTCGCCTCTATTTTGGCAAGCCCGCCGGTGACCTCACCGTTGCTGAAGCGGCCTTGATTGCTGCGATCATTCAGAGCCCCAACGGCATTTCCCCGCACCGCCATCCCGAGCGCGCGGTCGACCGCCGTGATCTGGTCCTCGGTCTGATGCGGGACCAGGGCCGTATTTCGAACCGCTCCTATCAGGCGGCGCTCGCTGAGCCGTTGCGGTTGGCCACGATCCAAACCGAAACCGGCCAAGTGCGTTATTTCCTCGATGCTTTGAGCCAACAGCTCCCCGAGGTGTACGCCGGAGAGGTCCTCACCTCGGAGGGCTTGCGGATTTATTCGACCCTCGACCCTCGCCTGCAACGGGCTGCTGCTCGGGCCCTTCGGCGGGGGCTTGAACGCATCGAGGCCAGTGTCTCAGAGTCACCGAACGCTGAAGGCGCCCTCCAGGGATGCCTGATCGCCCTCCGACCCCAGACGGGTGAAGTGCTCGCGCTTGTCGGAGGGCGGGATTACGGTCAGTCCCAGTTTAATCGCTGTACTCAGGCACGCCGCCAGGTCGGCAGTGTCTTCAAACCTTTTGTCTACGTCGCCGCGCTCGACCGCCGAACCGGTCCGGTGGTGACGCTGGCCAGCTTTATTCAGGACGAGCCTTTCGAGGTGGAGATTCCGGGAGACGATGAGCCTTGGCGCCCTGAAAACTACGACCGTGTTTTTCGTGGCCCGGTTTCCGTGCGTGAGGCTCTTGAGCGTTCCTTAAACGTGCCGGCGGCTCGCCTGGGCCAACAGGTCGGGATGAAGCGTGTCGTGGAGTTGGCTCGACGATTGGGGATTCGCAGCCCTCTTCCTGCCGTGCCGAGTTTGGCCCTGGGCACCGCGGAGATTTCACCCCTTGAGTTGGCACGTGCCTACGCGACTCTGGCCAATGGGGGTCGTCGCCCGACGCCCCGCATGTTTGTCGACGTGGTCGAGATCAACGGCATGGCTCAAGAGAGCCAACCGCTGGACGCCTCGGTGGCTGTGCTCGACCCGGCCACCGCGTACCTAGCGGTGTCCATGCTTGAGGGCGTGGTGGATCGCGGCACGGCTCGGCGTATTCGCTCCTCTGGCTTGAAGGGCCCGATCGCCGCCAAAACAGGCACAACTGACGATGAGTTTGATCTCTGGTTCGTGGGGTTCACCCCGGAACTGGTTGCGGTGGTTTGGGTGGGCTACGACGAGCCGGGCCCGGTGGGGATGCCGAGCTCTCGGGGGGCCTTGCCCATCTGGGCCGACTTCCTCAAGCAGGCGGCGGGCACGCAGGTTCGCGGCCGCTTTGCACAACCCCGGGGCATCGTGCGCCTGGAGGTTGAGCCAAGCAGTGGGGCTCTGGCCCTGCCCGGCTGCCCCGAGCGCGCCCAGGAAGTCTTTTTAGAAGGTACGCAGCCCATCGAGACCTGCCCGCCAACAGTGAAAGAAGGCGGGTCGGGGAGCGGCTTTCGGCGTACCTTGAGAAGGTTGTTCGGGGGTGGCTAACCGGCGGAGGCGGACGACCCATGGGTAAAGAAGGGCGGAGGCCGTGGAGTGCGGCCGCCTCAGTCGCCTCTTGTCTTTTTGGCTTGGGACTGGCCTTCGCGTGTGTCTCAGGGTGTGCGAGCTCCAAGCCCGGGGCCTCGGCGTCCGTCGAACCGATCCGAATTTCCCAGGCTCTCGGTCAAGGCGATCCAGCCCGCCGGGCTTCGGTCCGTTTGGTGGTTCAGGGGTTGGATGAGGACGAGGCGAACCGCACCCAACGGGCTCGCGGGAGCTATGAACGAGCGCTTCAAGTCGATCCAACGAATCCGTATGCCTATCTCGCCTTGGCCCGGCATGCCCTGGAAGTGGGCGAGGCGGAGCAGGCGCTGGACTTCATCGAGCAAGCGGCGGCGCTTTTTGAAGCAGAGGGCCTGCGCCGACCTGAGGTCGGAGTGCACCTCATTGGTCTGCGCGCCGAAGCCCTTCAGGCCGGGGGACGCGCAGAGGAGGCTCAGCTGTACTTCGAGACGGCGGGGGACTTGGCACCGGCGGTCTGGCGAGACGGAACACTCAGCGCGTCCGAGCTGCGCTGAGATGGCCCGAGGCGGACACGGGTTGGCCCCCTCCCCTCCCCAAGAGGTATCCAGCGATGACGGCTAAGTTCAAGTCTTTCTGGATTGCCTTCGGGAGCCTGTTTCTGCTCGACCAGGGTTGCAAGGTTTGGGTTGTCGCCCATGTCGTTCCGGGTGGCCGGTGGACCTTCATGGACGGGCTGGAACCCCTTCTGTCGATCACACACGCGCGAAATCCGGGTGGCGCCTTTGGCTTGTTGGTGGATTGGCCCTGGGGCTCAAGGCTGGCTGTTTTTGTTGCGGTCGCAGTTCTCGCGTGTGTGGCGGTCTGGATTTTCTACCGGAGCATGGCCCCCGGGGAGCGTTTCAATGCTGCGGCATTGGGTTTGATCCTTGGGGGGACTGCGGGAAACCTGGTGGACCGTGTCACCCGGGGCGAGGTCGTGGACTACCTGCACCTCGACTTTGGGGGGAGAGGGGCATGGCCCGATTTCAACGTTGCCGACCTAGGCATTCTATTGGGGGTAGGGGCCCTCATCCTTGAGTTGTTATCGCTCGAAGGCGCTTCTCGAGCCGGGCCCCCTCCTCGTGGTGATGACTGAACCGAGTGGAGTCTGGGCCTCCCGGAGCGGATCGGCTTCTGTTGCCGCAAGTAAAAAAACTTTATTTCGGCGGGGAGACCAAAAAGCTTTCGACTGCAAGGGGCTGCCTCAGATAGGAGATACGCAAACTAGTGTACAAAGGTATTTATCTGCCAATGGGCGCCTGGAAGACGTTGACAGTTCTCAAGGAGCTAAGGTAAGAAGAAAGTGTTTTACGGGTCTCGCGGACACTTTGTCGGCGATGCTTGGCCCGATGCAACAAGCTGGTTTCATGCAAGCATTGGTCCCCCCGGAATCGAGACAAAGACACGTCTCGAACCGCTCGTTTTTTCGAGTCTCGCTCTCTGGCGTATGACTTGACTTTCTCGGCGGCTGGACTCCGACCCTGCGAGCCTGAACGGCGACGCCCAAATCCTTAAACATCGGATGGCTTAAACGACCGCGTTGATCGACGTCGGCTGTTTTGAGCGGTCCCCCGAAAATCCAATTCGCGAAGAGCCTTTGACGGAAGGCCCTCGCGGTGGGAGAGAGCGCCCTTGTCTAAGCCCAAAAGCGAGTACTCGATCCAGACGGTGAGCAATGCTTTGCGAATGCTGGAGTCTTTTTACGCCGACAGCGAATTGGGCGTCAGCGAATTGTCTCGTCGCTTGAATCTGCACAAAAACAATGTCTTTCGGTTACTTGCTACCCTTGAGCAATCGGGATACATCGAGCAAAACGGCGATACGGATCGCTACCGGTTGGGCACCCGGTGCTTGGAGCTCGGCGCCGCGTTTTCGCGAGACCACGCTCTCATGAAGAGCTCGCGCCCGATTCTGGAGAACCTGGCTGATTCGACCAACGAGACGGCCCACATTGCGGTTCTGCGTGACCACGAAGTGGTGCATTTGGATGGTGTGCAAGCTGATCAGATGTTGATTTGTTCCCTCCGAGTGGGACAACGCCTCCCGGTGCACTGCACGGCGCTGGGCAAGGTTCTGATTGGGTGTGCGGGAAGCGCCGGGCCGGAGCGTGTTCTGTCCCTTCTCGATCACGCGTCGTCGGGTTTAATCTCCCGAACCCCGGCCACGATTACCGATGAGCAGAAGCTCTTGGACGAACTTGGCTCGGTGGCGGCTCAAGGCGTGGCCCGTGACCTTGAGGAATGTGAAGTGGGGATGGGCTGTGTGGCCGCTCCGGTCTTCGATGGATTTGGCGACTTGGTGGCCGCTCTTTCCGTTTCGGGTCCGATTTCTCGACTTTCTGAGGCCGCTCTGCACGGCGAGGTGGGACAATGGGTTCTGCAGGCCGCCGAGCAGCTCTCCCAGGGTCTCGGATACCAGGTCTGACGCCGAATCGGAGCACTCGCTTTCTGGCCCGGTCGGAAGAAGGGAGCCGGTCCCCGCTCAGTTGCGCCCGGGCGACCCTTCCTTACCCTCCGCTCCGCGGTTCTGATCCGGGCCGTGATTTTGTGAGGCGAACCGGTGAGTTCGCTCGGGAGGAGTAATGGATTTCGCGCTCGAAGATGAACTTCTGGCACTGCAGGATACGGCGCGCCGCTTCGCCGATGAGGAGATCATTCCCGTCGCCGCAGAGCACGATCGGACCGGTGAATTTCCCCGCAAGGTCATTGAAAAAGCTTGGGAGCTCGGATTGTCGAGCACGTGTATTCCCGCTGAGTACGGAGGCTTGGGACTGTCGATTCTCGGCTCCTGTGTGACCACCGAAGAAATCGCCCGGGGCTGCGCAGGGTTTGCCACCTCGGTCATGTGCAACGACCTCGGCTTGACGCCCATTCTGGTGGGGGGCAGCGAGGATCAGAAGAAGGAATGGCTGACACCTTGCGCTGAGTCCTTCAAGCTTATTTCGTTCTGCCTGTCCGAGCCCGCCGCCGGATCCGATGTCGCAGGTTTGCAGCTTCATGCCGAGAAGGACGGGGACGACTACATCCTGAACGGCACTAAGGCGTGGATCACCAATGGCGGGGAGGCCGATCTGTATACGGTTTTCGCCACTTTGGATCGGAAAAGCCGGCATAAGGGCGTCTGCGCCTTCGTTGTGCCGCGCGACACCCCTGGCCTTGAGCCGGGTAAAAAAGAAGACAAGCTGGGCCAGCGCGCCAGCGACACCCGGGTGATCCATTTTGATGGGGTTCGGGTTCCCGCGGCCCAGAGGCTGGGACAGGAGGGCCAGGGCTTCGGGATCGCCATGAAGACCCTCGACCGAACCCGTCCGATGATCGGGGCGTTGGCGGTGGGGATTGCTCGCCGGGCCCTTGAAGAATGCCTCGACTATGCGCGGGAGCGCGAAGCGTTTGGCCAGTCGATCGCCGAATTTCAGGCCGTTCAGTTCATGTTGGCCGATATCGCTAAGGACATCGAAGCCGCTCGCCTGCTCACGTTGCAGTGCGGATGGATGATCGACCAGGGCATGCCGGCCTCCAAGCAGTCTTCAATGGCGAAGTGCTTCGCGACGGACGCCGCGATGAAGGCCACAGTGGATGCGATCCAAATTTTCGGGGGAAATGGATACACGAAGGAATATCCCGTCGAAAAGCTGATGAGAGATGCCAAATTGATGCAGATCTACGAGGGAACCAATCAAATTCAGCGGGTGGTGATCGCTCGAGAATTGCTGGGACGCTGACCCGGTCCCCGGTCGGCCCCATTCCCCGACCTTTGTGGTTTGTTGGGTGCGCGGCCTCGGCGGGCTGGTGGTCCGCTGGCTGGCCTGAACGGCTGATCTTGTTGCCAAGCGAGGAGGAAGACCTGGGACCAACCCTTCCCAGGGGCCCTGCCCGTTGATAGTATGCAGCCACGGCGGACCCGTGTGGGCGATCGGCCCCTCGGGTCCGAGGTATTTCGGGAGGCAGATTGCGGATTCGCAATTTTGCTGGGCCCGAGGCAAACGACAAGGAATGGCCAGTGAGTCTCAAGGAGAAGGCGCTCTCCTACCACGGGGATGGCCGTCCTGGCAAAGTGAAGGTCGTGCCCACCAAACCGACGGTGACGGCGACAGACTTGGCTCTGGCCTACTCGCCCGGTGTGGCGGCTCCCTGCCTGGAAATCGAACGCAATCCCGACGATGCCTACCGGTACACCGCCAAGGGAAACCTCGTGGCCGTCGTGACGAATGGTTCCGCGGTGCTCGGACTTGGCAACATCGGGGCCCTGGCGGGCAAGCCCGTGATGGAAGGCAAAGGTGTGCTCTTCAAGCGCTTTGCCGATATCGACGTCTTCGACATTGAGATCGACAGCGACGATGCGCAAGAAGTGATCCGGGCCTGCCAGTTGATTGCACCCACCTTTGGGGGGATCAACCTCGAAGACATCCGGGCGCCGGAATGCTTCGAAATCGAAGAAACCCTCAAAAGAACTTTGGACATTCCCGTTTTCCACGACGACCAGCATGGAACGGCGATCATCTCGGCAGCGGCTCTACTGAACGCCTTGAAGATTACGGCTCGATCCATCGAGGATATTCGGGTGGTCGTTTCCGGCGCTGGGGCCGCTTCGATCGCGTGCATGAAGCTGTATAAGGATCTCGGGGTTCGAGCCGAGAACATCCTGATGACGGATAGCCGAGGGGTCATTCACAGCGAGCGGACCGAGGGCATGAATCCCTACAAGGCCGAGTTTGCGGCGAAGACCGACCGACGCACCTTGGCTGAGGCGCTTGAGGGTTCCGATGTCTTTGTTGGACTCTCGATGGCGGGATTGGTGGATGCGGAAATGATCCGCTCGATGAATGATCGCCCGATCGTCTTTGCTATGGCGAATCCAGACCCCGAAATTACGCCGCCCGAGGTGAAGGCTGCTCGCGAAGATGCGATTTGCGCAACCGGGCGTTCGGACTATCCCAACCAGGTCAATAACGTTTTGGGCTTTCCCTTTATTTTTCGGGGCGCGCTCGACGTGCGTGCCAGCGCGATCAACGAGGAAATGAAGGTCGCCGCGGTAGAAGCTTTGGCCGAGTTGGCGCAGCGGGGCGAGGCCGTCCCCGATGTCGTGAAGCGCGCCTATCCCGGCGAGGCCTTCGATTTCGGTCCGGATTACATCATCCCCAAACCGTTCGACTCTCGGGTTTTGCTTTACGTGGCTCCCGCGGTGGCTCAGGCCGCGATGGAAACCGGGGTCGCCCGTCGTCCCATCGACTTGGGTGAGTACGAGCATCGTTTGCAGCAGATGGTTGGCGACATCGCCAAGCTCTAGCGAGACGATCAAAAATCTGAGTTCGCGCAGGATAAAGCCATGGCTCAACCCAGTCCAGGCTTAGAGATCGAACGCAAATTCCTCGTGCGGGGAGAACCTTGGCGCGATGCCTCTCGTGCCTTGCCTTTGGTGCAAGGCTATCTCTCTCCGAGTGGAGCCACAGCGACCGTCCGGGTTCGTGTGGGTCCGAGTGAAGCTTGGCTCACGGTGAAAGGCCCGGTTCAAGGTATTTCACGAGCAGAATTCGAATTTAAGATCCCGCGCTCAGAGGGTCAGGCGATGTTGACCCTGTGCGATCGCCAAGTGGAGAAGACCCGCTATCTGCTCAGGCAAGGAGAACACGTCTGGGAGATCGATGTCTTTGAGGGGGCCAATGCGGGTTTGGTGGTCGCGGAAATCGAGTTAAGCAGCGAAGACGAGATCTTCGAGCGGCCGGATTGGCTGGGAGCAGAGGTCAGCTTTGAAAAGCGATATCGAAACTCTGCCTTGGCGAAACGACCCTATTCGGCTTGGTCCGAGTCTGACTTGGAATCTTTTCGAGACGGGTCGAAAATGAAGGCGACGCCAACGCCAACTAAGTAGAGAATCAGCATCGGGAGTGCGAGGAGCACTTGACTCACGACATCTGGGGGCGTGAGCACGGCGGCGGCGACAAAGATGCCGAGGACCGCATACGGCGTTCCGCGCCAAAGCTGACGGGCGCTGACGATGCCCGTGAGAGCGAGGAAGAACACAAAGACAGGCAACTCAAAGGCGATTCCGAAGGCGAGGAAGAGGCGCGTCGTGACACTGAACGCTTCACGCATCGTCCAGGCCTGCTCGACAATGTCCGAGCTGAAGCCGCTCAGGAAGTCGAAGACCAAGGGAAAGACTTGGGTGTACCCAAAGGCTGCGCCCCCGACAAAGAGGCCCGTAGAGATCACCACGAAGGGGATGACCGCCCGGCGTTCGCTCTCATAGAGTCCGGGGGAGACGAAGGCCCAGATTTGCCAAAAAATGACCGGCAGCGCGCCCATAAAGCCAGCGAGCAGAGCACATTTGAGATAGGTGAAAAAGGTCTCGGTGGGGGCAATCGCTTGAAGTCGAGATCCCCGCTCCGCTAGGGCCTGGATGGCAGGCTCCATCAAGAACAGAAAGATCTGTTCCGCCCAGGCAAAAGCTGCGATCGCGAAAACGAGCAGCGTTAGAAGGATCCAGAAGATCCTTCGTCGCAGCTCCGCGAGGTGGTCGGTGATCGGGGCCGGTTCGTCAGTCACGAGAAGATCCGGATTCGCGGTCCGTTGAGGGCGTTGTCGCCTCTTTGTGCTCTTCCGGATTCACGGAAGGGGCCAACGGGGCCTCGCTCAAGGATTCTGTCTCCGGGTGTTCGGAGTCTGGAGTGGGGTCCGGGGCGATCAGCTGATCGGGTTGGCCGAGGGGCTCACGACTCGTCCGGGGGTCGGCGCCCGGCGGTGGAGGCGGTGTCGGCCGGCCGTCATCTTCCATCATGAAAGAACGCCTCAGGTCGTGGGACGCCTTGCGGAATTCACCCAAGCCCTTGCCCCGGGTCCGCGCGAAGTCAGGCAGACGCCGTGGGCCGAGCACAAGCAGGGCCACGACGAGAATGATGGCCAACTCCTGCATCCCGATACCGAACATGGCAGGACTCTAGCCCCTCTTCGGCTTGATCGGGGTCGGGAGATCGACAGCCCCACCCCCCCAGGTTAAAAGCCGTCGATCTCCCTTGCTGTTCCGGTCCCCGATCGAGACCCACAATGAGCGGGACGAGAAGTCCGGCTGCGGATGTGGGTCCGAAAGATTGTGTGTCTCGAGACTGTGCTCCTAGGCGCTCTGGGCCATCGATGTATGGCCTCGTTGGCTCTGGGCGAGTGCGGCCTCGCGTCGAGCGGCGAAGGTCTGCGTTGCCGGGACCTTCTGGGCAGATCGAGCGGCGGGCTCGATCAAAGCCAGACCGATCCAATAGCGACCATCGCGGCGTGCTTCGCACCAGACGACGTGGGCGAGGGCGTCCAGATCCGCAACGCCGTCGACGGTTCTCCCTGCGACCCGAAGTAAGGTGCCGCGTGTTTCGGGACGATTCGTCACCAGGCACATGCCTGATGCGGATTGGTTTCGAGTGAAGGCTACCCGGGCGTGTTCGCCCCGAGCGATCCGGGGGTAACAGCTGTACTCGACGATTCGGACCGTGGCTTCCCTCTTTTCGTTTCGGGCTGTCTCGGCGTCGTCAAGGAATTCCGTCTCGACCTGCGTCAAGGGCTCCAAAGCTTCGATTCGGGCCGCGTTGTCCCAGGCTTCGCTCATTTCCGACTCTCCTGGCTTGCAGCGGCAAGAGCCCCCGCACCGGTTTGAATTGTTGTGAGCACCGGATCGAAGCTCGAGAGCCCGTTGGCCCCATCCCCAAGCCGGTCGGCCTCCACCGTCGCGATGGCGAGAATGTCGATGCGGGAGACATTCCACGTCATGACACGCGGCGGAAGCGCGACCCAGCTCACGGGATCTGGACCACGAGTAGTGGGCCGGAAGATGGCCGGCCCTGCCTTCGAGTCGTTCAGAACTTTGCGGTGTTGATTCACACCCCTTAGACAGAGCAAGGGGCGTGCCAGTCCGGCGCTTTTTCCTGCCCTTCTGGTAAGCCCGCGAAATTGAACGAAAGTTTCGGGCACCTTCGGCCGATGGCGCCGACCCTAATCGCCGTGGGGTGTTCCCCTTGGAACGGCCTCGAAGAGGCGATCTCGTAACTGTTTGGAATCAATAAAGAAAAATGGCGTGTTCGTAAAGGAACGGTCAACGCGCCGAAACGTTCAAAGCCGAACACCGCTCCGCTTGCAGCCGAGGCCTTGGCCTCAATCCTGCGACTCGATGCCCAATCGGTCCATCTTGAGTTTCAGCACTCTGCGGGTAATGCCGAGGGAGTCCGCGGCCCGCGTTTGGTTCCATTCATTTCTCTCGAGGGCTTCGCGCAGGATTTCGGTTTCGAAACGGGCGACGACCTGGTCGAAGTCCAATCGGCCTTGGCGCCATTCGTCGCGAAGCGATTCGGCCTGACCGGTGCGTTGGACCGGAAGCGGAAGGGATTCGAGATCGATTTCTCCTCCCGCCGAGAGGGCCAACCCGTGCTCGATGGCGTTCTCGAGTTCCCGCACGTTGCCCGGCCAGGTGTATTCCTCAAGGGCCGCCCGGGCTCGCTCTGATAGTCGAGGGGGGTGGTCGCCCCCGATGCGTTCGGCGCCGGCCACGAGGAAGGCTTCGGCGAGCAGAGGAATGTCCTCGCGTCGTTCTCGGAGGGGCGGCATTCGCATCGGGACAACGTTGATCCGGTAATAGAGATCTGCCCGAAAACGTCCGTTGTGCACCTCCTCCTCAAGGTCTCGATGAGTGGCGGCTAGAACCCGCACCTCGACGGGGATTGGTGTCGAACTCCCCACCCGGTCGATCTCGCGCTCCTGCAACGCCCTTAACAGCTTGACTTGCATGTCGGCGGGCAGGTCGCCGATCTCATCGAGGAAGAGCGTGCCCCCGGAAGCCTTTTCAAAACGACCGATGCGCTGTTCGTTTGCTCCGGTGAAGGAGCCCTTCTCGTGTCCGAAGAGTTCGCTCTCGATCAAGTTAGGCGCGATGGCCCCGCAGTTAACGGCCACGAAAGGTCCCGATGCCAGCGGACTCTGGCCATGGATCGCCCGGGCCGCCAGTTCTTTTCCCGTTCCGCTTTCACCGGTGATCAAGACGGTGACCTGCGATTGGGCGAGTCGCTCTACGGTCCGAAAGGCGTCCTGCATGATTGGACTTCGCCCAACCATTCCCCCTAAACGGTGGCGCTCGCGGACCTCGTCGCGAAGCCGGAGGACCTCGGCGGCTAGGCGTCTGTGCTCCAGCAGCTGGCGGACTTTGAGGCGAAGGGCCTCAAGTTCAAAGGGTTTGGTGACGAAGTCTGCCGCCCCGAGCTTCATGGCTTCGACGGCCACGGAAACCGTATTGGTGGCCGTGAGGACGATCACAGGTGTCTCAATTCCGCGCTCTCGGAGTTCACCGATCAGCTCGAGGCCGCTTCGGCCGGGCATCACGACATCGAGCAGAACGAGATCCGGCTCTGCGCGGGCCACGGCGCGGAGCGCGCTGTCTACATCCTCTGCCGTATCGACCCGGCACTCCCGCTTGAAGAGCATACGGAGTGACTCGCGAACGGCAGGCTCATCGTCGACCACGAGGACAGACTGCATCGCCGGGAGCGTAACACGGAGCCAGAGGTCCGGAAGGTGCAGGGTGGGTTCAATCCTGGGTGGGCAGATCGATGACCACCAAGCATTCGCCCGAATCGGTGATGTCCTCGGTGAATGTGCCACCGAGGGCCCGAATGATCGACTGGGCCATCACGAGGTCGAGTTGAGTGGCTTGGCCGGGCGCCGAGCCGGCCTCGGTGCTGAAGCGGATCAAGACGCGCAAGGTAGGCCGTTCAGATTGAGCGTTTGGGTGCTGTCGGGAGGCTAAGTAGACATCGCCCCGTTCATCCACGGCTTCAATGGCTCGCCTGATCAAGGCTGAAAAAGCATCTCGAAGAAGCTGACCGTCTCCCAGTGCATAGGACCCACTATGGTCCAGCTCCTTGAGGACCAGCAGTCGCCGATCCTGGATCTCTTCTCGGTGGTCATCCAGCAATTGCTCCAAAAGATGGGCGATGTCGACTGGCGCAGACTTCAGTTCAGTGAGATCGATGATTTCGTGGAGCCGCGTGACCGCCTCGTCGATGCGGTTCACATCCCGTCCCACGAGTTCGCTGAAGTGGTCGCGAAATTCAGGGTCGTCGTAGTGTTCGGGGAGTAGCTCTGAGAAGGTTCGAATGGACACCAATGGGTTTCGAACGTCGTGAACCAGCGCACGAATCGTCTGTCTGAGTTCTGAGCGTGCTGCTTCCCGGGAGCCTGCCGGGCTAGGTGGGGGTGCCCCCCCATTGGGGGCCAGCACGCTTTCCATGGCCTCGCCGGCCAACGCCATGGCGCTGCCCGGTTCAGCCGCTTGTGGGAAAACGTCGAATTCAGGTTCTGGATCGGCTGGAGGGTTGCTCTCGAGGTTGCCCATGACCCACGCCTCCTCTGGTTCGTCGGGCAATAGCTGGGCCTCGGGCAGGCTCGCTTCATCGAAGGTCCCCCCTGGCGCCTCGCGGCTGTGATCGGTTGTTTCCGAAAGGGGCTCGATGCTCGAGGGATCGCCGACGGCTGCTTCGGGGCTGGCATATTGGTCCAACCAGCCACTGTCTCCGGGAAATCGTAGGTGAACCGGGAGCACCGGCTCTGCACTGGTGAAGGACAGGGTTCGGGCAACGACCGCCTCGAGCTCATGCATATTTCCGGGCCAGGGATAGGCTCGCAGGAGCATCAGGGTTTCGGGGGCCCAGGATCGGATGCGTTCTTCCCGTGCCTCGGTCCACGCCCGAGAGGTCGTTTGGACAAAAGCGTCGATGCAGCCGGTTCGCTCCCGAAGGGGGGGCAGGCGTAGGGTGATGCCCGCAAGAGATTCTGCGCATCGGACCTCCAGCCCGGGGTCAATATCCAGTTCGCTTTCGTCTCCGACTCCAGCGATGAAGCGAACCCCCGGCGCGCCGAGGCCCTCTGGTCCGCCGTATTGAATCCAACCTTGCACTTGGCGCTGGACCGCGATCGGAAGATGATCCAGATCTTCGAGCCAGATGGTTTGGGTTTGTCCGCGATTGGCCCGTTCAGCGGATCGAATTTCTTCGAGGAGTCCTTCAGCTGAGGTGATGTTCTGGCTGTTAACGTGGATGAACCCCGGTCCCGGCCCGCTTGAGAAAGTGTGGACATAGCGCGCGAGGAGACTGCGCCCGGTGCCGGCTTCGCCTCGGATCAGGACCGGCGTTTGTTTGAGGCGGGGATCGAGGGCACGCATGAGCTCCGGAAGTTCGATGCCCGAGAACCAGCGCCCGAAACGATCTTGCAGGCGAGACCGGCCACGCCGCTCGGAGAGGCTTTCGCTGCTCCGGCGTCGGATGCCTTCCCGTAGCACCCGGCGCAGGTCTGCTGATTGGGGGGGATAGCTGAGGAATTGTCCGGGGAGGGTGTCAAAGAGTCTTCGCGCTTCATCAAGATCGGCGGGTGAGGCCAAGACGATCCAAGCGGCTTCGGGGAAGCGCTCACCGAAGCGATGCACGAATTCGAGTTCGTACTCGAAGTCATCCCCGAGTCCAAGCAGAATGGCTTTGGGGGGGACTGCCGATTCGAACAACGCATCAAGGGGGCCGCCGAGGACCGCGTGGTCACCGACCCCTGCGATGCGGGCTAGGGCCGAGCGGTGCTGCGCGTCGCGGTGGATGATCCAGACGGTGAACATGATCTCGTGTTTACGTAAGGGGGATGTGGAGGGAGGGGCGTCCGGGTGCAAGCGGCGCGCACAACTCCGCTGATTTAAATCGCAATTCACGTGCCAAGCGCGGAGCCGACCTCAGGACCGCGGATGAAGATGCATGGGTTGCCGCTAAACGACCGTTCTACCGAAGAAATCACCTCTGCCCACCTGCCGCGTCGGCAGAACTGTCTCTGCGCGATAGATTACGCGGTACACCCCCTCTCGCACAAATGCGGAAAAAACTTTCCTCGATGGCCCGATCTGATCTTCAAAGCTCTGGCTCGGCCAAGCACCTGGGGCCTTCCGGCCTGACCGGGCGCCGGGGTCGGTTGGGCTACGGATTGATCGGATGGGTCATCCTGCTGTTATTCGGGGGGGCGAGTGAGGCGGCCTGTGAGGGGCCTGCTGACGCGGGTGAACTCGTAGGGGATTGGTACGTTCTCGTTCATTACCAGGACAGTCAGGGCGCTGACCCCCGCCAAATTTTCTGGCAGGACGAAGTCTGGCGCTTTGCTCCGGCTCCTGGCGGAGTTCGATGGACCCGGTATCCCCACGCTGTCTTCAACGAGGGGGCCGGCCGGACCGCGCGGCTCCCCTCTGGAGAGCAGGGCCAATCCCTCGGGGCTTGGTGGCCGAACACGAAGCAGCGAGCCGAAATCGAAGCGGGCCTTCCGCTGGACTCATTCGAAGCCAAGAGTAAGCGCTTGTTCGGTCAGCCTGGAGGGGGCTACCGGTCCCGTTCACTCGCTCAGGGCGGTTCCGCGTCTTCGGTGGCTTTCGTTGCCCATTGGTCCATCGAGCCGGCGCCGAGCGGTCCCGTTTTTCGCCAGCGGGACACGCTGGCCTCGGGCCGAGCGGAGTCCGCACAGGGCGAGGCCGTTTTCCGTACCGAATCGAGGGCCGAAAGTGGTGATTCCATGGGGGGCGTTTTTCGTCGTGACGGTCGCTTCGAGGGAAAATTTTGGCTCTGGCGCTCCCCCTCTCCCAAAGGGCCTCCTGTTCCATGACGGGCCGTGTCCGGCGGGCTGAGTTTGTTGATTTAGACCGCGTCAGTGCGTTGTGGACTTTGATTACTCGACATCACGAGCCGATCGATCCCGTTTTCCGAATGCGCGAAGGCATCGAGGGCGAACTAAAAGAGATGCTCCGGGGAATCGCGCGGGACCCCGACAGCGAAATTTTCGTCTATGAGGACGGCGGAGATCTTCCGGGAATGTTGATTGTCCGGATCGATCGGGCGCAGCCCATCATGGCCGAGGTCGAGCGAGCCGAAATTACGGACCTCGGGGTTCGCGCTGGGGCCCGGCGCCGGGGGATCGCGACTTCGCTCCTGGGAGAGGCGCTCCGCTGGATTCGCGCCTCGGGTGTGGACCGGGTCGAGGTTCAGGTCGCTCACGCCAACCCGGAAGGTCAGGCGTTCTGGCGCTCTCAGGGCTTCGGGGATTTTATGGACGTTCTCAATAAACGCCTGTAGATTCAGCCCGCGCCCGCTTGACCGGGTTTGATTTCTGAGAGGAACGCTCTTGCGCGGGCTCTTCAGATGAGGCGCGTTCAGAAGAGGAGTCCACCGATGAGCCCGCCCGTTGAGGAAAGACGAGTCCATCCTCTCGCCGCGGACTTGAATGAAACCCTCAGGGACCAAGCTCCGGAAGTCTTTGAGATGCTCTCCGCGTACGGTCGAAGGATCTACTTTCCCAAGGGCATTCTGTCACAGTCCGCGGAAGCCAAAGCCAAGGCCTACCGCTTCAACGCCACCATTGGGATTGCAACGGAGGGTGGAGAGGCGATGCACCTCGAGTCCATTCAGCAGCATTTGCAGGGAATGGATCCAGATGAGGTGTATCCGTATGCGCCGGCGTCCGGGCGGCCCGGCCTTCGTTCGCATTGGCGTGCCAAGCTTGAGGGGGAGAACCCGAGCCTGAAGGGCAAGGCCTTTGGATTGCCGATTGTGACCAGTGCGATTACGCATGGAATTTCTCTGGTGGGCGAACTCTTCCTGGATCCGGAAGACGTCGTCTTGTTGCCCGACAAACTCTGGGGCAACTACAGACTGAGTTACGAGGTTCGGATCGGTGCGCGAATCGAAACCTACCCATTCTATCGGGGCGGCGGATTTGACGTGGATGCCCTTGAGGCGCGCTTGGCAGAGGTTTCACGCGGCCGTCAAAAGGTCATGGTTCTTCTTAACTTTCCCAACAACCCGACCGGTTACATGCCAACTGCTCCCGAAGCGGACCGCATCGTCGAAGTTTTGCGCCAACAGGCCGAGCGAGGCACGAAGCTAGTTGTGGTTGCGGACGATGCTTATTTCGGTCTCTTTTATCATTTGGGCGGAGCCTCCTCTACCGAGTCGCTCTTTGCTCGCCTGACGGGTCTTCACGAAAACCTGCTGGCGGTGAAGCTTGATGGGGCCACCAAGGAGCTGTTTGTCTGGGGACTGCGTTGCGGATTCATCACCTTTGGGCCCGGTCGTTCCGATACGTCTGAATCGGTCTGCCAGGCACTCGAGGCCAAGGTGAAAGGCGCCATTCGTGGGGGTATCTCAAACGTGCCCCAACTCTCACAGTCGCTGGTGGAGCGCGCGCTGACTTCGCCAACGATTGATCAAGAGCGGGCCCAAAAGCACGAAGTCTTGCGCGCCCGCGCGGAGCGAGTTTTCGAGATTTGCAACCAGCCACGTTTCGCGGAGAGCTGGTCCGTTTACCCGTTCAACAGTGGGTACTTTATGTGTGTTCAGGTCCACGGCGTAGACGCCGAGGCAGTCCGCTTGCATCTTCTGGATGAATTCGGGATGGGATTGATCTCCACCAGCTCAACGGACCTTAGGATCGCCTTCTCCTGTTTGGAAGTCGACCAGGTGGAGCCGCTTTTCGAAGCTCTCCACAAGGGGATTCAAGACCTACGCTCAGTCTGAAGCCCGAATAAGGTCCCCGGGCGATGCGCCCGCCCCGGTTTGTGCTTTGGGGTTTGACTCGGTTCGGCTTGGCGGCTGCTGTGATGGAGCCAGCTGTTTCAGGATCTCAACCGAAGTTTCAACGCCGCGTGTCAGGTTCTCAATCGAGATTCGTTCGTTGATGCCATGTACACCCCGAGCATCGCCTTCGTCCAACCAACGGGGCACGAAGCCGTACGAAACGATTCCCCGCTCTCGGAACCAGTGGGCATCGGTGAAACCACCAATCATCCGGGGCACGACAATCGCGTCGGGATCCTGCTCGATCGCCACCCGCTGTATGGCTCGGAAAAGTTCGGTTGAAGAGGGGGAGCTTTTCGAGGGAAAGGCGAGGAGGATTTCGATCGAGACCGATGGATCAGCAATGATGCCCTCAAGGCCTCGGACGAAATCCTCGCAGCGCTCGCCCGGGAGCAGTCGAACATCGAGATGAGCCCGGGCGACGCCTGGGACCACGTTGGTCGACGGACTGCCTTCGAGAACTGTGATCGATAGGGTATTGCGGACCAGTGCGTTGTAGCCCGGCCGGGATAAAAAGCGCCGGGAAAAATCTGAGTCGGAACCAAGAGCGGTACGGAGGGAAACGAAACCGGCTCGGTCTTCCTGTGGCGCACTGGTCGCCAGAGCGAGAAACATTTGTTGAACTTCGGGCAGCACCCGGACAGACGACTCGACGCGGCGAACTCGATCCAAGGCGGCGATGAGCCGAGGCACCGCAGCATCTGGGCGCGGTGAGGAGCCGTGACCGGGGGTGCCGCGGGTCTGAAGTTCGAGCCAGCAGGGGCTCTTCTCTGTCACCGTGATGCCCCACATGGGGGGCATTGGGGCCGCGCTTGTCGGTGAACGACGGGGGCGGATACCGCCTCCTTCTGTGAGCAGAAACTCGGCGTTTCCGAGAAGGTCCGGTCGATGCTGGGCAATGAAGCCGGCGCCATCAACGCCCCCGGTCTCTTCTCCGGGTGTGGCAATCAGAATGACGTCTCGTTCGAGGGGACGGTCGAGATCGGCGACGGCCAGCAGCGTGAAGACGTGGACGGCGGTGACTCCTTTGGCATCGAGGGCGCCGCGACCATGGACGAAGCCAGCGGTCATCGTGCCGCCAAAGGGGTCGTGCTCCCATTCCGCCGCGTTGGCGGGGACCACGTCGATATGGGACAGCAAAACAATCGGGCGAGCTGCGCCCGTGCCGGGTACACGTGCCCAGACGGCGGCTCTTCCGGTTCCAGGGGTTTCAATCAGCTCCGTCTCGATCCCCGCATTGCTCAAGCGCTGCGCGATCATTCGGGCCAGTGCTTCTTCGTTGCCCGGTGGGTCCGCGGTGGGGATTTGAATCGCCTCGGAGAGAAAAGTCGCGATTTCTGGATATTGGGTTTGCCCCGATGTTTGGCTGCCCGGGGCCGAATCAAAGGGCCAAACAGCCTGGCTGTCCGTCGGCAGCAAGAGGAGCAGGAGCCCGAGCAAGGGCGCCTTGAGGCCAAACGTCCTCAGGGACTGACTTCGGGAGGCGGGATCAGGGGAACGCATGCGCGCCTCGATTGTACGCCCGGTTGGCCTGGCCAGGGCGTTGTGAATAAGCCACACCTACCGAACCGATCAGAGCTGTCGCCAAAACGAGGCCTCGTAGAGATTTTTTCAGCGGAATTTTTGTTGACCGCACGCGAGTTTCCGACGAAATCGACCGATAAGTTGCCGTGCGCAGGGTCACCGGAGTCGCTAAATATAGGCCGCGCTCTGTGATGCCGGGCACGTCCCGAAAGGGAGATCGCTGAAGGCCGCGCATCGAGCCGTTCGCAGAGTAAAAGGTAGAGGAGAACAGGCGCCCTCCCCCAGGTGCGCCGAAACGCCCCCATGAAGCATCTTCCCTTTCGAGTCATTGCGCTGCCCCTGCTGCTGGTCGGTTTTGGGTTATTGCACGCTTTTGATGCGTCGGTCGCCAACGAATCGCCGCCCTCTGTTTCCTCAGGCCCCCCTGCTTCGCGAGCGGTGGAGGAGGCCGATCACTCCGAAGTCGTCGCCGAGTACGCCCCGGTTGCGATCGAAGCATTGCCGCTTCACTTCCCAGCCCCGCGGCAGCGGTATCAGGAAGACTGGTCACCTGCGACGCCGCTCACCGTTGTGACTCGAGGTGAACTTGAGCGCGGCGAGACTCTTTCTACTGCGCTGCGATCTCAGGGGATTTCTTCCGCCACGATTCACCTGATTGCCCGCGAGATGCGAAGCACTTTCGACTTTCGTCATGCACAGCCGGGCCACCGTTATCGGCTGAATCAGGATCCCGATGGTCAGATTCTTGAGTTCCGATATGCGACGAGCCCGGAGAGAACCCTGAGGCTCACCTGGGATGGCCACTCATACCAGGTTGAGGAAAGCCAAAGTACTCTTCAGCCCCAACTCGCAAAAGTGTCGGGGGGGATTAAGACCTCACTCTACGAAGCGATTCTCGCGATCGGGGAGCACACGTCTTTGGCAGGCGCCTTTGCCGACATCTTTGCCTGGGATATTGATTTCAGCAGAAACGTACGACCAGGGGATGACTTCGAGATTCTATACGAGAAGCTGTATCGCACGGATGAAGACGGCCAGTCGGTCTACGTTCGCCCAGGTCGCATTTTGGCGGCCCGGTATCGCGGTACGGCCGGTGAGCATGAAGCCATTTTTTTTGAGCCGAGCAATGGTCATGCTGGATACTATCGACCTGATGGAAGTGCCATTGAGAGGGCCTTTCTCGTTGCCCCCCTTGAATTTCGTCGTATCAGTTCGTCTTTTAGTACCGCCCGTCGGCATCCCATCTTAGGCGTCGTTCGCCCGCATCGCGGCATCGACTACGCGGCCTCGCCAGGGACACCGGTTTGGTCGGTCGCGGAGGGAACCGTGATCTACCGCGGTTGGGCGGGTGCTTCGGGCAATTTGGTCAAGGTCAAGCATCGCAATGGCTATGTGTCTTACTACGCCCACCTTGCGGGTTTCGAAAAGGGTCTCAAGGTCGGAGACACGGTCGGCCAGAAACAGGTGATCGGTCGGGTTGGCTCGACGGGCCTCGCCACAGGGCCCCACGTCTGCTTCCGAGTTCAAAAAAACGGCCGCTACGTCAACCCACTGGACATCGTTTCTCCGCCTGCGGAGGGCGTGAATCGGGATCACTGGCCCGTGTTCAAAGCCCGCCGGGACCTGCTTCTCTCGGATCTCGGGACGACCACTCTCGTGTCCTCCGACGAAGCACTCTGATCGGACCTCTTGGGCCCCACCTCGATCCCCGAGACCCCGGCCGATTTTCAGGCTCAAGTCCTACGCCGGCCACGCTTGTCTTGGCTTGCGGTAATCTCCTACGGTGGCGCTACCGTCAGTCAGCCTCGGGTCTGTGGGCCTGCAGGCCAGAGGTTCTTTTTTCAGACACGCCTTTCGAGATCCAGGGGGGCGCCTGAGAGGCTCGGACGCGGGCGGAGTCGCCCGTAAGAATGGGAAGAAAGTGGCGGAGACCTCCAGCTCGATCGAACAGCGTCTGGCAAATCTTGGGCAAAGCCTCGTGGATCGTGAAGGGGCAGAAGCTCGGAATCGTGAAGAGGCCCGACGCGTTGCGCAAGGGCTGCACGAGCGGGTCGAGCGGGCCCTCAAGGCGTACCACGAAGCCGTGTCTGAGGTTCCCTTTCTAAGGGTCGTCCTCTCTGAGCTGCGCTTGGACGACAAACATCTCCACGCCATCGAATTTGAACTTGAGAGGGGTCGTCACCGAGCGATCGTAACGATTAAGCAGCGGGGCGAGGTGACCTTGGTCGGCCCGTTCCGTTTGGGGAAGGCGGAAGGCCCGTGCCGATCCTTTCCCTTCTCGGCCGAGGGCGAGATCGAGCATGCCCTGGGCGATTTTCTTTGTCATTTCATCGAAGCGGCGGTTTCTCCGTGATGCGCTCGATCGAACCCATGGTTTCGGGTGCCGCGAGGAAAGAGCCGTCGTGAACCAGAACGCGGAGCGGATCACCAGTGCGGGCGATTGCGTGGATTTTCTTCGTTCGGGCGAGACGCCCCGTTCGGACTGGGTGATCGGAACCGAGCATGAAAAGATTGGGCTCTACGCCGATACCTTTGAACGCATCCCGTACGAGGGCGAGCGCGGGGTAGGCCGGCTTCTGGAAGAAATCGCAGTCCGAGATGACTGGGGGCGTATCTTCGAGGGCGAAAACCTCATCGCCCTCGAGAAAAACGGCGCTTCCATCACGCTAGAACCCGGTGGCCAGATCGAGCTGTCCGGTGCGCCCTTGGGCGCCATCCGGGAAACCTGTCGAGAATTCAATGCCCACGTTGATCTCGTCAACGAAATCTCTGCTGAACTGGGCATTGTCTTCGTCGCTCTAGGCATCGATCCGCTTCATCCCGTTTCAGAAATTCCTGTTATGCCGAAGCGTCGCTATGAAATCATGCGCGAATATCTGCCGACTCGTGGCCATCTGGGTCTTGATATGATGCATGCGAGTGCCACCGTGCAGGCCAACTTTGATTTTTCCGACGAAGTCGACATGGCGGCAAAGATGCGGACCGCGATGGGATGCACACCAATCATCTCAGCCTTGTTTGCAAATTCAAGCATTGCGGAGGGCGGACTCACAGGCTGGGCTTCGAAACGGGTAGAAATCTGGCGCGATACAGACCCCGATCGATGTGGGCTTCTGCCCTTTGTCTTCGATCCCGATTTCGGATACAGCCGTTACGTCGAGTGGGCTCTCGACGTCCCGATGTTTTTTATTGTTCGAGACTCCGAGTACCAACCGGCTTGGCACTTGACCTTTCGGCAGTTCATGGAGCATGGTTTCGAGGGCATTCGCGCGACCCAAGACGATTGGAACCTTCATCTCACGACGCTTTTCCCCGAAGTTCGGCTCAAGCGGATCATTGAGGTCCGGGGGGCGGACACCGTGCCCCGGGACTTGATCTGCGCGCTGCCCGCGGTCTGGAAAGGTCTCCTGTATGATGATGCAGCGCGGGAGGCCGCCTGGAAGCTGGTCGCCGATTTCTCGATGGAGCAAAGGCAAGTCGCCCAGGGCGATGTCGCACGCAAGGGACTCGCCGCGCAAATCGGGGGTAACGCTGTCCTGGAATTGGCGCGAGAGTTGGTGGACATTTCTTCGGAGGGATTGCGGTCAATCGGCGAGCCCTCAGGATCCGCGCCGGATGAACGGGGCTTCCTGGATCCACTTCGCGAGCAACTTCGGTTGGGTCGCAGTCCGGGTGAGATGCAGGCGGAATCTTGGAATGGAGCATGGGACGCTTCTCCGGAACGTCTCATTGCATTTGCCCGCTACTCCTAAGGGACGCATTGGTCTGATCGGTTCTGTTGACATGATGAAATTTGAAAACGAGGTTTAGAGTGGCGAACACAACCTTCAAAGTGAATTTCACGCTGGACGAACAGGACGTGGCCTATTTTCGTCGACTATTTAAGCAAGCTCGTCTGGCGGCGAAGCGGAAGAGCGCCGATGAGGTGATCACTGGGGCACGTGAATTGGTGGTCAGTGTACGGCGACAGAAGAAAGCACCTCGATTTGTTCAAGACGCCATTCTCGCCCTCGACGACCTGACAGACATGATCGAGGACTCGGCCTACCGTGCCCCCAAGCCGGTTGTCTCACAAATTCTGGGAGCCCTGGCCTATTTCGCTGAACCCGAAGATCTCATTCCGGATCATGTTCCGGTTTTGGGTTTTTTGGACGACGCAATCATGATCAAGTTCGTAGAGCGAGAGTTCAAACATGAACTGTCCGCCTATCGGCGATTTAGGAGGTTCCGTGAAAGCGCGGAGCAAAGGCCCTGGACCGCGGTGGCTCGGGAACGGCTCCCCGACCGTTTAGAGGAAAAACGAAAGTCGCTGCGGGCTGAGGTGGAGCGGAAGAGGCAAAGGGATCAAGAGAAGGGTCGCTTGGGTTTCTAGGCGCCGTAGAATCGAGAGGTCTTTCAGCACAGCGTCATGACGACTGAAATGAGTTTGCCGAAAATCCTGATCGTGGACGACGAGGAAGCAATCCTCGAGACCATGACCTTTACCTTCATGGGGGAGTACGAGGTCTTAACCACGGTCGATCCGCGCCAGGCGCTTGATCTGCTCGACGAGAATGCACCGGTGGCCGTCCTGATTACCGACCAACGGATGCCCCATATGACTGGGGTGGAACTTCTCGAGGCGGTTTACGCAAGGCACCCGGAAACGGTCAGAATCATGCTTACAGGATTTGCTGATTCGGAAGCGACCATTCAGGCGATCAATGCGGGCCATGCCTATGCGTACATCAGCAAGCCGTGGGAGCCCGAGGAGCTGAAGAGCGTCGTTCGTCGGGCAGCGGAGCTTCACGTCTTGAGTCTTGAGAACCGTCGTCTGCTGCTCGATCTTCAGAACGCAAACTCGATCATGCAAGCGGTGATGGACAAACTCGAAGTGGGCGCTGTCGCGGTCGATCGGGAAGGCTTGGTGCGAGCGGCCAATGCGCCGGCGAGGGCCTATCTCCAATTGGAGGAAGACCCGCGTGGCCGAAAGATCGACGATCTTCTCGCGACTAGCGATTCAGACCACTTGGTCGAAACGGTGAGGAAGCTGGCCGATGAACACGGTGGTGGCTTCGAAGAGATGGATCTCGAGGCAGGAGGATGCGGCCGACGCGTTCGCATCAGCGTTCAGCCGCTCGTCGATCCACAGGGCCTTTCTCTCGGGCGAGTGGTCCGGTTCAAGGAAATTTCCCATGAGCCTCTTCGGAGAATATTTGAAGAGATCATCGATGAGCTGATGGTCGAAACCGATGGATTCCGGATTCGGGTTGAAAATGTACTGGAGCGCCTGGGTGCGCTGATGGTCGAGGTCGAAGCCTCGGGTGTGACATCTCCCAACATGGCCGAGCTTGCGGAGGTCATTTCCCGAGCTCAAACCGCTATGCAGGGTTGGTTGGATGTCGAGGAAGCCCTACAGCGTGAAGACTATCCCGACGCGCAGCTGTTGCGAGACCGGATGCTTCTTGCGAATAAGCGATGGCCGCGGCCCAGCGCATTCCCTGATCGCATCCAGCTCTTGGCGCGGCGTGTTGAAGACTATTACGAATCCGGGGAAAATCCCCGCGAGCGGATCCTTTGATCTGATGTCGGAGAGAAACGACAGAAGCAGGGCGGGAATCGGTCGGACGCTCCCTCGTCTCGAACTTCGGATTGAAAGATTGCAGGCGATCTTTCGGTTTACATTTGCGTTCCATGCCCGAGAAGTTCGATTCGAAATCGATCGCGGTCAGGGATTCGAGCGAATTTTTCCGGAAACCTTTTCCTTTCATGCAGACCGTCACGATCCCGCCGAGCTGATCCTTCAGCTGGACGACCTTCTCCATCGGACGCGGCTACTCCATCCCAATGCTAACCGCCGCGATTCCCGAGAGCTGATGCGTCGGTTGCTGTCCGCGGCACCGGTCTATCTCGATAGCATCTGTGAACAGCTCGATGCCGATTCCGAACTGGAATCTCAAATTCATCTTCGCTTTCATCAGGATGTTGCCCTGCTCGCCCAGCTCTTCGTTCGTTTTGAACAAACGGTTGATTTTGATCAGAATCGACCGATTCGTCTGGCGGGGTACGTGTTGCGCAGGCGAATGTGCCGGTCTCTTGAGATTGTCATGCGGGGCCGAGTCAGTCAGTCTTATTTGACTCGGTACATCGAAGGGGAAGTGGATCCTGTCGAGGCCAGCGACGATCCCACGGAAAGTGGATTTTTTCACGCTCTCGAAGGTGATGACTCTGAACGGGTGGATCGCCTGCTGTTGCGCATGGCCGAGCGTGCCTTCTACCAATGGGTCGAGGGAATCTGTCTCGATGAGGATAATCAGGCCTTTGAAAAAGAGGACAGCCCCTTCGACAGCCGGGAGGAAGAAATCCTTCGTGTCGTCACCGCGGCGGGGTCCCCCGGGATGCGACGTGGGGAAGATCTCTCGCCGTTTCTTCGGCGCAGAGACCGCGACTGCCTCCGTTTGCTCAAGAAACTGGAGCGCTGGTTTCTTCGTCAATACGATATTCGCCATTCTTCCGCGGTGATTCAGCATGCGGCCTGGTTGGAGCAAGGCAAAGATGATGCCCGCGCTGTCTTGACCTGGCACGCCCCGGCCAACTACGCCGCCGCCTTGGCGGTGATTGCGCTGCCCTTTTTTGGCGCGGCTCTCGCATTCGATCGTGCGCCGGCCTTCTTCGGTTTTGTTTGTGCAGCAGAAGTGGCCGTAGTCTTTGCCCTGATGAGCTGGTTTCTGCTTTACCGCTTCGTGTGGAAACGAGACTTGAGTCTCTTCCACGCATCGGTGCCTAGAATTGGTGCGGGCATCATCGTCGGGTATGCACCGGTCTTCCTGATTGACGAGGTTTGGGCGCTCGCAGGTCGAGATATTTTTGCCCTCGGTGGCCTGGTCATGTTCCTCGGACTCGTGACGCTGCTCTACATCTATGTCGAGGTCCGTCGGCGAATAGGCGACAGTACGGAAGCGTTCGGTCGTGCACGGGGAATCTTTCTCCTAGGGGTTCTTCAGGCCGCGGCGATCGGTCTCGTGATGACGAGCCTCGTCGGCCCATTCATGGTGGTGAGAAGCTGGGCACCCACCAACGGAATGGAGGTGCCCATGCCCGTTCTCCAAGAGGGCTTGTCCCCGTTGCTCGGGGAGTTGCCCCGAATTGTCGGCCTCGACCCTGTCTACGCCTTTCCCTCGGCTCTCATTCTGATGACATTTCTTTCCTTCTTCATTGGCGTTTTTCTCCAATTGTTGTGGGAGGAGTTGCCGATCACGGAGCCTCTCTGAGGAGCCGTTCGGCGCCGGGCTCTACTCCCCGCTCCGGTGCTGGCACCTCGTCGGCCCAGCGGTACCATCCCGCGGCATTCCGGCGGGAGAAGACGCGCGACGGGTCCGCGACTTTTTCTCCGGTACCCTGTCCCGAAGGAGTGATCGCGGCTCATGTCCGACCCTGATCCGACGCATACCAAGGTCTTAATCTTAGGAAGTGGTCCCGCGGGTTATACCGCAGCGATTTACGCTTCTCGCGCTGGCCTTGAGCCGATCGTGATTGCTGGTTTCCAATTTGGAGGTCAGCTGATGATCACGACAGAAGTCGAAAATTATCCAGGATATCCCGAAGGCATCACTGGGCCGGCCATGATGGAGGACCTGCAAAAGCAGGCGGAGCGATTTGGTTCTCGGATCGTCTTCGAGGACGCCACCCGGGTCGATTTGTCGGCTCGGCCCTTCCGTGCAGAAGTGGATCAACGAATTTATACCGCCGATGCGCTACTGGTCGCGACAGGGGCTTCGGCCAAGTGGATTGGTCTCGAAAGTGAAACCCGGCTGCAAAACCGGGGTGTGTCGGCCTGCGCGACCTGCGACGGCGCGCTTTATCGGGGTAAGCCTCTCGCTGTTGTGGGCGGGGGAGATACCGCCCTTGAAGAGGCACTTTTTTTGACGCGCTTCGCCACCCGGGTGACCCTTATTCACCGACGTGACCAGCTCAGAGCTTCAAAAATCATGCAGCAAAGAGCGATGGATCACGAAAAGATCGATTTTTTGTGGGACTCCGTTGTTGATGAAGTGCTCGGAGACGATGCAGTCGAAGGGGTTTCGATCCGCAATGTGAAAACCGAAAAGAAAACCAGGTTGGACGTCGACGGCCTGTTCATTGCGATCGGTCACAAGCCCAACACGGAGTTATTTGAAGGCTCCCTAGAGCTAGATGCC
The DNA here is from genome assembly GCA_029268645.1 of Myxococcota bacterium. GTDB lineage: Bacteria > Myxococcota_A > UBA9160 > UBA9160 > UBA4427 > TMED88. The sequence goes on from JAQWNI010000182.1 coordinate 29,589, forward strand.
GCGGGCTACGTCGAGGTGGCAGCAGGTTCGACACGGACTTCAGTCGAAGGCGTCTTTGCTTGTGGTGACGTTGCCGACCCGACTTATCGCCAGGCTGTGACTGCGGCCGGGACGGGCTGTATGGCGTCCATCGATGCCGAGCGCTGGCTCGCCGAGCAGGGAATCGCGTGATGCGTGGTGTCACGCGATCTGAACCGGCCGAATGATCCGGAGGCGATTTGGATGCCGTTGACGCGTGAAATGCTCGAGCGGCTGACGGATCGCTCCACCGACATAGTGGTTGCGACGGATCGAAAGGGTCGTGTCGTCTACTACAATGATGGAGCCTCAAGAAGTCTTGGCTATGTGAGCGACGAAATTCTCGGCCGTTTTGTGGGCATCCTTTATCCGAGTCTGGAGGAGGCTCGTCGAGTGGCCCGAGCGATGCGAAGCGCCGAGCCTGATGGCAAGGGGATCGTCGAAAGTTTCCAGACCGAATTTCTCACGATGTCGGGTGAGAATATTCCGGTCGCGATTTCGGGCACGTTGCTGTACGACGAGGCCGGCCAAGAAAACGGGACGATTGGCTATGCGAAGGACCTTCGTGAGATTTTGCATAAAGACCAGCTGGCGACCCTTGGTGAAGTGGCCATCGGGCTCAGCCATGAAATCAACAATCCATTGGCGGTCATCCTGAATCAGTGCCAATTGTTGGAAGAGGAGATTGCTCGCCTCGCCGGGGATCGGGATTGCTCTGTTGAGGATGAGCGGCTTGACGCGGTTCGCCGAGAAGTGGCGCGTATCTCTGAAGTGCTTGAGCGGCTCGGAGAAATGGTTCAATCGGACAATTACGAAACCGTCGGATACGTGGGCCCTGCCCGTATGATCGATTTGCGTCGCGAGGAAACGAGACTCGACAAGCGAGACGATCGCCTCGATGGCCTGCGGTTGCTCGTCGTGGATGATGATCGAGGGATTTGCAACAGCTTGAAGGAAATCTTGCAAATCAGTGGCTGTCAGGTCGAAGTCGCTCATGATGGTCTCGAGGCACTCGACCAGCTTGCGACGACGGTTTTTGACTTGATGCTGACCGATGTCGTGATGCCTCGGATGGACGGACACCAGCTCTACATGCATGTCCGGGAACGCATGCCCGATTTACCCGTTTTGATGATGACCGCATTTCACTACGACAAGGATCACATCATCAAACGATCACGTATGAAGGGCCTAGAGGGAGTGATCTTCAAAAAGCCTGTTGATCCCGTTCGCCTGAGAGAAGTGATTGTCGAAACGGTTCACGGTCGGCGGCCGATCTCGGGCGAAGATGGGAAAGTGTCTTGACGGCGCAAGGTGTACGCTTCGATGCAGCGGCGGCCCGAGGCTTGGAAGCCGCCTATCAGACCATCGATGTGATTCTGCAACGGGTTCGAGTTCTCGATGCGCTGGCGTTGAGCCCCGGAGATCACGTGCTCGACATTGGATGCGGCCCTGGGCTCCTCCTGGAGGCGCTCGCTAAAACGGTCAGCCCTTCTGGACGGGCTGTGGGTATGGATCAGAGCTCTCCAATGGTCGATGTGGCGTCGCATCGTTGTGAGGTCTACCCGCAAGCCACACTCGAAGTCGGCGAAGCTTTGGATCTTCCCTACCCGGATCAGAGCTTTGATGCAGTCGTTTCGACTCAGGTCTACGAGTATGTGGCGGATATCCCCTCCGGCCTTCAGGAAATTCGGCGGGTCTTACGCCCTGGGGCACGCGTGGTTTTGCTCGATACCGACTACGACTCGTTGGTAGTCCATACGGAAGACCCTGAACGACTGGCCCGGATTCTCGAGGCCTGGGACGAGCACTTTGTGCACCGAGGCTTGCCGCGGACCCTAGGAGCCGAGATGAAAAAAGCGGGTCTTCGGGTTCGTCGTGTCGAGTCGATTCCGATGCTCAACGTCGCGCACCACGAAGACGCCTTCAGCTGGCATTTGACCCGCATGATGGCGGGGTTTTCAGCCGGTCGCGGCGATTGCACTGAAGAGGATACGCGCAACTGGCTCGCGGAACTCGAACGACTGGGCGAAGCGGGCGAATATTTCTTTAGCCTGAACCGTTATCTGTTCGCCGCTGATCGAGAGGCTCTGCCCGGCGAGGCCTGAACCGCGAGGTTCAGTGGCCGGATGGTTTCTATGAGTGCGGGGCCCGGGGGACCTTCAGTTCGAGAGCGTGGATCGCCCAGCTCAGTGCGGATTTGCGTCTGTTGGAGACTTCGAACCTTCGGAGCCGAGGGGGATTGAAGGAAGTCCCGCCCTCGAAGAAAAAAGGCCGGACACACAAGCGGCGACCTCCGGCTGGTCTCCGATCAACCTTTCGGGCGTTGGCCCGCGCCGCCGCCTGCAAACTGGGGAGCCAGAAAACCCGATCCAGAAGCGGGTTAGCCAAGAACCAGACGTATCCAGCGGCGTTTCATGTTCGGTGAGTTTTGGGAATGAATCTTCCAACGGTTCGGTTCTGGCCTTTCCCCCCGTTCACTCATGCGCGGCGGCCCTCGCGTTCCTTTTGACAGCCGAGGCATAGCGGGGCCTCCGGTCGTGCTTCGAGGCGAGCCCACCCGATGGGTTCTTCGCAGCTGGCGCAGGTTCCGTAGATGTCCTCGCGGAGTCGCTGACGAGCGGCTTCCACCCGGTTGAGTCGTTGAGCGGATGCTCGGCGTGTCGCTTCGGTCATTTTCTGCTGAGCAATCGCTTCCATCCGGGACAGCCGGCCGATGGGTTGGTCGAGGGCGACCGGTCGGGCGCCTTCGGCGCCCCGTTCGATCTGCCTGCGCAGCGCCTCGGCCAAGTCTTCGAGGGCTTGTCGCAAGTTTTCGCGTTGGCCAGGGGTGAGTGGCTGCATGCCGGGCTCTTCCTCTTCGAATAGGGAGAATGAATCCACCCTGAGGCTCGCTCGCGAAGCCCGGTTCGGCAATCCCGGCCGGCTGCGGGGAGCGTGTTAGCATTCGGGTGTGCCCCCCCGTATCGCATTGCTCGATGTCCAAGCTCTCGATCTTGAGCGAGACGCTTTGCTCGCCCGTCGAGCCGCTCTCCCAGAGCGGCAAAGACTTCGAGACTTGGCTGCGCGTGCCACGGAGTTGGATCAGGCGCACGCCCGCTGCCTTCAGGAACGGGGCGCGGTCAACCGCCAAGAGCGTGACTGGGCGAATCAAGTGGAGGACTTGGCCGTCAAGGCTCAGGAACTCGAGGATAAACTGTATTCCGGGACGGTGAAGGCAACCAAGGAGCTCGAGGCGCTCCAAGAGGAAGTCCGAGGAACCCGCGAGCGCCAGGGCGAGTTTGAATCGAGTCAGATGGAAACCCTCGAGGAGATCGACCGTCTCGATGCTGAGGGCGTCGACAACCGGAAAGCGCGTGAGCAAGTGGACACGGATGCATCAGCGACTCGCGATGGGCTGGCTCGGGCTGAAGCCTTGATCGATGAGGAACTCGGTGTTTTGGCGGGCCGCTGTGAACATCACCGTCAGGATGTCCCATCAACGATCCTCGTTGAGTACGATCGCCTCCGGGGCAAGGAGCGTCTCGGGGGGCGGGCTGCGGCGGAACTCGCGGGTGGAACTTGCGGGGCCTGTCGGGTCCGGCTGCCCGTCATCGAATACAATCGGATTCGCAACGAGCCTGACGACGTGCTTGCTCATTGTCCCCGATGCAGCCGGGTATTGATTCGAATGCAGCCTGGGGCCGGGACCGCCGAGGAAGTCACTTGAGCGTCCGGCTCGAATTCTTCTTTGACTGTTCGAGTCCTTGGACGTACCTCGCGTTTCACCGGATCCAATCGGTCGCGGCCGAGACAGACACAACGATTCTCTGGCGTCCGATTTTGGTCGGGGGTGTATTCAATGCGATTAACCCCGGCGTCTATACCGAGCGAGCCAAAATCGGCGATCGTCTTCGGCAAGGGGAAACGACCGCCGAGGGACGCAAGGCCAAGTATTACATCAAGGATCTGGCTGATTGGGCGCGTCTTTCCGATCTGAAAATCGGACAACCTTCCGTTTTTCCGGTCAATTCCGTCCGGGTGATGCGCGCTTGTTTCGTAGCCGAGGAGCATGGTCGTCTTATTCCCTTTGCCCGAGCGGCCTTCGAGGCGTACTGGGGAGAGTTGAAAGACCTTTCACAAGATGATGTGCTGATGGAGATCGCGGGGAAGGCCGGGCTCGATGCAGAAGAGATCTTTAAAAAAATTGTGACCCCCGACTACAAGCAACGCTTACGGAATACGACGGACGAATTGATGGAGCGAGGTGGATTCGGATCTCCGACGATTTTCATAGACGAGAGTGACATGTATTTTGGCAATGACCGACTCGAGGTTGTCGCGGACGTACTGCGCCGACGAGCCGGTGAGTTAGATCGGAAGGGCGTATCGTGAACGATTGGCAGCATCAGAGCCGGCAGAGTTTAGGCACTTCTCTTCTTGTTCTCTGGGTTGCGCTGGTGGGCGGGGTCTGGGGTTGTGCAGGCTGGGGGGGCGCCGAAGCGCCACCGATCAACGAGGTTTGGCACGTAGTCGATCTCGATGGTCATCCTCTTCCGAGGTTGCCTCACGGTCGTGTTCCCGCGGTTCGTCTTGATGGAGAGTCAGTCCGGCTCAGCGGTTTCACTGGGTGCAATCGACTGGGGGGGACGTATCTGCTGGCCGGGGATTCTTTGGAATTTCTCGGAATGACGACGACTCGCATGGCTTGCTCGCAGCCGGGCGCTTCGGTCGAGATGGTTTTCATGCAGAACCTGGAATCAGTGTCTCGTTGGCATCGCCGTGGCAAAAATCTCGAGCTACTTGACGCAAAAGGACAGGTGCTGGTGCGGCTTGAACCTGCCGAGGAAAAAGACCTTTAAGTAGCGAAGAACCGGCTTTCAGGGCTTTACGGAGCCTAGGAACGACCGCCATTGGAGACTGATTGACTCCCAGCTGTGCTCGGCCACCAGTTGGGTTCGAGCGCCGCCGCCCAGTCGTTTTCGAAGCTCCGGGTCATGATTAAGTTCGCTGAGGGCCTCGGCCAAGCGAGCGGGATCCGCGGGATGTGAGAGGAGCCGGGCCGATACGCCGTCCCGAAGTCCTTCGGCGATCCCCTCCATGGCTACAATGGGTCGCGCTGCCTCCATGTAATTCAGAAGCTTGATGGGAAACCCTCCGCGCCGATTGCGTGGGAGCACAAGGCAGCGGGCACCATGGATCAATGCGCGCATGACGCTGAATTCCGGGACTGCGATGATCCGAAGTGTCCGGCGGAGCGCGTCACTGGCATTCGCCGCTCGCTCTGAGTCATGGGTCGCCACAACGACCGGCGGGCTTCCCTTAGAAAGGCGTTCGGCTGCTTGGGCGAGCACCTTGAGTTCTTGATATCCGTCAAGATTACCCGAGTAAAGAATGTACTCATCCGGTTTGAGCTGGTATTCCGCACAGACCTCAGCGATCGCTGAAGAAGAAGGATGGGTTTCAACGGTGTGGCCAGGAGGAATCATCGTGATGGGTCCGCGACTGTGAGGAGTGAGGGCACGGAGGCCGTCTTCGCAGAGAGTGACGACCGCGTCGGCACGTTGTGCGATCAGACGGTCGAGGCGTCCGCCGATTTGATCCAGTCGATGGCGCCAGCGGCTTGAGCCGTACGCGGAGAGTTCTTCCGACAGAATCGTATGCGCAACGTACACCACAGGGACCCGAGTCCACGGCCGCGCGGCGAGAGCGATTCCCGCCGCCTCGGCATTGTGGGCGAGAGCGCAGTCGAAGGCATTCCTTGACGCCGCTTGCAGGTAAGCCCTCCAGAGCATGGTATCGGCAAGAGGTTTTCCCGGATGAGGCCCGGATCGCATAGAGCGAGGCGTAGACCATCGGGGTGTCGGAAAACAGTTGAGGTCCTCCGGAGGGGCCCCGATCCCCCGCCCGTAGGTCAAAACGGTGGCTTGGTCTCCGGAGCGAATCAGCGCTCTTGTTTGCTCCTGCATGAAGATCTGAGATCCCTGGGGCAGCGGAAACGGAAAAGCGCCTAGAATCGCCAACCGCAGACCTTCATCTTTGGAATGCGTCATTGGGGTCAACCCGGAAACGGGCCGGGCCGGGCGCTGCGTGATTCGGACGACCGGACTGAGGGCAACGTGCGATACAGCCGCATCAATTCTAAGGCTGCCCGAATGACGACTCTGGGCCTCGCTCCGGTCTGTCGACCATATCGGCGCCGTCGGTGAGTCACCGGAACTTGGTGGATTCGGAAGCCCGCGGCTTGCGCGCGAACAAGCAGTTCGGTGTTGATGAATGCGCCAACGGAGGAAAGGGGTAGCTCGGCGATCACCCTTCGATGAAAAAGCTTGAAGGCGCAGTCGATGTCCCGCACCCGGAGGCCAAAGATTCCCCGCACGATGAATGCCCAGGTACGCGCGATGGCGACACGAGGCCAAGGGTCTCTGCGAGGCGATCGGTACCCTGCGACGATGTCGAACCCTTGACAGTGAGCCAGCAACTCGGCGAGCTCTCCGAGATCGAACTGCAGATCGGCGTCGCTGAAAAAAATGAGTTCGCCGCGGGCTGCGGTCAGTCCCGACCGCAAAGCGGCCCCATATCCGATGTTTGAGGCGTGCCTGACCGCTCGAACGCGCGGGTCCCGATCCGACCATCGGTTGATGAGTTGCGCGCTGCCATCACGGGAACCGTCGTCGACTACGACCACTTCAAAGGCGGGTACGAGTTTTTCCCCGATCTTGCATGCACTTTCAATCACGCGGTCCACGTTCGGGGCTTCGTCGAAGACGGGAAACACCAAAGAAAGTCTGGGGCGCTCTTCTGTGAGGCGCGATGATGTCGTCACTCGAGATACCCTAAGGCCCGCAGTCGTGCGGCAACGATCGCGTCTTCTTCATCGGTGTAATCCCGACGTGAGGGTGCAGCCGGGCTGGACTGGGGTCGCCATTGAAGTCCCAGAATTTCAGCCATCCAGGCAGCGACTTCGACCAGGCGAGCGGGTGGCCGGGCTTCGGCCAGTCGCCCCATTTGCGAAGCAATCAAGATACCGTCCCGCCGATGTGTTCCATTCATTCCCCGTCCGCGCCCTCCTCCGTATTCTTCTGCGGGCAGCGTTCGGCAGGAAGCTGTGGGCCCGGACCAAGGGGTCGGTACGAGGGAAAGCCCGTAGCCCTCCGGCAACGCGAGTTCGATCAAGATGTCCGGAGCGCGTTCGACGAAGGGCCCGGAGTAGACTTCTTCCCGTCGCAGAGCTCGGGCGACCACGGGGCCGCCATCGGGTCGCCTCCAGGCTTCGAGGTGGCCGATGACCTGATCTCGAACCCGCTCATAGTCCGTGGTCTCAACGCAGCCTCCAGGTTCTCGCCCCTTCAGGTTGATCCAGACGCCGGGGAGGGTGTTGGCTTCTTCTGAGAAGGCTTGGGTTTGCGCCCATTCGAATCCTCCGAAGCGGGCCGTGCTCTCAAGTCGAGCGGCCGCGCTCCGAGCCTGGCGAAAAAGGCGTTGGGCCAGGCCCGGCGGGAGCCAGCGAAGAGCCGTATCCCGGGTGCGTCGGGCGAGGGTGTCGAAGGCGGCGGCCCGAGTCACGCGGCGGGTCAACCATCCGCCATCGGCCAGATGTCGATTGATGTGCACGATCTCTCGGGCGGCCCCCCCCATGCCGTGATCCGACACGACTAGGCACGGCCTCTCCTGGCCGAACGCCTCACGGATTTCACCGCAGGCTTCGTCGAGTGCGGAATAGACCGAACGGATCGCCTCCCGGCGCGTGGCCGAGGTCTCGGGGTCGTGACGAGGGCTCTGGGCATCATGATCTCGCCAGTAGTGATGGCCCACGGTGTCGCTTTCGGCGAAGACGATCATCACGAGTTGGGGCTCTCCCTCGGGCTGTGACGCCATTGTGCCGAGCGCTTCGAGGGTGAAGTTTTTCTTGCGCTCGATGCGGTTCAAGAGGGTCTCGACCGCTCGCTCCGCCGAGGCGGCATCGCGTGCGGATTCGTTGACATCCGGCCGCATCCACGGCCCGACAAGGTCGGCGACGCGCTGATACAGCGCGGGGTCACTGGTGGCTGCGGCGTCGCTTCCGGTCGAAACCGGCGCATCAAAGCCCGGGACAAAAAGACCCGGAAGTGGTCCGACAGGGTGGGTGGCGGGCATGCCCAGCACCAGCATCCGTCCCCCTTCCTGGGCAAGACCCTCAAAAAGCGTTTCACCGGTGCGGTCGGAGGCATTCACGAATTGAATCCGGTATGCGTCGGACACCCGCTGGGTGAAGTCGAAGACCCCGTGCTCCCCGGGCTCGAGGCCGGTCATGAAAGTTGTCCAAGCGGGAAACGTGACCGGCGGAGTCGTGGAGCGAAGCGGTCCCCATTGGCCCTCCTCCATCCAGCGACCCAGATTGGGGAGTAATCCGTCCGCCAGCATGGGCTTGATCACGTCGAAGGTGGCTCCATCGAGTGCGAGAACCAGAAGCGGCTCGCCCCCCTCAGGCCGATGATGGGTCCTGCCAATCGGCTCTCCGGCGCCTGAGGCCCCGGCGGGGGCCCGCGGCACAGTAAAATGGGGTCGGCTCGACATCGGCAGAGGGTCTCTCTATATTCGGCCGCCGCCCGGGTTCCCCGGGGCAGGCGGAGTGGGAATCTAGCAAGTCCAGCGCGGATCATGGCTCTGTTCAGAGTGTTTGATCCACCCTTTGACCGGCCACGGTGCCTGCTTCTTTCGATCTGATACAGACGTTGAAATCCAGCGAGCAAAGTCCACACCCATTTGACCCGCGAAGAACGCCCATGGGGCGGTCCAATCCGAGGTTGGGAGTCCCACCATGTCCATCGAATTGATGTGCCGCAAGCTCGGCATGACCCAAATTTACAGCGAGACAGGCGAAGCCATTCCGGTGACTGTTCTCGAGGCCGGCCCGAACACCGTGGTTCGGATTAAGAAGAGCGAAGAGAAAGATGGCTACGCGGCCGTGCAGCTCGGCTTTGGTGAACGTCGAGCCAATCTGTTCAATAAACCAGAAGCGGGCCACTTCACCAAAGCCGGTGTGGATCCCCGCCGTCACCTTTCAGAAAGTCGCGTTTCCGACGAGCAGGCGGGGGAATTCGAGGTTGGACAGGTCCTGAAGGCCGACATTTTCGAGAACGGACAGCGCGTGGACGCAGTGGGGACTTCAAAGGGGCGTGGTTTTCAGGGCGTGGTCAAGCGCCATGGCTTTAAGATCAAGAAGCGCAGCCACGGTACCCATGAATACTTCCGTCACCCCGGCTCGATTGGGGCGGGCGCCTACCCGGCCAAGGTCTGGAAAGGCCAGAAGCACGCGGGGCAGATGGGGGACGCCCGGGTCACGGTTCAGAATCTGGAAGTGGTTCGAGTCGATGCCGACAAGAACTTGATCTTCTTGCGTGGTGCGGTTCCGGGTCATAAGAACGGGCTGGTGCGCGTTCGCACGGCCGTCGCGCCCAAGACGAAGTAGTCCGCCGTCGCCCGCTACGACCGCAAGGACCACTTTCACCAGCGCGCGAAACGCGAAGGCTTCCGGTCGCGTGCGGTCTACAAGCTCGCCGAGTTGCAGGGGCAGCACCGGGTGTTGGCCCGGGGCCAGAGGGTGGTTGACTTGGGCTGCTGGCCCGGCGGCTGGCTGCAAGAAGCGGCACGGGCCGTTGGCCCCGGCGGACGGGTGGTCGGGATCGACCGCGTAGCGATTGATCCACCTCTCGAAATTGAGAACGTGTTCGCATTGGAAGGCGACATCGAGGACCCTCATGTTTGCGAACATATTCTCAAAGCTCTTGGAAGCCGCTGCGACGTGCTGCTCTCCGACGCCGCGCCCAAGCTCACCGGTGTGCGCGAGACGGATCGAGCTGCAGAGGAACGACTCCTTGAGGCGGTTGAGTCCATGATTCCCCAATTAATTCGAGAAGGTGGGTCGCTTCTTCTGAAGTTGCTCGAGTGCCCTGAAGCCCAGGCTTTTCAGCACAGGATGCGGGACGCCTTTGAGCAGGTGAAGACCGTTAAGGCCAAGGCCACTCGCAAAGGAAGCAGCGAACGCTATCTGCTGGCTCGCGGTTACCGGTCGCCTGCTCCCGCTGGATTCGTCCCGGAGGCTGACGGCTCAGCCCAATGAACCACTAAAATCCGAGTGCGGAGGCCCGTCGCTGGGTCTCGGCTCAATTGGTCGACCCTCCCACCCATCACAAGGAGTCCCGTGTTGTCCTCCCCCCGCCCTTTCAAGGTTCTTGGTGTCCAGCAAATTGCCGTCGGTGGCCTTGATAAACAGAAATTGCGCCGTTTCTGGGTCGATCTGCTCGGCCTTGAATACGCCTCCAGCTATCGGAGCGAAAAAGAGAACGTCGACGAAGACATTTGCGAGGCCGGATCCGGCCCCTTTAAGGTCGAAGTCGACCTGATGCAACCCATCGACCCCGACCGCCGGCCTAAGGTCCACGATCCAGCCCTAAACCATGTGGGCCTCTGGATCGATGATCTGCCGGCTGCAGTTGACTGGCTGGCAAGCCAAGGCGTCCGCTTTACGCCGGGTGGCATCCGGCAGGGGGCGGCGGGATACGACGTGTGCTTCATCCATCCCAAGGGCAACGCGGAGTCTCCGCTCGGGTCGGAGGGTGTTCTGGTCGAGCTCGTTCAGGCGCCCGCCGAGGTTCGGGAGGCCTTTGCGACGATCGCACAGGCCTCGGCCTGAGGGTTCGGGCGAGCTTGAGGACGCGAGGTATTCCAATGCAGACGATTCATGCGACCCCCCTTTTGGACGGTCTGGCCTTCGGCGAAGGACCTCGCTGGAGAGAGGGCCTTCTCTGGTTTTCCGACATGCACAGTCATAAGGTGCTGACGGTGGACCTCCACGGCCGGCAGGAAGAGATTTGCGAGGTCGAAAACGACCCCTCTGGACTCGGTTGGCTGCCCGATGGCCGTCTACTCGTGGTTTCGATGCGGAATCGTCAGCTTTTGCGCCGGGAAACGGACGGTCAGCTCACACTGCACGCGGATTTGGGGTCCTGGGCGAGTTTTCATTGCAACGACATGGTGGTGGATGGTCACGGCCAAGCCTACGTAGGTCATTTTGGTTGGGACCTGCATGGCGGGGGAAAGCGCCGTTTAGCGCAGTTGCTGCGGGTCGACCCCGATGGGTCAACGCAAGTCGCCGCTCCCGATCTCGATTTTCCCAACGGAAGCGTCATTACCGCAGACGGGCAGACCTTGATTGTGGCGGAAACGATGGGTCGGCGACTCACCGCCTTCGACATCGAGCCGGATGGCGAGCTCACCCATCGCCGGGTGTGGGCTCAGTTCGAGGACCTCTTGCCGGATGGCATCGCGCTCGATGCCGAGGGTGCGGTGTGGGTGGCCTCCCCCGTCAGTCATGGCTGTTTCCGAGTTCTGGAGGGGGGAGAGATCACTCATCGAGTTGAGGTCGAGCGTCAGGCATACGCGTGTATGCTCGGGGGCCCCGAACGCAAGCATCTC
>JAQWNI010000183.1 GCA_029268645.1 Myxococcota bacterium
CATCGGACCGCCGGATCCAACGATGAAGTCTCGGGGATCGATTGTGTTAGACGCACTGTCCTGCGCAAGTTCGCGGGAGGCGGCCGGCGCGATCCAGGCCCTTCCGCCCCGGGCATACAACCCCTTCAATTGTTTCGTGGCCGATGAAGAGGAGGCTTTCCTTATTTCCTATCGAGATCGGCCTGAGGCGATTGCGCTTGATCCGGGTGTTTACGTGATTGGCAATGCGGATGCATTGGCTTCACTGCAAACGTGCATTGCAGACGGGCCGGACACTGATCCGAAGCAGCAGCGAGTAAAGCGAGTTGAAGCCGCTGTGAGGGCAGCGTTGGGTTCGCCGGACGAAGATCGATTGGCAGACCTGCGTACGGTTTGCCGATTGCATGGCACACCTACAGAAGAAGGGGCTGTCAGCTGTATTCACGGGTCGGCCGCTTACGGCACTCGAAGCTCGATTTTGCTTGAGTTGGCAGACACCAGTCAGGAGAGTCGCCTGCTCTACGCGGACGGAGCGCCCTGTGAGTCGGAATATTCAGATTTTTCATCTCTGTTGGACGAGCTCAGGTGTGCGCCGAGCTACGGATCAACCGAGTCAGCCATGAGGATAACCAGTTGAGAAGAATCGGAAGCAACATTCGTAAGAAGAATTCTGAAGGGCGGTCTCATCGACTGACCCAAAACATTATCGAGTACTCGACGACCGAACCGCCGAAGAACGATTATCCGCGTCGCATTATCTCGCCGCCTCGACCGTCATCCTGCTGTACGGACAAGAACCGAATTAGCGTCGGCAGCGTTCGTGAAGTTGAAGGCTTTAAATTCTGTTACAAGGTGTGCAAAGAGTGCGGACATGCGGTGAAGTACTTTTTCCCGGCGATTGAATCGACGAGTGAAGCCGTCAAGAAGTACAGGGATAGTCAGAAGTACCTTCTGCAATAGACTTCCGCAAAGGATCGTGGTGAAACGTGCAGGGCGGTCCCTCTCGGGCCGTCCTGCTTTCGTTTGAGACACGCGACGGGAAGGAGTTGCCCAGTGGGTTCGGCCGATGCGATCACGACGGCTGCTCAAGCGGGTGCTTGGCTTGAGGGTCTGATCAACCACGAGCGAATGGCGAGCTTTCGCGCTGCACGGCTTGATCTTGCGCCCATCGAAGCCTTGATGGATCGGCTCGGCCGTCCCGACCAGGGCCTGTCGATTCTCCATGTAGCGGGCTCCAAGGGGAAGGGCTCGGTCTGTTTGCTGGCCGAAGCGATGCTTGGCGCCATGGGCGAAAACGTTGGCACGTTTACGTCGCCTCACCTCGAACGGTGGACTGAACGCTTCCGTGTGGGGGGGCAAGAAGTCGAGTCTGGCGAGCTTGCTTCGGCAGCGGAGTTTGTCCGACCCCATGTGGAGTCGATGCGGGCTGTGCCAGGCGGACCCGTGCCAACTTTCTTTGACGCCACGACGGCGATCGCTTTGGTTCTTTTTGCAGACCGTCAAGTGGATCGGGCGGTGATTGAGGTTGGGCTGGGAGGACGCCTCGATTCGACCAATGTGGTCCAGTCTGCCGTGACCGTGATCACTCAGATCGAGTTGGAGCATACGGACAAGCTGGGATCGCGGTTGGAAGAGATTGCCTTTGAGAAGGCGGGTATTGTTAAGCCGGGTGTTCCCTGCGTGACCGGCCCACTGGTCGAGCCCGCGCAAAGAGTGGTGGATGCAAAAGCCCAGGAGGTCGGGGCACCGCTTGCTCGCCTGGGCCGTGAATTTTTTCTGAAACGGAAGACTGAGGGTCAGGCTCTCGGTGGAAGTTTCGACTTCTTAGAAGGGGACACTCGAGTCGAGAGCTTGGCCTTGCCGCTTTTGGGGCGTCATCAGTTCGACAATGCCGCGTTGGCGATCGCGGCGATTCATCGATTGAGGGGCGTGAATGGCCAGAGAGGGCATGAAGGGATTCGCGCCGGTCTTGCCAACGCGCGCTTGCCGGGTCGCCTCGAAATTTTATGTGAACAGCCACGAGTGATTGTGGATGCGGCTCATACCGAAGCCTCGGCTCGATCGTTGGCAGAGGTGCTGGCCGATCAGACTGTCGAACGTCGTGGGCTCGTCCTCTCGATTTCCAGAGACAAGTCGGTCGCTTCGATTCTCAAAATCCTTGCTCCCGTCACCGATGAAATTTGGCTGACGCGAGCGGAAGCGACTCGTTCGAGTGACCTCGATGTTTTAAAGGGGTGGGTCGATCAATATATGCCCCAAATTCCCCAGCATGCCATTGAGAGTGCCGAGGAGGCGACGCGGGCTGCTTTTGCCTCGCTGGGGCCAAACGATCTGCTGTGTTGTGCGGGCTCGGTCTATTTAGCAGGGGTGGCTCGACGAGCACTTCGCCTCCCAGATCCGTCAAGGACTGTCTAAAGTCGTTCACGAGGGAATCACACTCCCTCTGGCTTCCTGCCGGGATCGTCTCGGACGAGGCAGTCGCTATACCTTTCGCCCATGTCTTCGCCCCTTGCGCGCATCTCATCGGCTTCGAGTACTCCGCGAGTGATGTCCCGGACGCTGTCCGTCACGGTGGGCGAGGGAGCGCAGCGACGCCTCCATGATGCGAGCGACGAATTGGCCAGCGGAGACCGTCGTTTTTGTGACGGTACGGTAGGCCTGACTCTGAAGCGGGTCGATCATGGCTCAGGCGCCACCCTTGAAGTCGATATTGAAAACCTTGGAAAGAGTCCGATTTTTTTCGAGTCGGTGTCGATTGGATTTCAATGGTGTGGGCACGGTGCAAATTCGCATCGTTTTCTTCGGCATGGCTGGCAGTCGTGGTCCTATACGGGATATCGCGATCTCGATGAGAGGGGAGAGCTGCGGTTTCCTTCCGGAGCTTGGCTTCGCGGGATGCATCATTGTGTTGGAGAACCCGCCCGAGAATGGGCGGGTTGGCATGAGTCCGCCACTTTGGCCGTGGTGGGTCCGGTCGACGGCGGTGATTGCTGCCTAGTCGGCGTGCTGGAGACTGGGCGGAACTTTGGCATCGTGCACCTCCGGTCCCGCGCGTCGGCGCCCGGGCACCTTGAACGCCCGGTCGACTTGAATGTGGAGATTCGATTGGAAACCGTTCTCTCGCCTGGAGAACGGAGCACTCTCGATGCCGTTCGTGTTGCGGTGGGTCATGACGCCAATGAACTGCTCGAACGATTTGCGACGCTCTGGGGTCATCGTGCGGACGCTCGCATCGATGCGGATTCTCGGCTGGGTTGGTGCAGCTGGTATCATTACTTTCATCGAATCACTGAAGACGATCTCTTCCGCAATCTAGATGCGTTGCAGGCTTCGCAGGACCTGCTTCCCGTATCTGTGGTCCAGTTGGACGATGGCTACCAACGCACTATTGGTGATTGGCTTGAGACAAACAAAAAATTTCCCGGCGGTTTGGAGGGAATTGCGAAAGCCATACGGGCGGCCGGCTTTCAAGCCGGCCTTTGGACGGCACCCTTTGCCGCATCGGCTGAGAGCCGGGTTCTGACGGCGCACCCTGAGTGGGCACTGACCGAAGGCCGGGGGGTGGCCGGTTCGGCTTGGCTTCGAGGCTCTTTTAACCCCGAATGGAGCGAGAATGGCTGGGTCTATGCTTTAGATACGACTCATCCCGAACTGCTCCTCCATCTCGAGACCCTTTTTGCAGATCTGACGAGCCTTGGGTTCGGGTATCAAAAGCTCGATTTTTTGTATATGGCCGCGATGGAAGGCCGGAGTTCGGATCCTACTCAGACCCGAGCAGCTCGGCTGCAAGCTGGTCTCGCGGCCATTCGGCGTGGCGCCGGGGAGGAAAGTTTTTTGCTGGGCTGCGGTTCGCCCTTGGGTCCCGCGGTGGGCTGGGTGGATGCCATGCGAATCGGCCCGGACGTCGCACCGTCCTGGGAGGTCGATCAGCCGGATGTGATTCCTGGGATGGAGCCTGCTTTGCCAGCGACCCGCGGCGCCCTGCGGAGTGGCGCAGCTCGGCTATTCACTCATCGAAGACTCTGGCTAAATGATCCCGATTGTTTGATGGCTCGCATGCGGAAAACGGATCTTAGCC
Source organism: Myxococcota bacterium (assembly GCA_029268645.1). Taxonomy (GTDB): domain Bacteria; phylum Myxococcota_A; class UBA9160; order UBA9160; family UBA4427; genus TMED88. Next base: position 4,058 of record JAQWNI010000183.1, read on the forward strand.
GCGATGAGTTAGGCTCTCTGGCCGCCTTCATCGGAGTTTCCGGTGGCCTGGTGGTTTTCTCGGACGATGTCCCCGAATTGGGTGAGGAGGAGCGGCGGTTGATCGCGGCCGTCCACCATGAGCGTGAGAGAGTCGATCAAGTCGAATGGGGTCGCAGGCGGGTGCTCGATCCCTTGAACTCTTCAGACGAGGTGATTCTCGAGGCTTGGGTGGGATCGCATCTCGACCGAGCGCGCATCAATCTCGGAGACGAACCCATTGGCGGTCACCGAGAGGGAAAGCCCCGCGGCGTTTCCTTGATGCCCGTACGGGATTTGAGCGCAACAGACGGCCAAGCCGAATCACAGGATTTGGCGCCCCATGCTTCGCAGGTCGGACGTTCCATGAATGCCCGGGGTCTCACCGTGTTTTGCGACTTTGACGGAACTTTCTCGGTGAGCGATGTCGGCAGCTCGATCGCCCAGTTGTGGCTTCAGGAGAGGCGGGTCGAGCTCGGGAGACGCTACCAGTCAGGAGAAATCGATGCGTGGCGATACGCCGAGATGCTCTTCGATGGATTTTTATTCGGGATCGACAAGCTCGAGGCCTTTCTGAAGACCGTCGATTTGGACCCGGGCGCCCAATCGCTTCTCGAATGGTGCGAGGGTCGATCGGTGCCCTTCAAGATTCTCTCCGATGGTTTCGACTTCAATTTAGAAGCGCTGCAGCGCATTCATGATGTTCGCTTCGAGTTTGTCGCGAACCATCTTCGAATTGAAGAGGGCGTCTGGAGAATTCGTCCCGGGAGCCGAAACCCAGATTGCGATTGCGGGACCGGTGTGTGCAAGCGCGCCATCGTGGAGGCGCGGCGAGCGGAAGCCCCACTCGAGTGCATCGTGCATATCGGAAACGGGCGTGTTTCCGATCGCTGTGGAGCGGAGGCTGCCGATGTCGTTTTTGCCAAAGAGACCCTGGCCGACGAGCTGACGGAGCGGGGTGTCCCTTTTCAGCGCTTCGAGACGCTATTTGACGTGGTCGACTCCCTCAAGGCGGGCTGGGGGGCCTGAGCCCGGGCCTCTCCGATTCTCCGACGCGGGAAGGGCTTTGGGCTGCTACGGTCCGGCCCCCGGTTAGGGCCGGGCTGGAGCCATACCATGAACGTGATCGTTATTGGAGCCGGACTGACGGGCTTGGCCGCGGCCGAACGACTGAAGTCGTCCGGTCACGATGTTTGCCTTTTGGAACGAAGCGGCCGGGTCGGCGGGCAAATCGGCGTGGATGTCCGGGATTCGTTTCGTCTGCCGAGAACCCTGGAGACCCTTCACGGCGGCGATCGAAGTGTGCTCGACTGGATTCGCGCCAGTGGGCTCTCTGGGGAAATGTTGCC
>JAQWNI010000184.1 GCA_029268645.1 Myxococcota bacterium
GCCAAAGAAACTCCCGGCCCCGCCCCACACCATGTGACAAATTGGGAGATAGACCACTACCAACCAGACGAGCGAGAAGATCAGCATCGCGCTGAACTTCATCCTCTCAGCGAAAGCGCCAATGATCAGGGCCGGTGTGATAATGGCGAAGGTCATTTGGAATGAGAAGAAAAGGATTTCGGGGATGGTTCCCCAAGTGGTGTTGCCGTCAACGCCGGTCATGAAGGCCCGCGAAAATCCGCCGATGAAAGAGTGAAGTCCAGTCGAACCTTCCTGCATGCCCGTTGGGTCGAAGGCGAGGCTGTACCCAAAGACCAGCCACAGCACGCTGACCGCAGCCGTCAGGACGAGGCATTGCATGAGGACGGACAAGACATTCTTTTGGTGGACTAGGCCGCCATAGAAAAGGGCAAGGCCGGGAATCGTCATAAAGAGGACAAGTGCCGTAGAAATCAGGATCCAGGCGGTGTCGGCGCCGTTGATTTCGTCCGCCGCCAAGGCAACTGAAGGCGCGAAAAGAAGAACGAAGCCGACCCAAAGGGCCAGCCAGCGCCCAGGCAGGCGATAGACCGCCCTGGGGACGGCGGGCAAATTCTTTTGGGTGGCGTGACAGCTTTGCATCGTGGCTCCTGGTTCCGTCGATGGCCGACGGATAGTCTGTGGGAGAAGGTGTGCCGGATCGGCGGCGCCCATACTATGCGAAATAAATGGCTCAATAGGGCGCATTGAGACACACATTTGTCCGAGCGGGTCCATCGAGTAGACGATCAGACGTGACTGTGCCGAAATGTGCACAACCCCTGTGGGTCCCCCACCCTAGGCGGGCGCGGTGGCCCGGGTGCTTCTTGGGCGAAGTTCTCACCAGACGTTGGCAAGTCGGTGGGGCGGGTCGGGCGAGAACCGTGTGGGAATTCGGAGGCGACGCTCAATCCTGCTTCAGTTTTCAACTGTGAAATGGCCGTTGCGGATGAAGGCATGGCCCCGGTCCCGGTTGGATCTCGTCCGACAACGGGGGTCAGCCTCCGGCAAAAATGGCTTGGGGCGGTTCGGGAGTCCGTGATCCAGTCGATCCCTTTTCGAATGTCGGCATGTTCAAAATTCCAGCCAGCCCATCCGAGGCATGGGCCGGGTCACCGAACGGGCATGCGTTAGTCTCGACCGACTGTGACCGAAATAATCGACCTCGCGTTTCCATTCCTTGCCCTGCTGACTTTCGTCGTGGTGCCCCTCTATGCCTGGATCCAACGCGGGCGGACTTTCGCGATGTTCAGCGCAGTCGTGATGGCGCTTTCTCTTGTGGGGGCTTGGGCTGTGCACATTCGCCTGCCTCTTTGGCTTCAGGGCGGAGAGCTTCGCTTCGCCCAAGTCGCTATGACCTATGGGATGGCGGCAGCAGCTTGGCACTACGCCCATTTGGTGCGCGCACGGATGAGGGGGCGCCTTTTTCGGTGGACGGTTTCAGTTCCTGGACAGACCTTCATCGCCTCAAGTTTCCTGGCAACTTTTTGGATGCTTATCCTTGCTTTCTTGCGGGCGCCCTTCTGGTTCTTCGATGCGCATGACGCCCAAGCGTTCCTGGCTCCCCTGGATGGAGTGCCCTACGTCGTCGGTGTACTCGCGGCCTGCGTCTCGGCCCGGCCATTGGCAGAAATCGTCCACCTGGACTTGGCTCGGGAGGGACCGGTAAATTTCGGACGCTTGCACCACACGCGGAGCCGAGGTCGACCGGCGACCAAGCGAGATTCGGGGCCCCGCCCCTTGAGGGTGGTCCAAATCACGGATCCGCATCTCGGATCGTGGCAGCCGATCGATCGCCTGCGGACGTTGGTGGAAGACCTTGTGAGCCACGACCCGGATTTGGTTTTGTTGACCGGCGATTTTCTCACCATGGAAAGCAATGCGACGCCGGGCGCTCTGGCTGCAGCGCTCGCCCCTCTGCGTCAGTTGCCCGGACGCTGCTATGCGATCTTTGGCAATCACGATCACGAAGCACCGGACGAAGTGCGCCAAGGTCTCGCCGCGAATGGAGTGAGACTGTTGATGGATGAGGGGTGTATCCATCAATCGCCGATAGGACCCATTCAGATTATTGGCGCCGACTACACCCGGCATCAAAGAACGGAACATCTCGCCAAACTCATGGAGACTTTCCCAGCTCGACCGGGGCATCTGCGTTTGCTGTTGTTACACGACCCGAGCGCTTTTCATGATCTTCCGGATGACGCCGTGGATCTGGTTTTTTCGGGGCACACCCATGGCGGCCAGGTCGGTCTGGTCAGTCTGGGTCTCGATTGGACCGTGCTCTCCCGAAGCCGATGGCCTGATCACGGCCTATTTGCTCGGGGTCGGAGTCGTCTCTATGTCCATCGTGGGACGGGGTTCTACGGATTTCCCCTACGCCTCGGGGTTCCAGGTGAGGCCTCCGTGATGGAGATCACCTGGCCCGGGGGCGGATGGGATTCTATGGAAAGAGAACGGGCGTGATGAGGGCTCCATCTCAATTGGGTTCGGCTGAGGCCGAGATGCAGAAGCGTTTTGAGGCGGCTCGTAAAGTGCGCGTCAGCGAGACGCCCTTAAGGCGTCCCCCTTTGGCGCCTGATGTCGCTTCGCTCCGGGCTCATTTTTCGAGTCGGGCGGGGCAAGCGCCGAGGGACTTGGAGAATCCACATCTGGAGCCCCGCGTCACGCCTGAAGAGCGAAAACGCGCGACACCAGCTGCGGTGTTGGTGGGGCTGGTTTCTCGTGAATCAGGTTTGAGCGTGATCGTAACCCGGCGGCATCCTGACATTTCTTACCCAGGTCATTGGGTATTCCCCGGTGGCCGGGCCGATGTAAACGACGCCACGCCATTTCAAACGGCCTTGCGGGAAACGCAGGAAGAGATCGGCCTCGAACCCGATCGAGTCGAACTGATTGGTCGACTTGGAGATTACGTCAGCCATAGCGGCTACCGGATCGCGCCGATTGTTGGTTTGGTGAAGCCGCCGGCCAAGTGGAGACTTCACCCCGGCGAGGTGGAAGCCCTGGCGGAGGTGGAGCTCCGTCGGATCTTAGATTGCAACAGTTACTTTCTTTATCGGTTTCCCGGCCGCGAAGACCGGGCTCACTTTGCGCTTGATCTGCCGCGAAGGGGAAATGAGGAAGGCGACCTGTGGCTGACGGGTGTCACGGCCTCTCTTTGCATCGGTTTGTATGCAGAACTGGCGGAGAGCCGTATCGAGAAGGTCCTCAAGCCCGGCTGAACCGGTCCGCCGTGGCCCCACGGCAGCCGCTCTCCCGGCCGAAATAGCCCTCCGCACAGGCGGCTCGCATTCGGTCGGCGTCGATGCGTATCGTTGTCAAGGCAGGCTCGCCTCTACTTTAGAATCTCATAGTCCCCGAGGTTGGGGTGCCGGGTCCACTCCCAATAGTCGGCAAGTAGCCAGGGAGAAGTTGCTGTGACGCGCCCGCTTTCGTTTTTGTACCAGCTGTTCACGCCAGGATGGGCCCATACTGTTTGAGAGAGCGCCTCTTCGAGACGTTGATTGAATTCTTCATTGACCGTTTCACGGCAGTCGAGTGCTCGCGCATTTTGCTCGAAGAGAGCTTTGAGGCATCCGAGGATATATCGAACCTGGCACTCGGAATGGAAGATGATACTTCCGGCGTGGGCGAGATTGGTGGCCGGTCCGTAGAGACAAAAGAAATTGGGAAAGTGCGGGATTGTAATGCCCAAGTAGGCCTTCGGATCATCCCCCCAGACGTCGGAGAGAACCGCCCCGCTTCGCCCGATGACTTCAATCGGCCAGAGAAAACGGTTGGCGTGAAAGCCTGTCGCGAAAACAATCGCATCGATATCGTGGGAGATTCCGTCTTCCGTGACAAGGGCATGGCTTTCGACGTGGTCAATTGATTCGGTGATCAACGAAACGTTTTCCTGTTTCAAAGTCGCCAGCCAGCTTCCGTTGTCTTGCAGCATTCTTTTTCCGAAAGGGGGATACCGTGGAACGACTTTCTCAACCAGCTCTGGGTGATCGCTCAGTTGAGATTCAATGTATTCGGTGAATCCGATTCGTGCCTCGTCATTGAGTGCATTGACGCTGCGCTCCGGATGCGGCCAATTTGGGTCGACGATTAACGAGGGCATCAAGCCATCCGACCCGGGCCAGAAGAGCAGGAAGCGATACCAGCGAGCATAGAAGGGCACGTGGGCGAGAAGCCATTGCTTTCCGTTCTCCACTCTGCGGTGATAGTCGGGATTGGGGAACATCCAAGCCGGTGAGCGCTGGAAAACGGATAAATGCGAGGCGATCTTGGCGAGCTCAGGGCCGATCTGAAATGCGCTCGCGCCGGTTCCGACCAGGGCCACCCTGCGATTTTCGAGCGAATGGTCGTGGTTCCAAGAGGCCGAGTGGAAACAGGCTCCCTCAAAGTTTTCGAGACCTTGGATTTCGGGAGTTCGGGGTCGATTGAGTTGCCCTACAGCGCTGACTACGGCTTGAACGATGACGTTCTCGGTTTGACCTTCTCTATTTTGGACAGTGAGTTCCCAGGTGCACGAATCCTCTTGGAATTGAGCCTTGAGGATCTCTGTATTGAAACGGATCCGATCGCGTACCTCGTATTTGTCGGCGCAGTGCTCGAAGTAATTCTGCAATTCGGGTTGTTGAGCAAAGTATTCACTCCACTCGGAATTGGGCTCGAAGGAGTAGCAGTAAAAGTGGTTTCCGATGTCGACACGACAACCGGGATAGCTGTTTTCATACCATGTCCCGCCGACGGATTCGTTTTTTTCGAAGACCGTGTAGGGAATCCCAGCGCGGCCAAGCTGGATGGCCGTCAGCAAGCCAGACATACCGGCGCCGATGATTGCCACATGAAAAGTTTTTCGGGCCTCTTCTGGGACGGCACTCCAATTTACACTTCGCATGTCCGAGTCACCGAGAGCCAGCTCTTCAAGCATCATGGGGACGTAGCGTTCGGGTACTTCCTGCCCCACCACGAAGCTCATCATCTCGTGGACGATTTCCGGGGGAGGCTCAGGCAGTGGAGGACAGCCTGCGTCTCGGTACTCGATTAATGCTTGGAGGGCCTGTTCTCGAACCTCGTTAGAGTCTGCTTCCGAGAGCCCGCCCGTGGTGTCGCCCAACACTGCCGTCTCGGGCCGAATGGGACCTTTGAGGATACGGTGGTCTCCAGTCAGGTGGATCAGCGCCGCCAGCAGGGTAGGGATGCTGGCCTCCGCCAAGGCGGATCGAATGGCTTCTTCACTTTCGGTGATGGGGCGAATGGATGAGGATCGGAGCCCGTTCACGAGCGTTCTTCCGAATGACTGTGTTGGAGGAGGAAGTCGCGCACCGCTTGGATCGTCGCTGACAGGCCTTCGGCTGATTTCCAGTCCTCGATGAGGCGGGCATCGGGAGCGGATTCGGCGATTTCGCGAGATGTAGATTGGGGGTGATAGAGATCGTCTCCCATCAAGACAAGCATGGGGGTCGAGCATTCAGCGACGAAGTCCCGCGTGACGTTGAAGACGAAATTTCCGTCATACATGTTGCTCCGAAAGCTCTCCCAATCCGTATTCGTCACATGAGGGTGCGCCGATCGCAAGCTCTCAGCCCAGCCGTCAAACATCTCATAGAAGGCGGGACGGTTGTCCTCTAGCCCAATAGGCTGCTGTAGGACCGCCGCTGCGACCCGCTCTGGCGCCTCCTTTATGACCCCGAGGCAATAGGGACCTCCGATACACCCGCCGAGAAGGTGGCATCGGTCAATCTCTAAGTGATCGAGCAGAGCGAGATGATCGCCTGTGTAGGTCGTCCAATCGTCGGTTGCCGAAATCGGGCCTCGCGAACGTCCGGCGTTGCGTTGGTCCATGGCGATGACGCGAAATCGATCGCGTAAAGCTTCGATGGGATTCCACGGGGACTGCGCCCAGAAAGAAAGAGAAGACCGCATGCCCCCTGGTGCAAAGAGTAAGACGGGAAACCCCTCCCCCGACTCTTCGTAATAGATTTCGGTGTCGTCTTGGACGAAAGTCGGCATGGTGTCCTCTGGGTGGGGGCGGGCCCTCGCTGGGCGCTCCCTAGCAAGATGAAGCAGTGGTCCGCCTGAAACAAGCCGCCGAGGTGACCGTCCAGGGCCCCTTTGATTTTAGGGTGCCGCTTGCATCTCCACCGCTTGAGGTGGGAGGTATGCGGTCTTTAGGCCTGCTCGGGCCCGCCTAGCGGCGCGTTGGCTGCCTTGGGGGGGGTCGTAGTCGAGGATCTGCTGATAGAGAACGAGGGCCTCTTCCCGTCGGCCGGCGGCATCGAGGGCCTGGGCTTGGATGAGATCGATCCAGGCGGTTGCCCACAGCGGCTCTTGAGGAGGCGATGCGATTTCGGGGGCCAGCAGAGCGAGGGCACGATCTGGATCGCCTTGGAGTAGAGCGGCTCGAGCCTTCCAGGTCGGCGCCATACGGATCCAACCTGCCTCTTCTGGGGTCCGAGGCTTGCGAGCGGCCAGCGTATCCGCTTTCGCGATCACGGCGTTGGGCTTACCACTTTCGTAGAGTGCCTCGATCCATTCAAATTGCAAAAGGATATTGTTGGGATAGCGCTGGGCCAGGCTGCGGATGATGGGCAGGCCCCGCTCCGCCTGATTTTCACGGAAGTTGATGTAGATGTTGCCCTTCATGTACAGCGCGTCTTCTTGGTAAAGCGTGCCCTTCTCGGCGACCTTTTCGATTAAGGCGACCCCTTCTTCCGCATTGCCCGTTGGGACGAACCAAAGCCAACCCAACCAACGTGTGACGAGATCGGGTATGAGGCTCACAAAAAAGTAGTACATGCCCAAATAGTATTCGGCGTCCGTCCATTCGGGACGCAGTTCCAACGCCTTCTCTAAATGCTTGCGGGCCTTTTCGCCGTCTCGGCCAGCTTTGTAGTACCGCCCCCGCCAACCATGGAGCCGGCCTAGATTCATCAAAGCCTGCCCTTTGAGGTAATGGGCCTCGGGGTCTTGGTCGTTGCGGTCGAGGCGTTCGTCCGCCAAATCGATGGTTCGTCGGCATGATTTCTCGATGGGGCTGTCGTATCGCGTATCTTCGTCATCGTAGAGCATGAGCCAAAAAAAGGTGTACGTCTCAAGAACCAAAGGCCATGCATTTTCCGGGTAGGCTGTTCGGAGTTGCTCAGCCATTTTTAAGGCATCTTGGTGGCGACCTTGAAAGTTCAGCTGGATGCCCTCGATCAGGTCACTTTCTGTCAGGGGTGCCTTTTCTAGAATTGGCGTAGTGCCGCCTCCATCGCTCTCGGTGGGATTTCCAGCTCGACTCGGCGAGGGGCCAATTAGAACGAGAAAGAGTCCGGCGATGGCGATGAGCCCGGCCGCAGTGCCCTGGGCCGGGCCGCCCAGCCGGCAGCGGGCGCCGTAAAGTGCCGCCCTCGCCGGTCCCGCTGGGGCCGGGAGGATATGAGCTGGACGTGTCATGAAAGATCAATGCCTCGTGGGATGGAGGGATCGCGGTGGGCTGCCTGTAAGAATGGAGTCGCCGCGGCTCGGCGTCCAGTGGTCCCGCCCTCGCCGGAGGGGTCTCCGCGTCCTAGGATCTACCGCTCGGGCCGTCAAAAAGATTGGCCGGCGGCAATAATCGGTAGGAGAGATCGATGTACGAAGAGCTACGCCAGGTTTGGGGACAGTTGACCGCAGCAGGAGGCCCTTTTGAAGTCGAGGAGGTGCCGGTTCGTGGAATCACGGTCAGAAACTTTAAGAATGCGGCCCCAACCCTCCGCGATTTCTGGCTTCAGTCTGCAGCGCACGGGGATAAAGATCATCTCGTCTACCAGGACGAGCGGTGGACTTTTACCGACGCCCATCGAGAAGTAGCTTCGGCAGCCGCCTGGCTCTCTTCCCAGGGAATTGGATCGGGCGATCGCGTGGCGATTGCGATGCGGAATTACCCCGAGTGGATGCTCGCGTATTGGGCCACGGTTTCCATTGGCGCCACCGCGGTCGGGATGAATGCTTGGTGGACCGGGCCCGAGATGGTTTACGGACTGCAGGATGCTGAACCGCGTGTCTTGATTGCCGATGCACAGCGCCTTGAGACCCTGGCGCCTCATCGGGGCGAAGTCGGTGATTTCATCACGGTGAGCGTCCGGGCCGAGGGTGCCGATCCTTCCGATGCAGTGAATTGGTCGGAACTCAAGGGGTCCCCCTCTGAAATGCCCGAGGTGGAAGTGGATCCAGATTCGGATGCCTGCATCTTCTATACGTCCGGGACGACCGGACGGCCGAAGGGAGCGCAGCTGACTCACCGGGGCTGTACCAACAACATCATGGGGGTCACCTTCGGCGGTTTGGCCTTCGCCAGTGCTTCCCGTATGGCTCAGGGTACGCAAAAAGAAACGCCTCCGGGGCCGTCGCGAAGTCTCTCCGCGCTAGTCGTGACCCCACTTTTCCATGTGACCGCGAACAACTGTGTTGCCCACACGGCAACGCTGGCTGGTGGCAAGCTCGTGCTGATGTACAAGTGGGAGCCGGGCGAAGCACTCAAACTGATCGAGCGGGAAGAGATCACCAACCTGAGTGGTGTACCGATGATGGCGCGAGAGCTCATTGCGCACCCGGATTTCTCGAAGCACGACACGTCGTCGCTCGCGGCGTTGGGAGGCGGGGGAGCGCCCCTCCAGCCGGACCTCGTCGAGAAAATCGACAAGCAGGTCGCGACGGCTCGCCCTAGTACTGGATACGGGATGACCGAGACCTGCGGGATCATCACTTCGAATGCAGCGGATTTTTTCGTCGACAAGCCGGCGAGTGCCGGCCCGGCGATGCCGAACTTCGAGGCGAAGTGTGTCGGGGACTCCGGGCAGGATCTGGCGCTCGGGGAGGTCGGCGAGCTTTGGGTCCGGAGCGCGCAAGTGATCGCTGGCTATTTAAACAGGCCCGAAGCGACGGCGGAAAGCATCACGGATGGCTGGCTTCATACAGGAGACATCGCTCGGATCGATGAGGATGGATTCATCTTCATCGTAGATCGAGCGAAAGACATGGTTCTGCGCGGCGGCGAAAACGTGTACTGCGCGGAGGTGGAAACAGTAGTCTTCGAACACGACGAAGTAGCGGAGTGCGCCGTGTTTGGCGTCCCAGATGATCGCCTAGGAGAAGAGGTTGCTGCGGCAGTCGTCTTGAAACCGGGGGCGGGCGTCACCGCAGACGACCTGCGAGCCCACTGTGGAGCTCGACTCGCGAAGTATAAGATTCCCCGATACATCTGGCTTTTGGATGAGTCGTTACCCCGAAATGCCAATGGGAAGTTCCTCAAAAGGCAGCTTAGGGATGAGCTGGATCTCGCCGACGCCACCTGAGCGAAATTACCCGGAGGCATGCGGGAAAGGCAGGGCTTTACATTCCTTGGGGGGGGCTTGATGTGGCGGGCTCAACGACAGGAGGTTTCCCGTGTCTGTGGAAGAAGAATCGGTAAAAGACCCGGTATGCGGCATGTCGGTGGACCCCGCTGCGGCGCTTGAGTTTAAGTGGGCCGGGAAGGTCCATCGCTTCTGCTCCCCGAGGTGCCGGGATCGTTTCACGTCCGATCCCGACTCGTTTTTGGACCCGAAGGCCGAGACCTCTGTACCGGGAGGCACACGGTTTGTATGTCCGATGCACCCGGAGGTGAATCAGTCTGAACCGGGCGATTGTCCAGACTGTGGGATGGCCCTCGAACCTTTGATCCCCGTTTCGGCTGCGCGCTGGACGTGCCCGATGCACCCTGAGATTGTGGAGGATAGTCCGGGAGACTGCCCTCTTTGTGGGATGGCCCTTGAACCAATGGAGGTTTCGTCTCAGCCGAACCGGGAACTGCTCGATATGTCTCGCCGATTTCGCTGGGCTGTGCTCCTCACCCTTCCGGTCTTTGGGCTGGCCATGGGGGAAATGGTCCCGGGCCATCCCCTGAACGAGTTACTGGACGCAAAACACCGCAGCTGGGTAGAGGGGGTCCTGGCTACACCGGTCGTCCTCTGGTGCGGGGCTCCCTTTCTTGTCCGAGGCTGGAACTCCATACGCTCCATGCATTTAAATATGTTCACCTTGGTTGCCATCGGAAGCGGGGCAGCGTGGTCGTATAGTGTCGTGGCGACAATCGCGCCGGATCTTTTTCCGCCTTCCTTCCACGGTCCAGACGGGTCCGTTGCAATCTATTTCGAGGCGGCTGCGGTCATCGTGACGCTGGTTTTGCTCGGGCAGGTTCTCGAGTTGCGGGCCCGGGAGCGAACCGGCGAAGCCATACGATCGTTGTTGGGACTGGCACCGAAAACCGCGCGTCGCCTCGACCCTCAAGGTGAGGAAGAAGATGTCGCTCTGGATCAGGTCGTCGCGGGAGATCGGCTGCGAATTCGTCCCGGCGAGAAGGTGCCGACCGACGGTGTTGTGATCGAGGGTCAAAGTACCGTGGATGAATCGATGATTAGCGGGGAGCCAATCCCTGTGACGAAGCAGGTGGGGGATCCCGTCACAGGCGCGACGGTGAATGGGACAGGCTCGCTCTTGATTCGAGCCGAAAGAGTGGGCTCGGAAACGATGCTATCTCAAATTGTTCAGATGGTGGCTGAAGCCCAGCGCAGTCGTGCGCCCATTCAAGGCATTGCCGATGCTGTGGCGAGTTGGTTTGTGCCGATCGTTCTTCTGAGTGCTGTTATGACGTTTGGGGTCTGGGCTCTCTATGGACCTGAGCCCCGGTTAGCTCATGCGCTGATTGGAGCCGTCGCGGTCTTGATTATTGCCTGCCCGTGTGCACTAGGCCTTGCCACGCCGATGTCCATTATGGTGGCAACCGGCCGGGGGGCTTCGAAAGGGGTGCTCTTTCGCAATGCCGAAGCCATCGAGCGCTTTCGGGAAGTGGATACGGTGGTCGTCGACAAGACGGGCACGCTGACCGAGGGCCGCCCAAGTCTCGTCGCGATCCGCGCCCAGGATTCTTTCGATGAGCTGGAACTGCTTGAACTGGCAGTAGCCCTCGAACGATCGAGTGAGCACCCCCTGGCCGCCGCCATTGTGGAGGGAGGTCGGGACCGGGGAGCGCGCTCTCTCGAGACGACCCTCTTCGAGTCTTGGACCGGGCAGGGCGTAGTCGCTCATGTGGAGGATCGCCCGATTGCTGTTGGCAATGAGGGGCTGATGGAGCGAGTCGGCGTGGAGGTCGGGGAAGTGACGGCCGAGGCCGACGAAATGCGAGAGGCAGGGCAGACCGTCATGTTTGTAGCGGCCGATGGCCGATTGGCTGGATTGCTCGGGGTGACGGACCCCGTCAAGGCTTCTTCGCCCGAGGCGGTTGCGGGTTTACACCGAGAGGGACTTCAAGTCATCATGTTGACGGGAGATACCGAAAAAACCGCCGTGGCCGTCGCCAGCCGCTTGGGCCTCGACGATGTCGTGGCGGGTGTTCTGCCGGAGCAAAAAGCAGAGGTGGTCCAAGCGTTGCAGGCAAAGGGGCACGTAGTGGCCATGGCGGGGGATGGTGTCAATGATGCGCCCGCCCTCGCCCAGGCCGACGTCGGTGTCGCTATGGGGACAGGAACCGATGTCGCGATGGAAAGTGCGGGCGTGACCCTTCTTCAGGGCGACCTGAGAGGAATCCTGCGTGCGCGCCGACTGAGTTCTGCGGCGATGCGAAATATCCGCCAGAATCTGTTCTTCGCTTTCGTCTACAACGCGGTGGGTGTGCCGATTGCCGCGGGGGCTCTGTATCCCACCTTTGGAATTTTACTGAGTCCCATGATTGCGGCGGCGGCGATGAGCCTGAGTTCGGTGTCCGTTATCAGCAATGCCTTGCGTCTGCGTCGCGTTTCGCTCGGCTGAATCATCCTTCGGTGGAGGGTGCGGGCACCTCGACGATGCGCTCGTCCACATCGTCGTATTCAAGTCGTAGGGCACGTGCCATGATGGCGTGCATTTCATACAGCGCGGTCACGTAGGTCAATTCGAGAATTTCTTTCTCGCCAAGATGTTCGGAGAGGCGCTTGAAGGTCACATCCTGAACCCGGCCGTTCGCATTGACGATTTCGTCTACGTAAGCCAATACAGAGCGTTCTTGACGGCTAAAGGCATCGCTCGTGCTCCAGGTGGGGATTTCGAGAATTTGTTCTTCAGAGAGCCCAACGAGCCGAGCGGCTTTGCAGTGTTGTGAAAACACGAATTGGCTTTCCCTCAGGAAGCCGGCTCGGGTTTGGGCCAGCTCACGGAGCTTTGGGTCCAATTCTCGTGACCGACTCCGGTAGAACGAGAACCCTGCGACGGCATGTCGAAAGCAATCGGGAACCAGGGCAAAGACCGTCCACCAATTTCCAGGGGTCCCGGTTTGAGTCCCCGGTTCGGTCACCGGGTCACGACCGTCGAACAGCATGTCGTAGATCTTCTGGATGTCTTCCGGGGCATCCTGCCGTGATACTTGACTTAATCTGGGCATGCGGAACTCCTTTCAGTGGGTGGGTGCCGGTCGGCCGTTTGGCGCTCACCATACCGATTGCAAATGTGGATGGCCCGAGGCTTTTCTGTGAAGTCGTTGATCGCTGAGCTCACGGGTCAGGGTTACTTTCCTCACGGGTAAAGAGAAAACGGCTGACGATCTGACGATTTCGCGCAACAAGCCAGTACCCAAACTCAATCGCCCAGACCAAGGGGCGCCGAGAGCCGAGTCGGGCGAGGCGCTTAAAACCGATTGCCTCAAAGAGGAAAAGGATGGCTCGTCCCGCGCGAGTTTGATTCCCATCGGGATGAATCACATAAAGGGATTTCCGACAGGCCCGAGCAAGCGTGGGCGTCATGGGGGGGGAGGGTGCTTGTTGATAGGGCACCATCTGAAGTCTTCCAGTCGAGTCACGGTTTTTGAACCAGAGAATGCCGCGCCGGCAGAACGCGCAGTCGCCATCCCAGAGAACGATGTCAGGCTCATGGTTCATGGTTTTGAGTTTTCTCCCCGAGCCCAATTCTACTGCAAGGAAGCCGTATCCAGCGGGGGGTTGGTTTCCTCGATGGGGCCACGTACTCGGGACAGAATCACCGCAGCGAGGACTGAAGAGACAGCAAGCCAACGTAAAGCTTGAGGATAACTGCCGTAGATTGTAAAAAGCCACCCGACCAAAAGGGGTCCGGTTGAGCTGGTCAACTGTGAACCCAGTTGAACCGCCCCGAATACTCGACCAAAGGAAGGAATCCCGAAAAGGTCGGCGGTGATCAAACTCTGGAGCATAAAAATGCTGCCAATGGTCAAACCAAACAGGGCCGTGGAAGCGAAAAGTGCGGCTGTAGACGTTGAAAAAGAGAAGGCGAGAATGCCGAGTCCTTGGAGAAGGAAAAGGCCGATGGCAACACGTCGCTTCTCGAAACGGTCTGCGACGGATCCCACAACGAGGCGTCCAATGACGCTTCCGACGGGAATCAGGCTCCCGCCCCACATCGCCGTTTCTCGGGGAATTTGTTCGGATAAAGCGGCGAGTTGGTGGGCAATCATACCCACTTGGGCGGCCAGGCCGAATCCGAAAGCGATACACAATCCCCAGAAAGCGGAGGTCTGAAGGGCCTCGCGTCGTTGCCATTCTCGGTGTTGTACGGAGAGGGAGAGGTGACGGCTCCGACGGACCCAGTCGATGGATCCATCCGGCTCAAGTCCGTAGTCCTGGGGATCCCAACGGAGAACGAAGATCACCACGGGAATCGTGACCACCACGATCGCCGTCGCGAGCCCAGCCGTGGTGACTGCGAGGCCTTCCTGCAGAATCCAATAGGTGGCGATGGGAATCATCAAGGCCCCCCCCACAGAGACGCCGGTTTGAGAGAAGGTCGTAGCGAGGGCCCTTCGAGCGATAAACCAACGGGTCAGCAGAGCGCCCGTGGGCACGCTGGTCGAAAGGGCGAAACCCAAGGCCAGTAGCGCGAAGGCCAAGGGAAGTTCGTTGGTCGACTCGATGCGACCCACCCAAAGCAGGGCGACGGCCTGGATCACGGCTCCTAAAAAAATGAAGATTCGGGCACCGGCTCGGTCGACCAGTGGGCCGATTCCGAAGCCAAAGAGCCCCGTCAATAAGAAAAAAAGGCTCGATGCAGCGGAAACCTCAACTCGATTGAAGTGGCCGGCGGTGGGCAGGGCGTCCACCAGAACTTGCTGACTATAAAAACCGATGCCGACGCAGACCATGAGCTGAAGAAAGGTGCCGCCCACCACGATCCAGCCGTAGTACACTCGCGGAAAGAGCCTGTGAATTGCGGGCAGCGGTCGAAAGTCAGGCATCGGTGCGGAGCATAGAACGCGCTGTCTAAAAAACGAAGCAGACTCTTTCGCGCTTCTTGATCCATTTCTTCTGGAGGGACGCTTCATGGCCCAGGCCGAAATTCGGACGAAAACCTGCCCCCTGTGTGAAGCGATGTGTGGCTTGCGCATTCAGATCGAGGCGGGTCAGGTGACGAAAATCCGGCCGAATCCAAAGGATGTCTGGAGTCAGGGCTACATGTGTCCGAAAGGCGCCGCGCTGGGCGAGCTGCATCATGACCCTGACCGTATCCGGTTCCCGCAGATCAAGCGCGAGGGGCGCTTTGTGGCCGTAAGCTGGTCGGAAGCTTTTGACGAGATCCACCGCCGTCTACCACCCATCATTGAGAGCGATGGTATCGAGGCGATGACGGTTTATTTTGGCAACCCGGTTGCTCACAACTTTTCGCTTTCTCGTTACGCGGCCGCGTTCATTCCCATGTCGAATATTCCAGTGACCTATTCGGCAGGCACAGTCGATCAGTGGCCGAAGAATCTATCCAGCGCCTTGCTCTTTGGGGGCATGTGGACCTTTCCGATTCCTGACGTTGATCGATGTGAGTACTTGATTGTGATGGGGGCCAACCCTCATGCATCACAGGGCAGCCTTCTCGCGTGTGCTGACCTTTTAGGCCGTATGGATGCAATTCGAGAGCGTGGGGGGCGGGTGATTGTGATTGACCCCCGGCGTACGGGCACGGTCGAGCACGCCGATGAATGGCTTGCGATTCGGCCCGGAGGAGACGCCGCTCTCCTAATGGCTTGGGTGAACGTCCTGTTCGAGGAAAACAGAGTGGATCTCGGAGAACTCGAAGGCCGAGTCGAGGGTCTCGACCGAGTTGCCCTGGCGTGCCGCCCTTTTACGCCGGAAGCCGTTGTGGATCGGACGGGTTTGGCGGCGGATGATATTCGGAGGATTGCGCGCGAGTTGGCGAGTGCAGACCGGGCGGCGGTGTATGGACGCATTGGAACCTGTAATCAGGAATTTGGAACCTTGGCTTCTTGGCTGGTGGATGTCGTCAATATTCTGACAGCACATCTCGATCGACCCGGATGCGCGATGTTTGCCAATCCCATTGCGTGGTCGCTGACCTCTTTCCGACCTCCTGAGTTTGCCGATGGCTACTCCTTTGGTCGTTGGCATTCACGGGTTCGGGGTGCGCCAGAGGTTCTCGGTCAGTTTCCAGCATCCTGTTTGTCGGAGGAAATTGCTACGCCCGGACCGGGTCGGATCCGCGCACTGTTGACGATTGCCGGGAATCCCGTGCTCTCCACACCGGGAGGGGACCGGCTGGATAAGGCCCTCCCGGAATTAGATTTCATGATTTCCATCGACAATTGGATCAACGAGACGACTCAGCACGCTGATGTGATCCTTCCGGGTCAATCTGTTCTTGAGCAGCCGCATTACGACGAGATGATCTGGAGCTGGGCCGTCAGGAGCGCGGGAAAGTTTTCGCCCGCTCTTTTTGATCTCCCGGAAGGAGCGTGGGCCGAATGGGAGGTGCTGCTGATGCTTGCAGCGCTCGTGAACGGAGCCTCCCCAGAAAGCATCGACCTGGAAGCATTGGATCAGCTCTTTTTTACCGGACTGGTCGCGGGGTTCGCCCAGTCCCCGGGCTCGACGATCGAAGGTCGCGACCCTGCAGAGATTGTCGCGTTGACTCCTGGCTGTGGCCCGGAGCGTATTCTCGATTTTCAAATTCGAACCGGTCCCTTTGGCGAAGGCTATGGGGCGGATCCCGAAGGCTTGACCTTGGCCAAGGTGAAGGCGGAACCCAATGGAATCGACTTGGGTCCGATGCGGCCTCGTCTCGACCAAGTCATCTCGACCAAGTCGGGAAACGTCGAGCTCGCGCCGGAGTACATCTTGGGAGATTTGCCGCGACTGGAAGAGTCTCTCGAATGCTCCCAGGATGGATTGCAACTTATCAGTCGTCGACACGTGCGATCCAATAATTCATGGATGCACAATGCGCCGGCTCTCATGACCGGGAAAGATCGTTGTACCTTGTTGATCCATCCGGAGGACGCACGGCCTCGTGGCCTCGAAGATGGCATGCAGGCGGAGGTCCAATCCCGTGCGGGCCGCGTAGAAGTTGCAGTGGAAGTAACGGAGGAGATGCGTCCGGGGGTCGTCTGCCTGCCTCACGGATTTGGGCATGACAGGCCCGGGACTCGGCTCGCGGTGGCCTCTGCTCGGCCTGGGATCTGTAATAACGTTCTGGCCCCCGGCGATTTAGTTGACCATCTCTCAGGCAACGCCCAAGTCAACGGGATCCCCGTTGAGGTGCGCTTGGCCGGGTCTGGTTGATCAAGGGTTCGGCGGTGATCGGCCATCCAAGGGGTTAGCGTAAAAAGCGGCGGGGACTTCTTCGGGCGCTACGCGAACCAAGTCTTCTGGAATCGTTGGCCCGTCCGTCCAGGCGTGCTCTCCTGCACCCTTACCTTCCTCGTCGAAAATAAAGGTGAGCGCGGTTCTCTTGGTGAGCTGGTAGACGGCGTCGTGGTCTTCGACTTCGAAGCCGAAAAACGAGCCAATCAAGTGGCCCGGATAGAGTTGATGGATGACGCCTTCGACGAAGACGACGTCCGTTCCCACGACGATTTTTTCGGCCTCAAAATGGATGAGGTAGAGATTCATCGCGATCAGGCCGAAGTAGTGCTGCTCCAATTCGGCATAGGATTGCGGGGCCGGGAAATCGGATCCATGGGTGGCGTATTCTTGTCGCCGTTGAGAGCATGAAGCCATGAGCCGGTCGAAATCGCCAAGAGCCTCAGCCTCGGCATGCTCAATAAAATTTTCAAGAATCAGTCGTCGTCTCGGTTCCGCGATCGAGCCGAGGTGGGTTCGCGCAATCTCTACGATGGCCATCGGATTGAACTGCCGCATATCCAGGGGATGCTTCTCAAGAACTCGGCCGCAGTACATGCTGGCTATTCCTCCACTAGGGACTGGGTTGAGAGCGATGTCTGGCAGGTCGAGCTAAGCGGATGTTCCAAAAAGCACGAAGGGTTTGGATTTCACCTGACGAATTGAAGCGGACAACATCGATCACATCGAGTTCCGATCGTTTTCCGAAAAGGTCAAGTTCGAGCACGAAGGGGAGAGCTGCCTCGTTGCCCTCGGTGGTGCAGATCGTTCCATTGAGACGAGGGCACGGCCGGCTGTTCGCGAAACCCTTGGTGAAGAAACGCTCGACGTTGGTCCGGCCTACGACATGTGTTCCGGGAGGGCCGCCGACAGGGTCCTCAACCGAGACGTCTTCGGCCATCAGCGCGACAACACCTGTAACGTCGAGATCGCGTACTCGTTCGAGGTAGCGTTCGAGGGTTGTTTGCATCTCGACTGCGCTGATTTTTTCAGTCATTCGTACCCGTCTGCGTTCTCCGCCGAGGTCGCATTCAGTGGGCCTCCAAGATCCCGTGCTTCTCAGGGAAGCATATCGGCAGCCCTCGCTTTTGCATCCCGACGAAAAGCTCGATCGGCGATCCAGGCTTTTCACAGCGATCGTCAAAGTGGTAGAGTGCTCCGGCTCTAGGGGGCATGCGGCGTATGCGCGTCATAGGGCCGCACGCGGGGCGCGCAGCCCGAGCATGGCCTCGGTGGGTGGCCAGAGCGAGAAGGGAGAAGCAGTGAGGACCACGGAAGGCAGAGTCGAAGACAAAGTGGTGATCGTCACCGGTGCCGCGCGGGGCACCGGCGAGCAAACGGCTCGGATCTTGATCGATGAGGGCGCCCGGGTGGTCGTGGCCGATGTCCTTGAGGAAAGAGGCCAGGAACTGGTCGCCGAATTGGGAGAGCAGGCATCGTTTCTGCTTCTTGATGTGACGTCGGAAGAGAGTTGGGCCGAAGGGGTTGCGCAGGCCGTGGACCGATGGGGGCGGATTGATGCGCTGGTGAACAATGCCGGTCTCTTTCATATGGAAGCGCTTGAAGAAACAGAGCTGGCCGATTTCGAACGCCTTCTGGGCGTCAATCAAGTGGGCCCCTTTCTGGGCATGCGGGCCGTTGTGCCCGCCATGAAGTCGAATGGCGGCTCGATTGTGAACGTTTCATCCGTCGACGGGTTGAGTGCAAAGAATGGGTTGGTCGCCTACGCGTCCACGAAATGGGCCCTTCGAGGCATGACCCGTGTTGCGGCCCTTGAACTGGGGAAATACGGGATTCGAGTGAACGCTGTCTGCCCCGAGGCGGGCGGACCCGAAATGCGAGCGCCCTATGTGCCCGACGGCTTCGATCCGGCCCTCACGCTGGCCTTCACCCACAAGCTGCTGCCCTATCAGCAAGAAAGACCGCCGATTGAGCTGGTGAGGGATATCGCCCGGATGGTGGTGTTTCTTGTCTCGGATGAGACTCTTTCCTGCACCGGAGCTGACTATCCGGTGGATGCCGGCTGGACAGCAGGCCGGCATTTGAGCTTCAACCCGGGGGCCTGAGGCCCCAAAAAAACCGGCCGCGATCCCATGACCGCGGCCGGCTTTTGAATCGGCGCTTCATGAATTTCAGTCGAGGTCTTCACCTTGCGCGTCGAGGCGGGTGATCTCGTCCAACTCGGGCTGAGTGATCGGCATGTAGATCGTGCTGACCCAGTGCGGCGCTTTTTTCTTGTTTTTCGCGCCCATGATGGGTCGAAGAACGACGACCACCTTCGTTTTGTCCGCGATCAATTTGTTCAGCTCAGTGCCAACCCATTTCGGATCGTCGGGGTTGTTGAGCATGTTGTCATTGAAGTTGGAGCGAACCTGCGTGAGTTTGAGCCGCCCACCGGTGGTGCGAACCTCAAAGCTTCCTTTCTTGAGAATTCGCGTTTTGCACTTCTTCGGGATCTTTGAATTGCCCGTGCCGGAACCCTCGGGCTTGGGGAAGAATTGTTGGGAATTCCCCTTGGTGACCTTGATGGTCAGCATGCTGGTCTCAGCGTCAAAGGCTTGGAGCTTCGCGAACGTCGAGCAGCTCTTCGCATCAGCCGTCGATGCGACAAGCAGAAGGGTTGCGGGGACGAGAAGAAGCAGAGTGATGGCGCGCATGATGTCTTGGCTCCTGGCTTCCGGTTGAAAGTTCGTGGGACTTGCTGAGCCGCGTCCGCTGTGGGCGAGCCCTGACGGATGCGGCGGCGAGCTGATGGTACGCTCGGCGGGAGTCTAGCCATTTGCATGGCTCCGCGAGAAGGGGTCCGCCCCCCGCTCCGCGTAAGTTTTGAAGCATTGGTTGCGGGGCTGGAAAGCCGCGCCCGCTGGGCCAACCCCGGGGGTTTACTTCCCTCGAGGGGGTTGCCCTTGATCGGGACCCCTCGCGCGGCGTAGGATCCCCGCCAACCATCCTAGACAGGAGGAAGTCGTGAAGGTATTGAGAACGCCCGACGAGTGCTTCGAGGCCTTACCGGGCTACGACTTCATCCCGCATTATACGGAGGTGCCTGACGGAGAAGGCGGAGCGCTTCGGATCCATCATCTCGACGAAGGCCCGAGGGACGGCTCCATTGTGCTGTGCATGCACGGGCAGCCCACCTGGAGCTACCTGTACCGACACATGATCCCGATCATGACGGACGCGGGGCTGCGTGTCCTTGCTCCGGATTTGGTGGGCTTCGGCCGATCGGACAAACCCGATCGGCGAGAAGATTACAGCTACCAGAGTCAAGTGGATTGGATGTTGGCGTGGCTTCAGCAGAACGACTTTCGTGAGGTCACCCTAGTGGGTCAGGACTGGGGGGGGTTGATTGGCTTGCGTTTGGTCGCCGCCGATCCGGAACGTTTCGCCCGAATCGTGGTGGCGAATAGCGGCTTGCCCATGCCGGTGGGCGTCCCGGAAGAGTTCGCACAGGGAGTCCGTCGTTATCGTGCCGAGGCTCCGACCCCCACGCTTCAACAGGTTCAAGAGGCGATTTGGGACTCCGACCCGACCCGGCCCGACCGAAGCTTTGCGGTTTGGCAAAAATGGACCTGGGAGACCGAGGAACTCCCCATCGCCGATTTTGTCACCCAGGCGGTCGATGGACGAACCTTGACCCCCGAGGAGTCCGCTGCGTACGCGGCGCCGTTTCCCGAACCGCGTTTCCAGATGGGACCGCGTGCGATGCCCAGCCAGGTGCCGACTTTGCCGGATGATCCGTCGATTCCGGCCAATCGGCGAGCCTGGGAATTTTTCTCGAAGTCTGAAATCCCCCTGCTCTGCGCTTTTAGTGACAACGACCCCGTGACCGCGGGTGCGGCTCCCATTTTGAAGCAGATGATTCCCGGGGCGCAGGGCCAGCCGCATCGGAAAATCCATGGGGGTGGACATTTTCTTCAGGAGGGTCGCGGTCAAGAATTGGCTGAAGCGGTCATTGGTTTCGTTCTGGGGTCGTGAGGCCGTCGCTTTTTTTGGGGGGTGGGCCGGGGTTTCTCTGCCCACCGCCGGACATCGGGGGGTCTGGTAGTGTCCGGGGCCCATTGGAGATTGCCTGAAGTGGAAGAGCGCACACGATTCTCGATCGGCTACTACCTTTTCGTTCTCGCGATGATTTTGGGAATTCAAACCCTCTTTTTTACGGGGCACGAAGTCCAAGACAAGTCCTACAGTGACTTTCTCCAAGACGTGTCGAGTAATAAGGTCGAAGAGGTCGTCATCACCCCGGAACACCTCTATGGATTAATGAAGTCCAGTGAGGAGCAGGCGGGGGGGGATCAAGTCGACGAAAAGGTGGACCCTCCTGCGAAACACACGCCCTGGCGCCTGCCAGGGGCCGAGCGGATCTCGGCCTGGTTCGATGGGGCAGAAAAGAAGATGGCGGCTCAACGCGCCGAAGCCGCGCGGCACTTTACGGTGATCCGAGTCGAAGACGAGGACCTCGTCGAACGCCTTTCCGAACACGACGTGCAGTTCGAAGGCAAAATTGAGTCCCGTTGGCTCCGTAATTTATTCTTCAACTGGATCATTCCATTTGCGATCTTGATGCTGATTTGGGGTTTCTTGATGCGCCGGATGCGTGGGGGGCCGAATGCTTTGGCGGTCGGCCAGAACAAGGCGAAGATTGTCGAGCTCGACGCCGACTCGCGGGTCAGCTTTGAGGATGTGGCTGGGCTCGAAGAGCCCATCGAAGAAACCCGCGAACTGGTGAGCTTCTTGAAGGAGCCCGATCGGTTTCGGCAACTCGGGGGGCGTCTTCCGCGAGGGGTCTTGCTGGCCGGGCCTCCGGGAACAGGCAAGACACTGCTTGCGAAAGCGGTTGCCGGGGAAGCCGGCGTGCCTTTCTACTCGATCTCGGGATCGGATTTTGTGGAAATGTTTGTCGGGGTGGGTGCGGCCCGGGTGCGTGATCTCTTCGCGGAGGCCCGTAAGAAGGCCCCTTGCATCATTTTTATCGACGAACTGGACGCCATCGGGAAGGCACGCGGGCAGATGGGCCCCATGGCTGGAGGCCATGATGAACGAGAGAACACGCTCAATCAACTGCTCGTCGAAATGGATGGTTTCGATGCTCGGACTTCGGTGATCATCCTTGCCGCCACGAACCGCCCGGAGGTTCTCGATCCTGCGTTGCTCCGAGCGGGTCGCTTTGACCGTCAGATCATCTGTGACCGTCCCGACCTACGCGGTCGAGAAGCCATCTTCGAGGTCCATTTGCGCGGTATGCCCTTGGCTTCGAACGTTGATGCGGCGGCACTGGCGGGGCGAACCCCTGGATTTGTCGGTGCTGATATTGCCAATCTCTGCAACGAGGCCGCTCTCTTGGCTTCTCGCCGGGGTCATTCGACGATTGAGATGGATGACTTTAACGAGTCGGTCGAGCGGATTGTGGCCGGCCTTGAGCGAAAGAGTCGCATCATTAGCGACAAGGAAAGAGAGATTGTCGCGTATCACGAGTCTGGCCATGCTCTGATTGGTCACTTCACTCCGGGTGCTGACCCAGTTCAGAAGGTCTCGATCATTCCTCGAGGCCGAGCAGCGCTTGGCTATACGCTGCAGACTCCACTTGAAGATCGGTATTTGATGTCGCGGGACGAATTGATTGGTCGGGTGCGGGTGCTGCTCGGTGGGCGTGCGGCCGAGGAAGTCGCGTTTGGTTCGGTTTCGACCGGTGCGAGTGACGATCTTGAAAAAGCCTCGGGAATCGTGCGTCAAATGCTGAGCGTGTACGGCATGAGCGAAAAGCTGCCGAATCTCAGCTTGGCGGATTCAAGCGCCGGTGGGTATCTGGGCCAAGGTCCGCAATTGGCTCCGCACTCCGGTGGGATCGCGCAGACGCTCGACGATGAATTGATGGAGATCCTTGGAGCCTCGTATCAGCATGATGTCGAATTTCTCAGAGAACACCGCGAAGAACTGGAAAACATGGCCCAAAGGCTCCTGAAAACCGAGACCCTCGAGGCATCCGATGTCACGGAGATTCTCGGACCGGCTCCGGTCTAGTTTCCGCTCAGGGTTTCGGCGCTGGCCCAGGACCATCGAGTGTATTCAGCCTTTCGTTTCGGGCGCGCTCTTGCTGGATCAACTCGGCCCGTGTCGCCGCATCAACGAGGATCCCCCGATGGGCGGTGGCATCTAGGAGGGCCTCGGAAAACGGCAGCTCATTCTTCCATCGAGTCTGTAGTTTAGAGGCCG
Source organism: Myxococcota bacterium (assembly GCA_029268645.1). Classification (GTDB taxonomy): domain Bacteria; phylum Myxococcota_A; class UBA9160; order UBA9160; family UBA4427; genus TMED88. The sequence continues at coordinate 22,857 of JAQWNI010000184.1, forward strand.
GCAGCACATGATCGGCCCAGTCCAGCGGGGCGACCCAGCCCGGATGGGGAACCAAGGTGCCCCGGGTGCCCGCCATCGGGTGTTGCTGTCGCCAATCTCGGATCAGGTCGTGGAGTCGAGCGACTTGCTCGGGTTGCTTCTTGGAGAGATCTCGGGTTTCGAGCGGGTCCTGGTCCAAACGGAAGAGCATCTCTGTCGTCCGGGTCTCTGTCGATCCTTCCCGAATGATTTGGACGAGTTTCCATGGATCGTCAATCACCGTCGTGAAGATCATCCCAGGCAAGGGGATTTCTGAAGCAAAGAAGAAAGGTTCCCTTTCAGGCGGCGGTGCGTCTTCGGCGAGGGTCGGCCACATGTCGAGCCCTTCGATGGGCGCATCGGCGGGCACCTTCACCCCCGCGGCATCGGCCAAGGTCGGAAAGACATCCATGACCGTGACCAAAGTCTGGGATTCGGTGTCCGCAGGGAGTACGCTCGGCCAGCGCAGCAGGGCCGGGACTCGGATTCCGCCTTCAAATGTTTGCCCTTTCTCGCCTCGAAGTGGCGTATTGCTTCCGCCGAAGGCGCGCATCCCGCCGTTGTCACTCATAAAAAAGACCAAGGTCTGATCCGCGATGCCTTCCTCGTCGAGCGTGCGGAGGATCTCTGAGATGGCGAGATCCATTTCATGAACCATGGCCGCATAAACTCGCCGGTTACCCGCTTTTGGAAAGTCTCGATAGAGGTCAACGGTCGATGGAGGAGCCTGCATCGGACTGTGAGGGGCGGTGAAGGCGACGGTGAGAAGCAGCGGTCGCTGCGCATCCCTTTCACGGATCACTCGGACCGCTTCTTCGGCCTGGAGATGGGTCAGGTAAGTGCCGGGCTTATGCACGGGGCGCCCATTCTCTTGAAGGTCATGGCCCTTTTCGCGCTCGTGTTTGAAGTAGTCGGTATTGGTATGGAGATGGCCTGAGAAGTGATCAAATCCCTGGGCGTTTGGGAGTTGGTGGGCGTACGTATGGCCCAAGTGCCACTTTCCGACGAGAGCCGTTTGATATCCCGCAGCTTGAAAAGCCCTCGGGAGGGTCTCTTGATCGGGCGAGAGCCCAGCGTTGTACCACGGATGAATCTGATCGTAGGCGAGCCCGAGCTTGAGGGGGTCTCGTCCAGTCATCAGGGCGGCTCGAGTGGGCGTGCAGATTGGAGCCGCGTAGAAGCGTTCGAGGCGCAAGCCTTCCTCTGCCAACCGATCGATGCCCGGCGTTTGGATCGGGCTCCCCCGATATCCAACGTCTGCGAATCCCAAGTCGTCTGCGACGAGAATTACAACATTGGGCGAACCAGAGGGATTTCGTTCTTTCTCGGCGCTGCATCCAGTGAACATGAATGTGGAGAGGGCAACGAAAACGAAGAGCCCTTCCTGCAAACGAGTCATGCGGCACCTCCTCTTATGCAATCGATCGGTTTAGAAAACCTGTCCGAGGTAGAAGTAAGCGGCTTGCCGGTCTCCGTTCGTATTGCCGTAGGCGATATAGAAAGGCGCAATCGGAGTGTCGAGAGCGAAATAGACACTGCCGCCCCAGAGCATCGACCCGGGCGAAATGTCCGATGTGGAAAGCCAGGTGTTGCCGCCCTCAATTGAAAAGCCCACATAGGCGGGAATCGTGAAGGAGAGGAGTCCGAGCTTTGCGACTCGACGGTAGCCTCTCAACCGAAAGAAGAGCATGTCAGAGCCCACCAATTCGTTGGGCCTCAGGCCACTCAGTCGTAAAAAACCGCCAAGGGTATAAAGGTTATTGACGGTGATTTCATTCTCGAAGCTCACTCCGGTCTGGATATCTCCAACGAGCGTATTTTTGCCCCAAGTTTTGGCATATTCAGCGGTGGCGAATAGAGATTGGTAGTCATTTGTCGACCCCAAGGCTTTGAAGCCCAGGGCGGCCCGGGCAACGAGCAGTCCGCCCTCGGTTGGAAAGCGTGCGTTGTCGAGGGTGTCGGCTACGAAGCGAAGAAATACCTGCCCATCAGATCGTTGGATTTTCGGGACAAGGCTGGGGTCTCCGACAAAGAGATCGGCTGTTGCCCAGTCGTAGCTGATGCCTGCCCGGACTTCTCCCCATTGTCCCAGTTGGCGACCAAAACCAAGCCCACCCCCGACGTCGAAAGTGCGATACTCGGCCAGTTCATTTCCCTGGTTGTCGAACTGGCCAAAAGTTAGCGACTGAAAAAACAGTTCGGGCGCAACGAACCAGCGGGTCTCGTCATCGAGGGGTTGCCAAAATTCTGTTTTGATCGCAGGGTACTGCCCGATCTGCAGTTCGGTCCGCCATTCGGCAACCATGGAGTTCATCGGAACTCGAGTGACGTTGACGCCAATGTTGAAGAGGCTGTTCGAGACGAAATCGGTTTCGAGCTCGAACCCGAGTCGGACGCGGTTGCGCCCGGTGGCCTTTTCACGGGTGAGAATGACCAGCTGGTTTCTTCCATCGGGGAGGCGGTCGATGCGAAAATTGACATGATCGAAGACGTCGAGCCCGTACAAGATGTCAATATCACGGGCCAGCACAGCGAAGTCGAGCGCTTCGCCGAGATCGACGTGAATACGGCTGCGGATGACGTCGTCTGAAACCACGCTCTGATTGACGATACGAATATCGCTAATGACGGGTGGGACTGGGGACGGGCGTTCTAAGGACGCGCGATAGGCCGACCACGCCTCGTCGTCGAGGGAAAGGGCGGACAGCTCTTTTCGCAGAGCCAGCGCCGCCATGGTTCCGCGATTCGCAGCCTCGAGCAGCTGATCGAAAGACATGGTTGCGACCGGGCCAAGGTCTGGCTGGATCAGAAAGTCTTCCGAGCCAAGCCGTTCGATTTGATCGCGGGTGTTGTTTTGGATTAAGAGGGTTGTGGTTTGGCCTGTGATCGAGAGGGCATTATTGAGTTGTTCTCGTTTCCTCAGCGGCGTAGAGATATCCACGGCAATGACAATGTCAGCCCCCATTTCCTGGGCCACCTGTACTGGCAGGTTCATCGCCGACCCACCATCGACGAGCAATTGATTGTCGATCTCGACTGGGGCAAAGGCACCCGGGATCGCCATGCTGGCTCGAATGGCATCGGCCAGATCGCCATGCCCAAGAACGACGGCTTCTCCATCAGTAATGTTCGTCGCCACGGCTCGAAAGGGGAAGGTCAGATTATCGAAATTACGAATCGTTGCGACGGGGAGGGTGAGGAGGCCTAATGTGAGTTCGAGCCGCTGGCCTTGGATCAATCCTGTCGGGATCTGCAGGCTCCCCCCCTTAAAGCCGAAATTGAAGTTCGAAATATAGTTGTAGTCGTCTTCCTTACGACGAAACGCTAGGTCTCGACGTCGGGTTTTATCCTGGAAGAGATCGTCCCAAGGCAAGTCCGCAAGAAGGTTGTCGAGCGCATGGATCTCGATCCCGGAGGCGTAGAGCCCTCCGATGACGGCCCCCATGCTGGTTCCCGCAATGATGTCGACAGGGATCTGGAGTTGCTCCAGAACTTCGAGTACGCCGACATGAGCGGCTCCCCGGGCTCCTCCGCCGCTGAGAACCACCGCGATGCGGGGTCGCTCCTCCGCTCGGGGGTTCGGCGGCGGGGCCGCGAGAGCTGTTGAGAGCGGAAGTCCGGCACATAAGATCCAGAGTGCACAGCCTCGAAGAATATGAAATACCAAATCAGACACTCCAGCGACAGAAAGCATCGGGACGGTCGGTGCTCAGTCCTCGAAGACCGGCTGTCGTCCTTCTTTCCGCGCTTGGGTCGCCTCCTCGAAATTCTGTGTCGTGAGCCGTACGAAGAGTTGGGTATGGCTCTCAAGCTCGATCGCCGAAGCAAGACTGCCTGTTTCGAGGCCGGCCCACATCATTCTTTTCGTGAGTTGAACGCCCTGGGTGCTCCACCCGTTGATCTGGTCGGCGAGGTCTAGAGCTGAATCGCGGAGTTGATCATCCGGCACGCACCGAGAGACCAGCCCGATATCGGCGGCTTCGTGGGCAGAGACATCTCGCCCAGAGAGCATGATGTCAAAGGCCCTTGAGCTTCCGATGGCACGAGGCAGCAAAAAGCTCAGACCCAGCTCCGCGGCGGTCAAGCCGTTGTTGATGCCCGCTGCCCGGAAGTAAGCCGACTCTGCGGCGAGGCGCACGTCGGCGCCCAGAGTGAGACAGAACCCTCCCCCGATGGCGGCTCCGTTGATGGCGCAGATCACAGGCTGTGGCATCCGCCGGAGCGCGGGCACTAGGTCGGCGAGAATCGTCATCGAACGGGTCGCGATTCGGGTGAGCGTCATTCCGTCGATATTCGGCGGAGGCTCGGTGGCTTGAGTGTCGGCCCCTGAGCAGAAACCCTCACCCGTCCCGGTGAGAACCACACACCAGGTGTCATTGTCGGCGCCGACTTCTTGAATGGCTTCATGCAGAGGTCCAACGAGTTCAAAGGCCATCGAGTTCATGCGTTCGGGTCGATCCATCAGGATGACGCTGGTGTGAGGCCGCGGTTTTTCGATCCGCACGTATTTCATTTTCGGGCTCGCTTGACGCTTTTGAGGGCTTTTGACCGAGATTCTGGCCAACCCCAGGGGATTCTCTTCGAACACTTCGTCTGAGCTGATTGAAATTTTGGCGTCCCTGGATCGACCAGGAGGGGGGGGTGTCAGCGTACCGGATAGTCAATCGAATTGGCGTCAGTGAAATAAAGGGCCGGCCATGAAAGAAAGAGGGCAGTGTAGCGGCTGCTTGGACAAGTTTTCGTTTGTTAGACCGGCAAGAAGTGCCACACTACGACAAGATGGGGTGGACGTGGAAAAGGACATCCGCCTCAAATCGTGGGGCGCCGAGACCGAACCGAGAACGGATCTTTACCGCGATCTGGGCGTGCGGCCTGCTGTGGTGTGTCTTGGGCATTTCCTCTCCAGGGGTTGCCGAGGCTCAAGCCGGAGAGCGGTGGCGGGCCAAGATAGGCCGGCGATTAGAAGCGCGTCTCGGGACCGCCTCAACTCAGGAGCGGATTCGCTTTTCCGTTGTCCTTGAGGATCCTGGAGTCGCGCGGACGCCTAGTCGCCGTGCGGCGCGGCGCCGTGCGATCTTTCTCCGTCAGCAGAGCGTTTTGAATGATCTGGCGCCGGGTGAATTGGGTTTGCTCCGGCGCTACGAAAATTTGTCGGGCTTTTCCGGCAGCGCGCGTCCGGCGATCATCCGTCGCTTGGCCCAGAATCCAGACGTCGCCCAAGTCTATGTCGACGGAGAAGTGCACAAAAATACAAATCAGGGACGCTCGATGATCGGGGTCGCCCAAGCAGCCGCGGCCGGGTTTCAGGGCGCAGGGCTGAACGTGGCCGTGCTGGACTCAGGAATTGATACCGACCACCCCGACCTCGTTGACCACTTGGTGGATGAGCGGTGCTGGTGTCGGTCCAACAACTTCAATCCTTCTGTGGGTTGTTGTCCAGCGGGGGGCGATACTCAGACAGGCCCCGGGGCGGCTGAGGACGATGACGGTCATGGCACATCGGTCAGCGGAATCATCACTTCCAACGGCACGGTGGCTTCGAGCGGAGTGGCCCCTTCCGCTGGGATCGTCGCCGTTAAGGTGCTGGATGCCAGCGGAGGAGGGCGGTTTTCGGACATTGCAGCGGCTCTGGATTGGCTTGTCGCCAACCACGTTGCTCTGAATGTCCGCGTGGTCAACATGAGCCTCGGCGATGGGGACGAGTATTCAAGCGACGCGGTGAGTCCCTGTAGCGGCTCCAATACTGCGAACGCAATTGCAGACCTGACAGCCGCTGGCGTAGCCGTCTTTGTGGCCTCGGGAAATGATGGCCACACCGACGGAATTTCCTTCCCGGCGTGTGTTGCTGACGCGATTTCGGTCGGTGGCGTCTATGATGCGGCTCTTGGAAACGTTTCGTGGTGCGGAGATACATGCAGTACGACACTGTGCACCGACACCAACACGGCGGCTGATGATTTCGTATGTCATACCAACAGCGACGAGTTGTTGGATGTTCTCGCACCTGATTATGCAACGGCAACCTCAGGGCTTGCCGGGTCTGCGACGATCTTTGGTGGAACCTCCGCCGCGAGCCCTTATGCGGCCAGTCTGGGTCTTCTGCTGATTGAGCAAGCTCTTGACCAGGGAGGGGATTTATCGGTTTCTGAGCTGAGAACGCTGATGAAGAGTCACGGGCCCATGGTGACGAACTCGGCCAACGGACTCAGTCACCGCCGGACCGACGTGACCAGCTTATTTGCGATCTGCGGAAATGGCTCAGTGGAGCTCGGTGAGGAGTGCGACGATGGGGGCACCGCCGGCGGAGATTGCTGCTCTGCCTCGTGCTTGTTCGAAGGCATTTCCGCTTCATGCTCCGACGGCGATGCCTGTACTGTGGCAGATGGGTGTGATGGAGCTGGTCAGTGTGTGGCAGGGGCCCCTCTGGTCTGCGACGACGGTTCTTTTTGCAATGGCCTTGAGACCTGTGACTCGGGTCTTGGCTGTCAGTCAGGGGTGGCGCCTTCGGTAGATGACGGTGTGGCTTGCACGAGCGATGCTTGCGACGAAGCGACAGACACGATCACCCATCAGGCTCAAGATGCGTTCTGCGATGATGCCACGTTCTGCAATGGTGATGAAACCTGTGATTTAAACCTCGGATGCCAATTGGGGGCGCCACCGGTCCTCAATGATGGGGTCGCCTGTACGACGGATTTGTGCGATGAAGCTCTCAATGTCGTGACGCATCTCCCTGTGAATGCACAATGCGACGACGGATTTTTCTGCAATGGGTCCGAGTTGTGTGACCCCCTGCTGGATTGCCAGGCGGGATCTCCGCCTGTTGTGGATGATGGGGTTGTGTGTACAGCCGATCTCTGCGACGAGGCGATTGATCAGGTGGTCCACTCTGCCGACAATTCGGCCTGCGACGATGGAGCTTTTTGTAACGGAGAAGAGGTTTGCGACCTCGTTCAGGGCTGTCAGTCTGGGGTTTCGCCAAGTGTCGATGATGGCGTTTCTTGCACGCAGGATAGCTGTGACGAAGTCGCCAACGTCATCGTTCACGCTCCGCTTGATGCGGCCTGCGACGACGGAGCCTTTTGCAATGGTGCCGAGAGCTGTGATCTGTTGCTCGGGTGCCAGTCCGGGGCATCGCCTGAGGTCGATGACGGTGTCGGCTGCACACTCGACGAATGTGATGAGGGCGCCGACCTGGTGAACCATGTCGCCAACGACGCGGCCTGTGATGACGGCTTCTTTTGTAACGGATCCGAAACTTGCGATCTGGTTTTGGACTGTCAAAGCGGCTCACCCCCTGAACTGGACGACGAAATTCTATGCACCGAGGACAGTTGTGATGAGGAGGCCGATCTGGTGGTGCATGCCGCAGCGGACAGTCTGTGCGACGACGGAGCATTCTGTAACGGCGCAGAGATCTGTGATTTGACTACGGGATGTCAATCGGGCTTGCCACCTGGGACTCAAGACGGGGTGGCTTGTACGATGGATTCCTGCGACGAGTCGACGGATACGGTGATTCATACGCCGGACGACTCGACCTGCGATGATTCGGACGTCTGCACTGTGGGCGTGTGTGATGCTGTCGCGGGCTGCGTCCAGGTTCCGGTCCCCGAGTGTATTCCGCCGGTTCCGTTGACCGGACCTACGGTGTTGATTGGGCTGGTCGGATTGCTGTTGGGGACTGGGCTTTGGTCCATGCGCCGCTTGGCCTGATTTCCTGTTGATTTCTTTTGCTGAGTTGAGTGGTTTAGAGCGGCAATGATGAACGATCAGAATCGGTCTTGGATGGTGCCCTTTGCTTCCGTGGCCGCCTTCGTCATGCTGGCTCAGCTTGTCGCAGGTCGCGCAACCCGAGAGGCATTGTTCCTCGCCAATTTTCGAGCAGATGATCTTCCCTATGCGATGGCGGCCGCCGGCGTTTTGTCGGTCGGCGGATCGATTCCTGCCGCGCGGGCCCTCTCCCGCTTCGGCCCGGGCCGGGTTGTGCCATTTTTTTTCGCATTCAGCGCGAGCCTTTTTGTCATTGAGTGGATTTTTTCCCATCGGGCGCCCCATTTCGTAGCGGCGATGCTTTACCTCCATCTCGCGGCGGCTTCTACGTTATTGGTCAGTGGCTTTTGGGCCATTCTCAACGAACGCTTCGATCCCCATAGTGCGAAAGCGGGTTTGGCTCGGGTGGCGAGTTTTGCCACGGCCGGGGGTATGCTGGGCGGCCTTCTTTCTGAGCGGGTCGGCGTTCTTTTTGGCTTGGACACGACCTTGATCGTGATGGCGGGGATGCACGGATTTTGCGCTGTATTGGTGGGCTGGATCGGGCGTTTCGGGGCGCTGACCACCGAGACAAGCGATTCAGAGGAATCCGAATTGAGTGGCCTTGGGGCGATCCGTTCGGCGCCCTACTTAAAGCTTTTGGTGGCGACGACGGTGACCTTCGCGATCCTCGACGCCCCCTTGGATTTCGCGATTCGAGCGGGGGCTGCGGGCGAGTTCGATTCAGGCAAGGAACTGATCCGATTTTTTGGGTTTTACTATACGGCCGTGGGGGTGGCGACTTTTCTCATGCAGAGCGCCCTGACCCAAAAAGTGATTGCGCGATTCGGGATTGGGACCGCCATGGCGTCCATGCCGATCATGGTGATGGTGACCGGAGCTGCGGCGCTGTTTTCGCCGGTTTTGGCGGCCTTTGTTGCGATGCGCGGAACAACTTCAGTCTTGACCAATTCGGTCTACCGAACTGGATTCGAATTGCTCTACACCCCGCTGCCTCTGCGACTGAAGCGTCCGGCGAAGCCTGTGGTCGATGTGGGGGGCGATGGCCTGGGTGATGTGGTCGGTGCGGGTCTCGTTTTGGCGATTATTGCCGTCTGGCCGGTGGGCCAGTTGGTTGGTGTCACGGCGGCGGCTATTGGGCTGGCGGGGGTTTTGATCTGGCTCTTGAGCCGTTTGCAAAATGCTTATCGGGCCCAACTGACCGAAAATCTTGAGGAGGGGAACCTGAAATCGGTTGTCGCGGATGGTCCGGCCCCTGACGTCACACATAGCCATATCCAACTCGACCGTTCGGCGATTCGCGCTCGTCTGCACGAGATGGGTCTTCCGGGATCAGAGGCGCAGGTTTCCCATGACAGCCCAACGTCCGAGTGGGTCGAAGCGTTGAGCGACTCGGGGCGTGCCCATGGAGCCGCAGAGGGTCTTCGCGCGCGGGGAGTGGCTGCTCGGGGCGATTTGCTCCAGGCGTTGTCCGATCCCGACTGCCCAGGTCTGGCGAAGTTGTTCTTGCCGGGCCTCCTTGAGCACGTCCCCGATGAGTCCGTCGTCGAAGGTTTGTTGGCCACGATGGCGGAGGCTGATTTTGAAGTTCGCTTTCGCTCGGGTCGGGCGGTGGTCCGAATCGTCCAGCACCAGCTTGAACTCAAGCCTTCTTCCGAGCGAGTTCTCGAAGCCGTTCGCCATGAACTTCACAATCCGGGGGTTGCGCCGCCGGTCGAGTCAATGTCCGTTGCCGAGGACCGTTCCGAGTCGGTTTTGATCGCCGACTACCCGCATTTGCCAGTGGCGCGTCGCCTTGAGCATGTGTTGACTTTGCTGGCCCTGGAAAACGGTTCCGACTTGATGCGGTCGGTCTTGCTCGGACTCTATTCAGAAAACCCGGCCTTTTCGGGCAACGCCCTTGAGTATCTCGATGCCTCGTTGCCGGAGGATCTGCGTCGAGCGCTTCCTGAGATTTTGGGCGGGCGCCTAGCGGGCCTTCGAAGTCGTCCCGGAAGTGATCAAGCGGCTCGGGATCTCAAGGCAGAGCTTCTCAGGCAGGCGCAGACTCGGATCATGGGCCCTAGTCCCGCGTCAGGGAATTCGGAGGGTGATCCCACCTAGCCGGTTGGGGAGGGTGGCCGTCGAGCGACCATCAAGTCGACGTCTTGTGAGAGGACGACTTGGCCCGCGGAGTCACTGAGCGTGTCTCGGAGTCGAACAACCCCCCGGTCGCTTTTTGAACGAGAGGCTCGTGCTTCTACGCACGTGGTGGAGTAGAGAAGTTTCTCTCCCACCCGAGCGGGGTGGGGAAATCGTACGGCCTCCTTCCCCAACATCGCGAGGACCACAACCTGGGCGTCAAAATCAAAGAAAAGGCGAGTGCAAATCGCAAACAGCTGGAGCGAAGAAGCGGTGAGTCCGCCATAGATTGACTGGGCGGCGGCCACCGGATCGGTGTGAAAGGGTTGAGGATCCCATTGCCTGGCGAAAGTGATGCAGGCGGCTTCTTCAAGTTCCCACTCCCCGACGCGTTTTGTCCACCCGACCGGAATATCGTCAAAGTAAGTTTGGCTCATGTACCCCTCGTTTCATCCACATGATCCGACGCCTCATTGGCGACAGTATGGGGCATACTCGCACCCATGTCGGACACTCTTTCTCCGCTGATCGGATCAGCTCCCAAGGGAGAATCGGCGCAGCGGGTCTGTGGAGAGTGCTCGCTCTGCTGCACCGTTCTCCGGGTCGACGCGCTTAGAAAGCTCGGTGGGGTCGACTGTCTTCATCAGGACATCGATGGTCCGGGATGTTCGATTCATGCCAAACGCCCCCGGATTTGCCGCGCCTATCGGTGCGCTTGGTTGAAGGGTTCTTTCGGCGAAGCGGATCGGCCCGACCGGCTCGGTGCTGTATCGGATTTTGTTTCGAGTGGCGCAACGGTCCAACTCGAAATCCACGAGTCAGAACCGGGGCTCTTCGATCGTCAGCCTCGTCTGCAGGAAATTGCCGAAGTGGCTCGCGCATCGATGCCTGTTCGTATTCGAGACAGCGCGGACGTTCTGGATGACAATCGGCCGTTCCGCATCCTCATGCCGAATGGGGAGACCCATTGGGTCCGCGGGGAGTGGAGCGAAGTGGTTGGTCCTTCCAATGATCGGGGAGAGCCCGGCGTGATGGTTCGGCGGCACCTGCCGCTTTTTGAGCGGGTCCTGCGGCGGCTGATTTTAAAAATTCGCCGTTGGCGGCTTCGGGATTACCGTGGCGCTTCTCCCTCTGGAAAGGCTTGAGCCTCGCTCTCTTCCGGGGTGTCTTCGTGGCCATACGTGGCCTCTAGATAGTCCATGATGTCTTTAGATTCGAAGAGTCCGATCTCTGCATTGGGGTCGTACAGCCAGGGGACCATCATTTGCCCAGAGCGCTCGATGAATTCGTTTCGGGATGGACTGCCTTGGCCAACGTTGTGGAGTCGATAGGGGATTTCTAGCTCGCACAGTCTTTCCCGGACGAGTCGGCAGAAGGGCGAAGACTCCATGCTGTAGAGCTCCAGGGGAAGCGATGGCCTTCGCGAGGGGCGAGCGGTGCGGCCCGCCAGTACTCTCGGGAGACCGGCCAGGGCAGAGTTCAGGTCTCCGAGCGGGCCCAGGCTGAGCAGTCCCGTCACCTTTTGGTCGCCGTAGTGGTCGAAGAGGTGCTGGACGATGGCATCGGATTCGTAGAGAGCGGTTTCAGTATTCGGGTCGACTAGATAGGGAAACTGTGCACGCCCCCCGCGTCGGATGGCTTCCTTTCGAAATCGTTCCCCCCCGCGTGGGCAGGGTCGAATCTCAACGCTGAGGTCGAGTCGGGTCAGAGCTTCGCGGACTTTGCGACAAAACGGGCACGCTTCGTACTCGTAAAGAATGAGAGGCCTCTGAGGGCGTGCCCCGAGGCGCCCAACTCCGTGGCCATGGCCGAGTCGACCGAGAGAAGTCATCAGGGAAGTCGTGACATCGAAAGCGCGCATGAAGTTCGTCGATCTCCAGGGGTGAACCCGATTTTGTGGATTCAACCTTCGGCCAGAGGTTTGACGTCTTCGCCGCGGTTCCTAGCCCGATGCCGGTCGCGCAAGATTTCGGCAGCTCGAAGAAGAGTGGCTCGGCTGGGACCGCCGGCCCCCATGGCCTCAATTTCGTCCAGTTCATCCTCGGAAAACCCGGCTTCGAGCCGTTCTTCTCGGGCGACTTTTCGAGCCCCCCCGAATGAAAAGGCTCGATCCGTTTCTCTCTGGAAGGCCTTCGCGCGGGCCTGGCGATCGGGATCGTTGCGCGTGAATTCCTTAACCCATTCGCTTCCAAATCGGACGTGCGTTAACTCATCGGCGAGCACGAAGTCGACTGCTTGCTCGATGACAGAATCGCCGGCTTGCTTCCCGTAGTCGATCAGCGAGCGGAAAACATCGCAGGCGAGGCCCTCCAAGCAGCGGTTGACACCGGTGACCCGAAGAGCCGGGTCGTCGTGACACGAGGTTTCGAAGAGAAAAGTCGATTCGGGGAAGTCACCAATTGCTCCACCGACGTGGTCCATGAGTTTTTCAAAAATCTGGACATGTCGGCCTTCGTCCCAGCATTGCCGCGCCATATTCATCTTGAAGTCCCACGGTGAATCGGGGAAGTCCCAAAGAGTCCGGCCCGCGGCTTCCAAAGCCTGCAGTTCCCCGACGAAGATGCCATGGAGTTGGATCTTTAGTTGGAGAGGGGATCGTTCGTCTTTCGATTGTTTCCCCCCCGAGGCGGTGAGAAACTGAAAGCCCGGGCCGAGGTCATCAAAAACCGCTTCGAGGGAAGTCCCCTCCAGGCGTTCTCTGATCTTCGGGGCGATGCTTTCAAAGATTCGAACGATTTGGTCGACATCGTCGGGAAGAGACTGGAGCAGCGAATTGCCGTTTCGAGCACGCCTAAAGCGTCGATCTCGGGCGAGTTCCTCGTGGCTGATAAATCTCTTCATAAGCGCTCCTTTAGAAACAGCTCTCGGAGTATAGAGCGGGAGATAGCTGGCATCAGGTCACTGTGGCGTGCCTTTTTGCCGCCTACCCGTCGGAGCGTCCCTCAAGGGGCCGGTTCAAGTTGTTCTCGGGCACGAGGCTGAAAATACCAGTTGACCTGATCGAACTCGAGATAGCGGTCGATGCGTCGATATCCATGCTGTTCGAAGTAGTTGAGAATCGGGTCGGGATTTTGAGGGGCCTCGATGCAGACCAGCTCCGGAGCAAACCTTTCGATATCGAATCCCGCCAAGGCCGCGGGTTCGTGGCCTTCGATGTCCATTGAGAGGAAGTCGATTTCTGTGACACCCTTTTGCTCAAGGAGGTCATTGAGCGTGATCGCCGGGACTTCGACCTCCCGAATTTTCGGCTGGGCGTGTGGGAAAAAAGTGTCGATAAAGTCGACGATCCAGCGTCGAGAGACGGATGAGATCCCCTCGCCGCCTACGTTTAAGTAGAAGGTATGGGTTCCGCCAGATTGGTCCGTCACCACGTAATTTTCGAATTGCGTATGCGGGCGATGGCTCACGTAGTCTTCGCGAAGCGCCTGGTTGGCGTCGATCCCGATCCCCGACCATCCGAGATGCTTTTCGAGATAGAACGTGGTGCTGAGGTCTTGGTAGTCGTAGCAACCGACATCGACAAAAAAACCGCCCCGCCGATCGTCGAAAAAGTCTCGGATAATGAGTTCTTCGTCGTGTTGGGAATAGAGCTTCTCACCGTTTCCGAGCGGTCCGCTGGTGGACGGAGTCGGCTCGGGTTCGCCGCAGGCAATGCTTAAACCGACCATGAGCAAGGGCCAGAGAAAAGAACCCAGGGGGCGTCGATTGGCTGAGCCGTGCATCCAGTCCATTCTGGCATGCTAGCAACCCGGCCAGTCAATTCTGGACGTTCTACTCTAGGCGGACCGCCGGTCTGGAGAGCCCATTGAGTGTGAACACACAACGCATCGCCTTGGTCCTTGACGGATCGACCCACGAAATCGAGGTTCTGGAGGGTGAGACGATTTTTCGGGCTGCACTCCGGCACGGCCTCGCGCCTCCGTTTTCCTGCGTGAGCGGATACTGCGGAGAGTGCGTGGCGACCTTGGAGCAAGGAGAGGTCGAGATGGGGGAGAACAGAGCGCTGTCGCCCAAACAAGTCGCCCGGGGCGAAATTCTCACCTGCCAGGCCACTCCTCGCCGCGGTCCGTGCCGCGTGCGTTTTGGGCGATGATCGAGCTGATCCCGGCGGCATAGAGCCATTGAAATCCGTAAGATTGAGGGCCCCCACACGGCTTCGAAGCGCAGTGACATGGGGCGAAAATCGATGAGAAGGGACGTGAAAGAACGAAATGGAATACGCCTCACCGAGGAGTCTCGACGAAGCGATCGGGCTGCTTTCTCAAGCCGGAGTGGACGCCCGGCCGATGGCGGGCGGAACGGACCTGCTGGTCCAGCTTCGCACGGGGGCTCGGCGCCCGGAACTCTTGGTGGATCTGAAGCAGATACCCGGTCTCTGCGGGATCGATTGCGGTTCTCAGGGATTCCGAATTGGGGCGGCGGTTTCGGGCGCGGAAATCGGCGAGTGCCTTCCGCTCCGTGAAGCCTGGCCCGGCGTGGTCGAAGCTGCGGAATTGATTGGCTCAACCCAAATTCAGGGTCGAGCGAGCCTAGGCGGGAACCTTTGCAATGCCTCACCGGCTGCGGACAGCGTTCCGGCGTTGATTGCGGCCGGGGCCGTGTGCACCCTGATCGGTCCGGCCGGGCGGCGAGAAGTGCCGGTCGATGACATCGTCAGGGGGCCTGGCGAGACCGCCCTCGGCGAGGCCGAAATTATCGTTGATTTTAGATTGCCCCGGCCCCAGGACGGAACCGGGGACGCTTATCAGCGGATGATTCCACGGACAGAGATGGACATTGCCATCGTCGGGGCTGGGGTGTCCGTTCGGGTGGCTGAGTCCGGTGAATGTCTCGCCTGCCGGGTGGCGCTCGGGGCTGTCGCTGCGCGGCCGATTCGGGTCGATGAGGCGGCGGCGGCCCTGATGGGTCGTCGGCCAGACTCCGAGGCTCTGGAGGAGCTGGCTGCCCGGGCGAGTGCGGCGGCGGACCCCATCGACGACAAAAGGGGAACGCGCGCGTATCGGACCCGTGTGGCCGGTGTGCTGGCCCGACGGGCCGCTGAGGAAGCTTTGCGTCGGGCGGGTGATCGATGGGCAGCACGAAGTCAGTCTTCGTGAGCATGGAATTGAGGGAATCGCAGTGAGTAAGCGGCATGTAACGACCACGATTGATGGCGAAGGCCGGGAATTCCTGTGCGAGGATTGGCAGACCTTGCTTGATGTGTTGCGCGATGTTCTGATGAAGACGGGCACTAAAGAGGGATGCGGAACCGGAGACTGTGGTGCCTGCAGCGTTTTGTTGGATGGTCGGCTCGTTTGTAGCTGCTTGATGTTGGCCGCTGAAGCCGAAGGCCGAGTCATCGAGACTGTCGAGGGCATGGCGGAAGGCGATCGGCTCCATCCATTGCAGCAGCACTTCCTTCAAGAAGCCGCTTTGCAATGTGGCATTTGCACACCGGGATTTCTCGTGGCCGCGCGGGCTTTGTTGGCTCAGAACCCTGATCCGAGCGAACGTGAAGTTCGCTTTTGGCTGGCGGGAAACCTGTGTCGCTGCACGGGGTATGACAAAATTGTACGCGCCGTACTGGCCGCGGCTGCGGAAATGCGGGGGGCGGAAGCATGAGTGAGAAATCCACAGAGGGTCGGCCCTTGAAATGGGTGGGAACCCGTCCGGTTCGCCCCGATGGCGTTGAAAAAGTGACCGGTCGGGCCCGTTACGGCGCTGATTTCGCGCGGCCCGACATGCTCTGGGGCCATGTTCTTCGCAGTCCTCACGCGCATGCGCGGATCCGCCGAATCGACGTTCGTCGAGCCTTGGAGCTTGATGGAGTGAAGGCGATCGTGACCGGCGATGATCTGCCGGAAATCGCGTCGGAGCAAGCCTTCGTCGGAGAAGAACCGACGGACTACCGAATGTTGTCCCAAAATGTTCTGGCCCGAGGAAAAGTCGGTTATGTGGGTCACGCCGTCGCGGCGGTGGCGGCGACGACTTCGGCGGTAGCGGAAGAGGCGCTTCGCTTGATCGAGGTGGATTATGAGATTCTGCCCCATGTCCTCGATGTCCTTTCGGCGACTGCTGACGATGCGCCCCTGGTTCACGACGATCTCTGCGACCGAAAGGGAGTGAAGAAGAACCCCTCCAACATCGCCAATGAAATCGAGATGGGTCACGGCGATCCTGAGGCCGCTTTTACGAACGCCGACGTCGTAGTCGACCGCTCTTTTACCACTCAGGCAGTTCACCAGGGCTACATCGAGCCCCACGCGTGTCTAGCCGAGGCAGGCCCGGACGGGCAGGTGACGATTTGGTGTAGCTCCCAAGGGCAATTTATGGTGCGGGGCTACACGGCCAAATTGCTCGGGCTGGACCTCGCCCAAGTCCGCGTCGTTCCCGCAGAGATCGGCGGAGGCTTCGGCGGCAAGACGACGGTCTACCTCGAGCCTCTGGCCGTGGCGCTTTCTCAACGTTCCGGTCGTCCTGTCAAAATGGTGATGTCACGGGAGGAGGTTTTTCGGGCCACCGGTCCTGCCTCGGCGACGCGAATCCGAGTCAAAATCGGGGCGACGAAAGAGGGGCAGTTTCTGGCGGGTGAAGCCTGGCTCGACTACGAGGCGGGAGCCTTTCCGGGCTCTTCGGTGGCTGCAGGATCCATGACGATCTTTGCCCCTTACGCGTTTGAGCACGCGCGTTCCCACGGTCGGGATATCTTGGTCAACAAGCCGAAATCGGCCGCGTATCGTGCGCCTGGGGCCCCGATGGCCGCTTTCGCCGTTGAGAGTGTGGTGGACGACTTAGCCCGACAGCTTGAGATTGATCCCATCGACCTCCGGCTCCAAAACGCAGCCCGCGAGGGCGTCCAATCTTCTTTCGGTCCCCGCTATAAACGCATTGGCTTTGTCGAGACTCTCCAAGCTGCCCAAGAACACCCTCACTATGACGCGCCTTTACAGCCAAATCAGGGGCGAGGTGTGGCCGCCGGGATGTGGTTTAACGCGGGTCTTCAATCCTCTGCTGCGGTGATGGTGAACGCCGACGGAAGTGTTTCCGTGATTTCCGGTAACCCCGATATCGGAGGATCTCGGGCTTCTCTGGCCATGATGGCCGCGGAGGAATTCGGCATCGAATATGAGAAGGTGGGAGTACGGATCGGTGACACTGCATCAGTCGGCTACAACGATGTCACCGGAGGAAGTCGCGTCACTCTGGCGACGGGCAAAATGGTGGTGGAGGCCTCCCAGGAGGTGATTTCCCAGCTTTGTGAACGAGCGGCTAAGGTTTGGGATGTCGACGTGAAGCGCGTTCACTGGGCGGACGGAAAAGCGAAAGTCTTGGATGACGAGGCGATCGAACCGCTTGGCCTGGCCGAGATCGCGACAGGGGCAGCTCGAACCGGGGGTCCGATTCAAGCGATCGCATCGGGCAGTGTGCGGGGCGTTGGCATGTCTTTTGGAGTCCACCTCTGCGATGTCGAAGTGGACCCAGAGACCGGGAAGGTCGATGTCATTCGCTATACGGCTTTTCAAGATGCTGGGCGAGCGATTCATCCGAGCTATGTCGAAGGTCAGATTCAAGGGGGCGCGGCCCAAGGGATTGGTTGGGCGCTCAACGAAGAGTACGTATTTGACGACTCGGGTCGATTGGAGAACTCTGGATTTCTCGACTATCGAATGCCCGTCGCCTCCGACTTGCCCATGATTGATGCAGTGATCATCGAAGTCCCGAACCCCGATCACCCGTACGGGGTGCGAGGGGTTGGGGAAGCCCCGATCGTCCCGCCGATTCCCGCAGTGGTGAATGCCCTTCGGGCCGCGACCGGCGTGTGCTTTTCGGATCTTCCGGTTTCCCCACCCCGCGTTCTCGAAGCCCTCGACGCGGTCTCCTGAAAGGATCGATCTTTTGGCTCGTGTGTTCCTGCCTCGCTCGCTCGCCCCCTATACGGGTGGAGCGCTTGAGGTGGAGGTTCCGGGGGAAACGGTTCGGGCATTGATTGCCGGCCTCGAGGCGGCCTATCCGGGTCTGGCCGAACAGCTCTCCGGTCGCTTGGCGGTTGCCATCGATGGCGACATCGTCGCGGATCCCTATCTGGAGGCCATCGGCGCCCAGAGCGAGGTTCATTTTCTACCCCCTGTCGGCGGGGGATGAGGTCGAGTCCCTGTGCTGCAGGACTGGCCCTGCACTGCAGCAGAGAAATTCGCAGCAAAAGAACTGCGATGAGCCCCTGTCCGCGACTGGAGGCGGCCTCCTGTTCGGCACGGACCTTGCTCCTCCTCTCAAGAAACGCGGGCTTGCCAGAGGCATGAGGCCGGTCGCGACGGACGGTTGGGAGCGCAGATTCACAATGTCATCAGTCTTGACCCAGCTACGAAGCGGAGTGGTTTCAAGGGGCTGTCCAGGTCGCCTGGGTGAATCTAACCGCGCGCGGGCCCCGCGGGCCTGGAGGCTAAGCCTGATGGGCTGGTCCTTGGGAACGGATTCATGAGGACTTTGGCGGTTCGCGGCTCGGCGTCCGGTACCTTGTCGAGGAACTTCATCCTGCAGGAGGGCTTGATGTCGCGCCGCGGCGATTACGCAAGGGGCTCGACCCATAAAGGCGCCGGCCGTTCTTCAATCCGAAATCCAACGCGTCGTTCTTCGCGCCGTTCTTCGCGCCGGAGGCGAGGGGAGATGAAACGATCGGCGGAGTCCCTGAATGAACTGGATCCGGCCTTGATGTCCCCGGAAGAAGCGGCCCTCGCCGAGGCGCACCGCGCGGCGGACGAGAAAGTGGCGCTCTGGAGGCGCATCGCCAGGCTTGCCATCATCGCCGTGCCTCTGCTGATATTCATCCCCTTGGCAGGGGCGCTGGTGGCCTTTTTCGGAGGGATTCCTCTGGCGCGTCGCGCCTATCGGATCTACTACGAACCTCGCCTCCGAGCCCGCTTCATCGATGAAGAGGTGGCGAAGCGTGTGAACTCAAGTGTCCGGATTGAACGCGAGACTCTCGAAGGGGAGCACGCCCGTTCCCTTGAACGACTATCCGCATCCATTGCTCATGAGATTCGAAACCCTATCACGGCGGCGAAGAGCCTCGTCCAGCAGATGGGCGAAGACCCAGTGAGTGGGGAAAACGTGGAATATGCCCGAGTGGCCCTCGAAGAGCTCGGGCGGGTGGAGCGTTCAATCGCCCACCTGCTCCGTTACGCACGAGAGGAAGCCATGCGCCCAGAGTTGACACCGCTGACCGATGTTTTTGATTCGGCCATTGAAACTTTCCGCGATCGGGCAATACGAGAGCGAGTAGAGATCACAAAGCAATACGACTCTGAAGCGATCGTCGAGGGGGATCCTGAAAAACTCCGTCGTGTGGCGATCAATCTCCTGAACAACGCGATGGACGCTTTGGCAGAGGAGTCGGTCGGGCACCCCTGTATTCGCGTATCGATGGGCGAGAATCTGGCTGGAACGGAAGTTTGGGTCCGAGTTGTCGACAATGGACCCGGCATGGAAATCGAGGATCGCGCTCAAATTTTCGAACCCTTCTACACCTCCAAGCCCGACGGAACCGGCCTTGGCCTGCCGATTACCCGAAAACTCGTCGAGGCTCATAGAGGGTCCATCGAAATCAGCGACCCTGAGCCGGGGGAGAAGGGAACGACGTTTGTACTGACCTTCCCCAAAGCGGCGGCGGTTTCCGGGAGTCGCCGCTCTTCGTCTGAGGGAGAAGCGCGCTTATGAGCGCTCCCAGAGTTCTCGTTGTCGAGGACGAAAACGCGATCCGTCTGGCCCTCAAGGGATTACTCGGTCGAGAAGGCTACGAGGTTGAACTAGCGGAAACAGGCGAGCAAGCCTTGCAGCGGGTTGGATCCGAGACGTACGACCTCGTTTTGACGGATCTGGCTCTAGGCGGGGGTGCGAGCGGTTTGGAGGTCTTGAAGGCGACGAAAGAAGCCCGTCCGGAAACCGCGGTGGTGATGATCACGGCCCACGGTTCGGAGAAAGTCGCAGTCGAGGCCATGAAGGCCGGCGCGGAGGATTACGTCCCGAAGCCTTTTGACAACGATGAACTCAGAGTTTTGATTCGCCGAGCACTGGATCGTCAGCGTCTCGAGCGAGAAAACCTCTTGCTTCGCGAGCGGCTTCAGCGCGAATACGGATTTGCAAACCTGGTGGGCTCCGGTCCAGCCATGAAAAAAGTTTTTGAGACAATCCAGAAAGTGGCCGCGACTGATCTCAGCGTCATGATTCGAGGCGAGAGCGGGACGGGTAAAGAACTGGTCGCTCAAGCAATCCATGACACCAGCACCCGCAAGAACCAACCCTTTGTGGCAGTCAACTGTGCCGCCATTCATCGCGAATTGGTGGAAAGTGAACTTTTTGGCCACGAAAAAGGCGCCTTTACCGGGGCGGACAGTCGTCGTCTCGGCCGTTTCGAAGCGGCGGACGCAGGAACAATTTTTTTGGATGAGATCGGCGACATGGCCCCTGAAACCCAGGCCAAGGTCTTGCGGGTCCTGGAAGAGAAGAAATTGGAGCGTGTGGGCAGTACGCGCTCCTTGGATGTGGATGTGCGGGTGATTTCGGCGACTCATCGAGATCTTGAGGCGCAGGTTGCCCAGGGCGGATTTCGCGAAGACCTCTTTTACCGACTCAAGGTGGTTGCTTTGGAGCTGCCGCCCCTCCGTGAGCGCAGCGAGGACGTTCCCGCCTTGGCGACCCGTTTTCTGACACAGCTCGCCGAACGGCTAGGACGGCCCGAAAAACCGCTCGCGCCGGCGGCCCTGACGCGTCTGGTCCAACACAACTGGCCGGGAAATGTTCGAGAGTTGCGCAATGTTCTCGAGCAGGCGTCGGTTCTTTCCTCCGGACCCGAAATCGAAGAAAGCGACCTACTGCTGGGCGAGTCTCCGAAGGGCGGGCACGTAAAAGCCGGCTCACACGGTTCCGTTGAGCCAGGCCTGTCCTTTGCCGAAGCGAAGCGTCAAACCATTGAGGGGTTCGAGCGAGCATTTTTGCTCAACGCATTGCGTGATCAGGACGGGAATATTTCTCGTACGGCTCAATCAATTGGGATGGTTCGACAGAGCTTGCAACAAAAAATTCGCGAATTGGACCTTCGCTCCGAGGACTGGAGCCATGAGTTGCGCGATGTAACGGATTCTGAAAAAGGAGAAAAGAGATGAGTGATTTTAGAAGGCCGAGGACGTTGAACCGTCTTCGTAGTCTCGTGAGAGGTTTTTTCGGTCGCTGGGTACGAGAGCGCGAGCAGCAGAGCCCACAGATTGTTTACGAACAAGCGATTGATGAGCGAGTCCGCCAATATCGGGAGCTGAAAGAAGCTGTCGCTGGAATTCTCTTCATGCGGAATAAGTTGGAAGAAGAAATCAATGATCGGCGCGTTGAGATTGCGCGGATGCACGACGACGTGCGTCGGGCGGTTCGGTCGGGCCGAGATGAGATCTCGTTGGGGCTGATTGGGCAGAAGCAAGCTCTCTTCGAGGACCTAGAGCGTTCCGAGAAGGAGCTTACGACGGTTCGAGATCAGGCCGAGGAGGCGAAGGCCAATTTGATCCGCTTTCGGGAAGAGATTCGTTCCTTGGTTCGGGAAAAGGGGCGGATGCTGGCCACCTTGGCCAATGCAAAAGCTCGTCGTCGTCTCCGAGTCGCGATCGAGGGCCTCTCGGTGGATGCGGAAATGGACGCATTGGAGAGCGTACGCGAGCATATTTCTCGAATGGCCATGGAAGGCGATTTGTCTCAAGAGGTTGGAGAGGATGCCTTAGCGATGCGGCAGCGTCTCAGGGCCTTTAGAGATGAGGGCCGAATGGAATCCGCTCGCTCTGAACTGGAACAGCTCAAACGGGAGTGGGCGAGCCATACCCTGTCGGCCGAAGGCATCCACCGGGTCAAGGGGTCAGCCCGAACCGCGCCTGCTGCTTGAAGTTCCGAGGGCTGAACTTTCCAGGGTCGCCGCGGAGCGCGGTCTTCCAGAGCCTGACGGTTTGACTGATTTCGGACTATGCTCCCGTTATGGGATTCCACGTGACCGGGCGGCTTCATCGGAAATTTTCAGCGGAACAGAAGACTGAGCGCTTTCGAAAGCGTGATTTCGTGATCGAACTGGCAGAGAACCCCCGCTATCCCCAGTTTGTTCAGTTTCAGCTGACGGGAGATCGCTGCGAGTCGCTGGATGAGTTTCAGGAAGGGGATGAACTGCGGATTGAGTTCTCTCTGCGCGGACGTGAATGGACCCCCCGCGAGGGCGGAGAACCCCGCTACTTCAATAGTCTCGATGTTTGGACCGTGGAACGGGCGACGGCAGGGGCCCACGGTGAGGAACCGCCGCCGCCGGAAGAACCGCCGTCTTTTGCCGACGATCCGCCGTTCTAGCGCTACCTGCGGTTGACCACCGAATGGTTTTCCGGCGCCCCCGGCGGCGTAGAAGCCTTGAATGACTGGGTGCTGACCTAGCTGTATGCTGGCGAGTAAGCCATTTCGCTGATTTGCTTGTCCCAGTCTTTTGAGTCGTGTCGGGCCAAACCCATTTCTTGGAGACAGCGGGCAACGTCTGCGGCCACGTGGAGGGAGACGGCGCGGATTTTCGATCGACTGGGGTACAGCATTCCGTCTTCAAAGAAATCGGCTGGTACTTGGGTGGCCAGCGACCGCGCCGCCGCTAAAAAAGCATCTTGAGGCACGCGGTGGGCGCCGGTGGCGAGAATCGCCATCCCCATGGCGGGGAAGATGTACACGTTGTTGCCCTGGGATGGCTTGATGCTTTTGCCTTGGCGATCCACCGGTGGCATCGGGGTGCCGCTGGCGAAAAGGCATCGGCCATCGGTCCACTGGTAGGCTTGTTGAGCCGTACATTCGGCGCGAGAGGTGGGGTTTGAGTAGGGGAAAATGATGGGGCGATCATTGATTTCGGCCATTGCGCGAATCACAGATTCGTTAAAAGCCCCGAAAACGGTGGAGACGCCGATGATGGCCGTCGGGCGAAAATTTTGAATGGCCTGGACAAAGTCATCGCAGGGCTCCGCCTTGGCGGCGAAGGGCTTTTGAAAGGGCAACAGGTCCGTACGGCTTTCGCAAAGCAGACCGTTGACGTCAAACAGCTGAACCGACTTCAAAGCCTCTTCGCGCGAACGGCCGGTTTCCAACTCGATCGATCGGGCGATGAGATCGGCGATTCCGGTGCCCGCTGAGCCTGCGCCCAGGAAAAGCACTCGTTGGTCTCCGATCGATTCTTTCTTGGCCACG
>JAQWNI010000185.1 GCA_029268645.1 Myxococcota bacterium
ACTGAACTCTGTGACCGCATCGGGATCGAATACCCGATCATCTCAGCCGGCATGGGGCCCGTCGCCGGCACCGGCGAACCGGTCGCCACCGCAGAACTCGCAGCGGCCGTCTCAAATGCCGGCGGACTCGGCATGATCGGCGGCGTTTCCTACTCACCGGACCAACTGCGTTCTGAAATCCGAAAAGTGAGATCGCTCACGGACCGGCCCTTTGGTGTGGACCTCCTGCTCGCCCCTTCGTTTCTGATTCCGATCGGAAAACGAGAACGGGCCGCTGCCGCCGCCCTGAAGCCCCCGTCACTCCCTCCTGGACACGTCAAAGCCTTACGCGAAATTGCATCAGACCTCGAAATTGAATGGCATCAAGCGCCTCCGAGCACCACCGAAATGGGGAATTGGGTGCCCGAAGGAAAGAGTTGGGCGGGCTGCCAGATCGAAGTTCTTCTCGAGGAAGAAGTGCCCGTTTTCGCTTCAGGACTTGGATCCCCAGAGCCCTTTGCCCAGACCCTCAAGGCCCACGGCGTCACGATTCTCGCGTTGGTGGGCAACGTCCGAGCCGCTGAACAGGTCCTCGCCGGGGGCGCCGACTATGTCGTTGCCCAAGGAACCGAAGCCGGCGGCCATACGGGACGCATCGGTACGCTCGCCCTCCTCCCCCAAGTCATGGATGCCGTGGCCCCAGCCCCCGTGATTGCCGCAGGCGGGGTCTCGAGCGGCCGCGCTCTAGCGGGCATCCTGGCAACCGGTGCTGTAGCGGGTTGGTGCGGTTCCGTCTTCCTCGTTGCCGATGAAGCCAATCAACCCGACCTTCAGAAAGATCGAATTCTTGATGCGGCCGCTGAGGACACCATCGTCACCCGACTCTATAGCGGCAAGACGATGCGCAACATCCGGAACCCCCTGATCGAGGCCTGGGAGCGGCATGGCCTCGACGCGCTGCCGATGGGCCAACAAGCCGAGTTAATCAAAGACATCAGCCACTCGATTCGGCTCGCCGGCCGTGAAGAGCTCTTGATGAATGCAGCGGGACAGACTTCCGGCATGCTCACACAGCGGAGGCCAGCCGGTAAAATCGTTGAAGAAATGGTGCGTGAGGCCACTCAGATCCTGGCCATTGACCTCGGCGTTAAAGTCGAGGCTTCCCTTTAGTCATTTCAACAAACATCATCGTCGAAGCGGCCCACTCCGCTCAACTATCGGCAATGCCCCGAGCGGCGTCTTCACGAAGAGTCCGTTTCAGGATCTTTCCCGAACCCGTCCGCGGCAAGGGTTCGCGCCGCACATCGAAATAGCGAGGAATCGCAAAATGGGCCAATCGCGATGCTAAGAATTCTCTCAGATCCCCCTCGGACAAGTCGCTTGAAGCAAAAATCGTCGCCCCCACCTCTTCGCCCAATCGGTCATCTGGGACTCCGTAGACACTCGCTTCCACCACAGCCGGATGCTCTAAAATCGCGGCCTCCACCCCCCCGCAACCAATATTCTCGCCGCCTCGAATCACCATATCCTTAATTCGATCGACGATGTAGAGAAACCCTTCATCATCTAAGTAGGCAACATCACCGGTTCGCATCCAGCGTCCTTCGACAAAAGTTTCGGCATCCGCTTCGGGGCGATTCCAATAGCAACGAAAAACCGAGGCGCCTCGAACCTGCAGCTCGCCACGCTCTCCAGGCACACACACACGGCCTCCTCCGTCGACGATACGAAGCTCGATCACAGCCGAGGATCTGCCGGAACTTTCAGGATGATCGAGGTACTCCGCGCCTATGATCCCACTACCAATCGCATTGGTTTCCGTCATGCCCCAGCCCGTGTTCGGCTGGGCCCGTTTAAAGGTCTGATCAATGCTCTTTACCTGGGCCGGCGCCCGCGGTGCCCCCCCCCCTCCGACGACGAGCAATGAGCCCAAGTCACGACCGAGAAGAGTCGCCGCAGTGACTAAGTCACCCGTCATCGCAGCGGGTGCCACAAAATTTGACACCTGTTCTTGCTCAATCAAGTCGGCTGCCTTTTCCGGATCCCACTTATACATGCAAACAATACGCCTCTGGGCTCGATAGCTCGACAGATAGACCGCGTGGGACCCCGTCGCGTGGAACAGCGGGACACCGAGAAGGGCCGCAGGTTGAACGTCCGGCACGGAAGGCCTTTGACCCTGCATAGCCGCCCCCGCGACGACATCGAGCTCCCAAGAAAGCAGAGCCGTAAGTACACTCCGATGCGACGAAACAACGCCTTTTGGGTGCCCTGTCGAACCGGATGTATAGAAAATCGTCGCATCATCCTCGGGCCGAAGATTCGCTTCTGGCATCGAAACGTCTGCAGGCACTTCAAGAAGTGCTTCTCTTAAGGGGCGGATTTTTAGACCATAAGTTTCCGAAGTCCTCACCCCCAGGATCGAAAGCGCGGAAAAGCTCGTCCGAGATCGGGCTAGCCGTTCCAGTCGCTCATCGTCGGCCAACAAAATCCGAGCACCGCTATCCGTTAATCCATAGGCGAGTTCATCGGGCTGCCAAAGGGAGTTCATCGCCACAGCAATGGCCCCAATCGACGTCGCAGCCGCAAAAGACAGGATCCACTCCGGATAGTTTCTCATCGAAATCGCGACCCTGTCGCCCTTCTGGATACCGTAGCCATTGCTTAACAAACAGCCGATCCGACTAGCCTGCTGCCAGGCCTCCTCAAAACTCAAGCGTTCATCACCAAAAACGATGAAGGGCTTTTCGCTTCGAGTCTCTTCGTATAGATCGCGAAGAGTCGAGGGGCCATTCTTGAAGCCGAGGCACTCCTGACCATACTGCTGAATCTTCTCCAGCTCGTAGTCCTGGCCAGGGCCGGTTAAATATTCGATGGCCTCAGACCGGGTCATCTTCCCTAGATCATGCCTCATCGACTTTTCTCCACCAGGCTACCACTCGGCTTGGAACGAATTCACGGATCACTCGGAGTGCCGACCCGGCCAACCGCTCCAATGACAATCTCCGCTGCCCGCTCGATCTCCTCCGCCGTCGTAGAACGCCCCAAGCCGAAGCGCAGGGAGGCTTGAGCCTGATTCTCCGACAGCCCGATCGCTCGCAACACGTGACTCGGTTCTGATTTGGCCGATGCACACGCCGAGCCGGAGGAAACCGCAAGACCATTCAGAGCCAACAACAACTGAGCGCCATCGACGTCTTCGAAGGTCAAGTTCAAGTTACCCGGTAGGCGCTGACCGGGGTGGCCATTAAGCCGAACCGACGGAATCGAATCACGGATTCGGCGATACAGGCGATCCCTCAACACAATAAGCCTTGCGCTTTCCCTTTCTCGCTCTTCGACACAGAGCTCCAGGGCACGCGCCAAGCCGACGACCAGAGGTACAGGAACCGTTCCGGCTCGAAGTCCCCCTTCGTGACCACCTCCGAACTGTCGAGGCGTGAGCCTCACCCGGGGCCGCCTCTGACGGACAAAAAGAACACCGATGCCCTTCGGACCGTAAAGCTTGTGTCCCGATAGTGAAAGCAAGTCGATCGTGTCACCTCCGACATCGATCTCCACTCGTCCGGCCGCCTGCGCGGCATCGGAATGGAAGAGAACCCCATGCTCTCGGCTGATGGATGCGAGGGTCTGAATCGGCTGAAGAACACCGATTTCGTTGTTGGCGGCCATCACGGACACCAAGACCGTGTCCTTCCGCAGGCAAGAGGACAACTGGTCGGGCTCAATAAGGCCATCGCTCGATACCGGGAGACTTGTGACTTCCCAACCCCGGTTTCCCAGGCTTCGGCAAGGGTCCAAGACAGCTGGGTGCTCGGTTTCCACCGTCACAATATGGCGACCCGTAGACCGCCCTGACTCAGCCACGCCCAAAATAGCGAGGTTATTACTCTCGGTTGCACCGCTGGTAAAAAAAATCTCGCGACTTTCTGCGCCAAGAACCGCTGCAATACGTTCCCGAGCCTCTTCCACCGCGGCTTCCGCCCTCCACCCGTAGACATGGGTATTGGAAGCCGAGTTCCCGAAATCATCGGTCCACCACGGCAGCATGGCTTCCAGAACCCTTGGGTCGAGGGGGGTCGTTGCTTGGTGGTCGAGATAGATGGGGCGTTTTGGAGAAGCCTCTGCGCTCACCCCACGAGGGTACCGCAGTCGACATCGGACCCCTCCGCCGCGGGTCGAAGTTGGACAAAAATTTCTCGATTTCCCTTTGGCCCCGCCAGACGGCTGTCCGCTTGGGCGACCCGGCTGTAACCGAGCGCAGAGGAGGCTTCGACGACATCCTCTACGGCCGACTGCCGAACCGCATCGTCTCGCACCACGCCGCCTCGTCCAACCCGATCCCGGCCCACCTCGAACTGGGGTTTGACGAGCAGAATCCAATCTGCGCCGGGGGCGACCCTGGCAAAAGCCGCGAGAAGCAAACGAAGCGAAATAAAAGAAACGTCCGCGACGACCAGATCGACGGGACCCTCGACATGTTCGGGTCCCAGTGCACGCCCATTGACCCGTTCATGAATCCGCACCCTAGGGTCGGCCCGGAGACGCGCGTGCAACTGCCCACGCCCCACGTCGATCGCCACCACCTCGCGAGCCCCATGTTGAAGCAGACAATCGGTAAAGCCCCCTGTGCTGGCCCCCACGTCGAGACAACGGTGACCTGTCGGATCAACACCCAGGTCTTCGAGGGCCCCGGCCAGCTTGTCTCCACCTCTGGAGACGTAGCGCGCGGGCGGACCGCCCTTTAGCCGAATCAAGACGTCCTCCGCTACCCGGCGCCCCGCCTTGTCGATAGGCACGTCGTTGACGAGGATCCGACCGGCGAGGATCAGGGCCTGGGCACGAGTCTTCGAGGAAGCCAAACCAGCCTCCACGACCCTCTCGTCGAGACGCCGACCTCCCCTGTGATTGGAATGGTCCGCCAGGAGGTCCTCCCGACTCAGGCGCTGCCCGTTCGCCGTTCGGCGACCAGAGCCCGTGCGGCCTGCATCATGTCATCAATCGCCAAGCCAACGGTGTCTCTTGTTTCCCCGTGTTCGACGAGGTCTCCCTGGACAGCCAAAACCCGAGTCGGAATCCGCAAGGCCTCCTCGCTCAGCAGCTCAAGGACTGCACTCCCAAATCCGCCGGCTCCCACATGTTCCTCGACGGTCACAACTGCGCCGCACTGATCAGCGACTCCGAGAATACGCTCTCGATCCAACGGACGCGCAAATCGTGCATTCAGCACAGCCACCGAGAGCCCATCCTCAGCCCTGAGGCGTTCGGCAGCTTCCAACGCTGAGTGCGCCAGGGTCCCAATGGCCACCAGTGCGACGTCGTGCCCGTCTCGAAGCAGTTCCGCCTCCCCAATGGGCAGGGCCTTGATCTCTGGATCGAGCGGAACGCCCAAACCGCTCCCCCGCGGATAACGAACAGCAGCTGGCCCAGGGTAGTCGATGGCCGTCGCCAGCATATGTTGCAACTCGTTTTCATCCTTCGGAGCCATCACGACCGCGTTGGGCAAATTGCGCAAGTACGCGATATCCCAGAGGCCCTGGTGAGTCGCACCATCCGCTCCCACTAGACCCGCTCGATCTAAGGCAAAGGTCACATCGAGATTCTGAAGGCAGACATCGTGGACGACCTGATCGTAGGCTCGCTGAAGAAATGTGGAATAGATCGCCGCGACGGGCTTCATACCCTCGGCGGCCAGGCCGGCTGCAAAGGTGACCCCGTGCTGTTCCGCAATACCGACGTCATAAAACCGCTTTGGAAAATGGCGCTGGAATTTATCAAGACCAGTGCCCGGAGACATTGCCGCCGTGATCGCCACAATTCGTTCATCTTGCTCGGCTAAGCGGATCAGCGCATCAGCAAAGATGCCGGTATAGGACGGCGGTGCCGCTTTCTTCGGTGCAAATTCTCCAGAAGCCACGTCAAACCGGGTGACTCCGTGGTATTTCAAAGGATCAGCTTCTGCGGGTGCGTAGCCGTGCCCCTTTTCAGTCAGCGCGTGTACAAGGATCGGGCCGCTGCCTGACTCAACCATTTTCTTTACGTTCTCAAATGTTTCCAGAAGAACGTCCATCCGGTGTCCTTGAATAGGACCGACGTATCGGAAGCTAAGCGCTTCAAAGAGTAAGCCTGGCGAGAAAAACACTTTCAGTGACTCCTCGGCCTTTCTCGCCCAATGCAACATATCTCCGGGCAGGCCCGACAAGAACTCCTTTGCCCACCCCTTCATTCGTCGAACCATCGGCGCCGATAACTTCCGCGAAAGGTAAGACGACATTGCGCCAACATTCTGGGAGATCGACATCTCGTTGTCGTTCAAAACGACAACGAGATTCCGCTCTTGGAGTTGACCTGCGTGATTGAGGGATTCGAAGGCCATTCCAGCCGTCATTGCCCCGTCACCGATCAACGCGATCACTGTTCCATCTTCTCCGCGATGAAGCTTGCCCCGAGCCATCCCCAACGCGGCCGATATCGAAGTGCCGGCGTGCCCTGCACCGAAATGATCGAACTCCGACTCGCTCCGCCTTAGGAACTTCGACATCCCCTCGCGCTGGCCGATTTCATCGAACGCTTCGCGACGCCCGGTCAACATCTTATGGGGATACCCCTGGTGACCCACATCAAGAATCAACCGATCGGTCGGTGTGTTGAAGACATAGTGAATGGCCGTGATCAATTCGACCGCCCCGAGGCTTGAAGCCAGGTGGCCGCCGGTTTGGGAGACCCGTTCCAGGATTTCCCGGCGAATATCGTCTGCAACGCGCTCCACCTGATCTCGAGGCAAACGCCTCAGATCCTCCGGGCAGTTAATGCCATGAAGGAGACGTTCTTCGCTCACAAGGATCTCCTCACGGCCCACTGGCACAATTCCCTGAGGGCGCCCGCCGGCTCGCCCAGGTCCTCGATCTGAGACAAGGCACCTTCCAGCAATGCTTCGGCTCGGTCTCGACACCCCTGGGCTCCCAGAAGCGGAATCAGGCTGCACCCTTCGTCGTCCTCGGCATCCAGCACGTCATCGGTCATTTGGAACGCAATCCCAACATCGCGACCCAGACATCTCATTGTTTCGACTTCAGCCTCGGAGCCGCCTCCCAAACGAGCGCCCCCCGAAATCGCCACCGCAATCAGGGCAGCACTCTTGCGCGCATGAATGGACAAGATCCCATCTAGGTCGGGCTTGACTGATTCGGCGGCCAAGTCATCCACCTGGCCCCCGACCAATCCTCGAGCGCCGACCGCGTCGGCTAATTCCGCACCGATCCGTGCAGCCCACGGAGTGGGCGCTTCGGACAGGAGAATCGAGAAGGCCAAGCTTTGCAAGGCATCTCCTGCCAACACGGCGGTCGCCTCATCGAAGGCGACGTGAACCGTCGGACGGCCTCTTCTCTCAATATCGTCGTCCATACAGGGGAGATCATCGTGAATCAGCGAGTAGACATGAATCAGTTCTACCGCCGCCGCCACCGAGAGCGCCTGCTCCGCCCCTCCCCCAACAGCCTGCGCTGCGGCTAGAGCGAAGGCCGGACGCAGCCGCTTGCCCCCCGGAAAAACCAGGTGTCTCATGGCACGAGAGAGCCTCTCCGGCTCTTCCGTAGACGTCGGCAGCACGCGATCGAGGACCTGTTCGACCGCCGGTATCTGATCGGCCATCCAGGCTTGAACATCCACGGCTTAAGCCTCCGTCTCCGTTGCGCCCGCCGCATGGGGTTCGTCGTCAAAGACCCGGGCAACCCACTCATCGCCTTCTCGAGTCAAAACCTCGATCCTGCGCTCCGCGGCTTCCAGCTGCTCGGCACAACTGCGCGTGAGGCGAACTCCTTCTTCAAAGGAAGATAGGGATTCTTCTAAGCTCAGTTCGCCCGCTTCCAAACGATCCACCACAGCCTCAAGACGTTCGAGGCCTGCTTCGAAGTTCGCGGCCTCTGAAGTGACCGTGCCGCCATCTGTCTCGTCAGGTGTCGTCATCACTGTCGAGGCTACCCCACCGCCCTCACGAGCGTCAACGAAGGGAAAACGGAAACGCTATTCGGATCAAGTATTTGCACGATTTCCCGTTTTCGAGCGTTCGGATTTCGGGGTCAGCCCTCTTCTGCGTCGTGATCCTCGACGATGACCCGGATGCTCCCCTCCGCCAACCGAATCACCAGAGCCTCGCCCCGGGGCGCATCGATTGGCGCGCGAACGAACCCACCATCCCGCACCCGGCGAACAAGCGCATAGCCCCGGGCCAAAACGGAGAGGGGGGACAGACCATCGAGGCGGGCCGACAAGCTGGACCATCGATTCCGCCGGCGTTCGAGGTTTCGGTCTATCCCCGTCAGCAAGCGACGGTGGGCAGACTGCCATCGCGTTCGCTGGGTGACCAACCGCGCCCGCGGAGAAGCTTGACCGAGCGCTTCCCGTTCACGGGCGAGTCGCTGGGCAAACTCGGCATGGCGAGATTCGATAGCCCTCTCCAAACGCCGCCAATTCCGCTCGAGAGCACCCGAACAGGCCTGGCGATCGGGCAAACCTTGCATCGCCGCCGCGGACGGAGTCGAAGCTCGGGCATCGGCAACCCAATCGGCGATCGTCACATCGGTCTCGTGACCGACACCAGCAATCACCGGGACGGGACACCGGGCCACCGCCCGAGCCACTCGCTCTGTGTTAAAACACCACAAATCTTCCAGTGAACCTCCGCCCCGAACCAGCAGCACCAAGTCGACGTCGTCTACGTCGCCGGCTGCCGCCAAGGCAGACGCGATGTCTTCTTCGGCCCCATCGCCCTGAACCCGGGTCGGAACGATCAACAGCGGTGTCGCCGGTGAACGCTGTCCCGAGACCTCGATCACATCTCGCAAGGCCGCCCCCGCCGCAGACGTCACAATGGCAATCCGGTTAGGGAAACGAGGGATCGGTTGCTTACGCGCCGCATCGAACAAGCCTTCCCCAGAAAGACGAACCTTCAGCTGTTCAAACGCAAGCTGTAAGGCCCCCCGACCCTGCGGCTCAACTTTTTTAACGATCAATTGCAGTCGCCCGCGACCCGTGTAGATCTGAACGTCGGCATAAACCAGCACTTCTAATCCATCCTCAAGACGAAAGGGAATCCGAGACGCGGCTTGCCTAAAAAGAGCAGCATCGAGCTGAGAACGACCGTCTTTGAGGGTGAAATAGACATGGCCGGAACGAGGATGGCTTACTCCACTGATCTCGCCGGCCACCCAAACCCGACCCACGCGATCTTCGAGTAGAGCATTCAGCCCCCCGGACAATTCGGAGACGCTGAAGACTCGCCGATGCGGAGAAACGGGTGACTCAGGAGAAGCTGCTTTGGCAGGTTCTCCAGATTCCGACATGCCGCCTACTCGCTGGATGCGGGCGTGATGGATTCGACCACGACCGCCGCCGCTGCCTCAACGGGCAACTTTCGTTTTGCCCGGCGCTCGCTTAATCGCTCGAAGTAGGTCCAGCTCTTGAGAACCTCAAGGGCTCGATCCACGACGACGTCTCCCAATTTATCCGAAGGCTGAGGAGTCGAACCCATCCCTGAGCCGCTTTCCTCGATGGCAGGGGGGATATCCTCGGCCTCCTGGTTCGGCACGGCGGGGTCGGCTTCCTCTTGGGTAAAATGTCCTCGAAGATCTCGTTCACGAACCCGTCGCCCCTCGGAATCACGGGGGATGGCTTCCGGCTTGACCTCTATGTCAGGCTCGATCCCGACCTCTTGGATCGAGCGTCCCGAGGGCGTGTAATAAAGCGCCGTAGTCAAACGAAGCCCCGCACCCTCTTCCAACGGGTAGACGGTCTGGACGGAACCTTTTCCGAAGGTTGGGGCTCCCAAAACCAGCGCACGCTCGTGATCCTGCAGCGCGCCCGCCACGATCTCCGAGGCACTCGCGCTGCCCGCATTCACCAGCACCACCATCGGATAATCGGGTTCCACCGCAGTGGCTCGCGCTTGGTATTCCTGTTTCTGAGACGCGGCCCGACCCTTGGTGTAAACGATCAACCCATTCGAAATCCAAAGATCCGTGACGTCCACCGCTTGATTGAGAAGCCCTCCCGGATTGTCTCTTAAATCTAGAACAAGTCCTCTCAACCCCTCCGGTGCTTCTTCATGCAGAGCCTCAAGCGCCTTCTCGAGTTCTTCAGCAGTCCGTTCCTGAAAAGCGCTAATCCGAAGAACACCGTAACCGGGTTCGAGCATTTTTCCTTCAACAGAGGTCACCTGGACGACATCTCGACTAATTTCAAAAGGTCGAGGTTTTTCAAACCCCTCGCGGAAAATATCGATCGTGATTTCTGTTCCCTTTTTGCCTCGCATCAAGGAAACTGCTTCGACCAGACTCATGTCGTCAGTACTTCGGCACTCTTCGTCTTCGCCCCATTCTTCGGGAACAACTGTCGGACAGATGGCCGTAATCTGATCGTGTGGCTTGATGCCCGCCCGAAAGGCTGGGGTGCCATCGATCGGCGACACAACCTCAATAAAGCCCCCATCGGTCTTGGTAATCTCGATGCCTAGACCGTGAAACTGGCCGCGGGTGTCTACCTGCATTTCCTCATAGGCCTCACTGCTCATGAAAGCGGAGTGAGGATCCAGTTCCCGCAAAAGCCCGCGTAGCGCACTCTCCATCAGCACGTGCTCGTCGACGGGCTCGACGTAATTTCGGCGAACCAAGTCCAAAACGCTGGCAAAAAGCGCCAGGTCGTCGTAGCGAACTGCGGCCCGGGTCCCCGCCCCCGCGAGGAAAGAAAGGCCAATTAACGCAGAAATTAGGCCCGCTCCAAAGGCTGCGACGGGATGGATTCGGCGACGCATGCTCGTTTCTTGCCTCCACACCCCTTCAGCCCCGACGCGTGCTCATCCACTGAGCTTCTCAGGTGCTTCGGAGCGATTCGCTGGACCCCTTAGTTTAACCCGTTGCAAGCCACAGCGCCGGATCTTGAGGATCCCGACCTTTCCTCAACTCGAAGTACAGCCCCGGGCCGTGCAAAGAGCCCGTCTCCCCTACTCGCCCCAGGACGGCTCCAGGCTCAACCATATCGCCGACTTCGACCTCCCACTCATCGAGATGCCCAAAAACTGTGAAGTAACCCTGGGCGTGCTCGAGGATCACGATCTTCCCGTAGCCCCGAAACCAACCGGCATAACGCACCTGGCCTCTGGCAACCGCGATCACCCGCTCGCCCTCGGGCGCCGAGATTTCGATTCCATTATTAAACGTCTCGGTTTGATATTGCGAATCAACAACGCGTCCAAAATGACTCCGAATGCGCCCTGCCACGGGCCGCCGCATACGACCTTTGAGCGAAAAAAAACGATCCCCCTTCCACGGAACAGAGGCCCAGTCGGTGCCACCTAGTCTGGAAACGGTTTCTTCGAGGGCGCGCCCCGCCCGTTCGAGTTCGACGAGCAGGGTCCGCTCTTGACTTCGATCGCCTCGCACCCGATCCAGAAGAACCCTACGCATTTTTCGCTCCATCTTGAGCGCGGAACGTTTGGTGGCCAAGCTCCGGCGGGCCATGTCGCGATCCTTTAATGCACTTGCCGCCTCGGCCTCTACGATCATCAGCGCCTCCCGCTCTTGCTGAAACCGAGTCGCAAGGCTTCCATCATATTTGAGCAAACGCTCGAGGGTCCACATCTTGGAAAGCATCTGCTGAAGATCCGAAGAGGCGAAGATCACTCGCAAGGCACCGACATCACCCGTTTTGTAAAGGGCTAAGGCCCGTTTCGCCATAGCCCGACGCGTCGCGGCGAGTCTTCGATCGACTGCCACTCGGCGCCCCTCAACGCTCGTCAAAGATTCCTGAGCACGACGGGCACGACGTTCACTGACCCGGACGTCATCTCGAAGAGTGGCCAAACCCTGATCGATCTCCTCAAGAAGTCGCAGCAATTCTCTTTCCTGCTGCTCATGAGCAATCACTCGTTCTCGGCTGTCGGCGATCTGTCGACGAACCGCTTCAATCTCTGCGGCACTTTTCGACTGTACGCTTTCGGCGTCTGCCGAAAGCCCCCAACCCACCAGCCCGAGAAGCGCCGCCCACCCCGCAAAGGCGAGCGGACCGATTTTTGAGCTGCGATGACTCCTCGGATTGAGTTGGGCCTTCTTCATGGAACGCTCAGCGCCGCCAGCCGAGGAGAGAAGCCAGCGAGCCCAGAAAACCCAATGCCGCCCCGGCGGCGACCAAAAAAAAGATTTCTCCGCCGTTAAAAAAACGGGGCACCGCATTGCCCAGGAGAAACATCAGGCCGTACTCCAGTTGTGGCATGAGCAGCAGGTAAGCCAACCAAAGAATGAGAGCCGCCCAGATGCCACCCACAACTCCCTGAAGGGTCCCTTCGATCAAGAAAGGTGTCCGGACAAAGGTGCGACTGGCCCCGACCAAAGCCAGTATTTCGAGTTCATTTTCCCGAGCGTAGATCCCCAGCCGTATGGTGTTGGCCACGATCAGGAGTGTCGCGAGAGAGAGAATTGTCCCAATCGCCACCCCGGAAACGCGGACCAAAGACGTGACACGCGCATAACCATCGATCCACTCACGACCGTCAGCGACTTCATCGATGCCCGGCAACCCGTCCAAGGCCGTGGCCAAAATCCCCAACCCTTGCGGCGTTCGGTTCAAATTCACCAAAGTGATTTCCAGAGACGCTGGCAAAGGATTCTCTTCGATGCCCTCAAGGAGAGCCGCTCCTCCGGACATCCCTCGAAAGCGTTCCAGCGCTTCGTCTCGGCCAACGACCGTGACTTGCTCAACCCCCTCGACCGTTGCAACTCGTTCCGCGATCTCTAGGGCCGCCTCGTCGTCAACGTCCGTTTCCAAATAGGCAGTCACGGACAACTTCTGACTAAACCGCGCTTGCACGCCCTCCATGTTGACGATGGTCAACGCGAAGGCGCCGACGAGAAAAAGAGCGATTCCAATTGTGACAGCAGAAATGAGCGCCGTTCCCGCCGCACTCCGAAGGCCGACAATACCTGAGCGGAACAATGTGAAGAGAATCACGAAAACTCGACTCATCCGATCCCTCCCGCAGCAGGCGTATCCTCGGCAAGTCGACCGCCGTCCAAACGAATCGTCCGACGTCGATATTTTTCCACCAAGGAAATGTCGTGGGTCGCCACAAGCACCGTTGTTCCCCGGGTGGCTGCGGAGAGCATGAGCTCGATGATCTCTAGGCTTAGATCCGGATCGAGATTGCCCGTTGGCTCATCGGCCAGCAAGATCTCAGGCTCGGTCACCAGCGCCCGAGCGATCGCCACCCTTTGTTGCTCGCCCCCCGAAAGTGCCAGCGGCTCATGCTGCCGTCGGTGCTGCAGCCCTACCTGACGCAGAACATTGAACACCCGCGACCGCGCCTCGCGTCGGGGCGTCCCTACGACGTCCAAAGCAATGCGCACGTTATCCTCGACCGAACGTCGTGGGAGAAGTTTGAAGTCCTGAAAGACAACCCCAACTCGGCGGCGAAGAGAGGGGATCCCTGTTCCTCGAAGCCGAGCAATGTTGCGACCGAGAACCAAGATCTGTCCGTCATCGGGTCGTTCATCAGCAAAAAGCAACTCCAGGAGAGTTGTTTTTCCAGCGCCGCTCTGCCCGGTCAGAAAGACAAACTCGCCCTTGGCCAGTTCCATGGAAACGTCGTCGATGGCCCTTTGTCCCGGGATATACGACTTCGAAACGTGGTACATCCGCACGGGACTCTCATCCCGACGCTCGAAAAAACTGACCTTCCCCGCTGCCATCAAAGCCTCAGACGCGGGCTTCTCACCGGCCGGCGCTCTGAAGCGTCCAGTTCGGGTACGGAAACAACCGCGATTCTAGGGGGGGCCGCCCCGAGAGTAGCAATGCCCAGTCGCCAATTCAGTGACCTGTGTGGGGAACTGCCGGAACCGGTCGAAGCCTCTAAAAATGGATCTTCGGGGCTCATGGCAATGACCTCAAGTCGGAGTCGAGGCCGCCTAGGCGGCGCTCAGGCCTTCTTCGATTGGCTCTCCCAATAGTCCAACACCAAGGCATCTAGGGAGCGCTCGGACTTCTCATCGGATAATTCGACACTCGGCTTGGGTGAGCCTCCGGGCTCAACGACCCCTGCCGGCTGCCCCGGCCCACCCGGTTCCAAGAGTTCAACCCCGACGGACTCGATCGCAGTGTCGTGATCTCCCCGAATCAACTGCCTGAGCATATCCTTGTGCTGCCTCTGCATCAGGCGTCGCACTCGCTCCGCCCAGCCCGACTCTTCCAAATGCTCCGAATATTCGCACCGGCAAGAGGCAATCACATTTCCCTGATTGAACAAATGCGTGACGATCACCGGATTATTGACGCCACTGTCCTCGGTCTGCACATGAAAGACCACATCGCGATAACGACAGTTGGTATTGAATCCGCCTTGCATCTTGGTCCAGCCCTCCCCCGGGATGAATCACAGACCTTCACCGAGACGATCCCATGTCCGGCACCCCAAGGGAATGCCGCGGTCGATCGGGACCCTCAAACGATGACACTTTACAATCGGTCGAGCGATCCCCCGGCTGAAATTCTCGTGAAAGAAAACTCTTCGTGGTTTCCCCCAGCCCCGGGCACGAACTGGCCGAAACACGTCTCTGATTTCTGACCCGGGGCCGGGCAAGCCCTCTCAAGGACGTCCTCCCCGGAGACCGGCCTGCGGTTCGCGCGTGGGAAAGGCCGCGGCAAACGCCGGGGTGCGAGACGTACTGCTCGGCAAATCGTGAGGTCTTCGGCGGACGCACCGACGCCTCCCGGTTCACTTCAATGAGGCGTCATTCCACCGTCGACCGTATGGATTGAACCCGTGATAAAACGAGCTTCGTCCCCGACTAGGAAAGCAACCATCGAGGCCACTTCGTCCGGCGTTCCATACCGACCCAAGGGGATGCTACCGGCGATGCTCGCCCGGATCACATCGGGAGCCTCGTCAGACATTCCTTTTTCGAGCGACCGCATCATACGAGTCTCGATTGGCGAGGGGCAGACAGCATTCACGGTGACGCTGTCCGCCGCAGCCGTGAGAGCAGCCGATCGCGTGAGCCCAAGAACAGCATGTTTACTCGCGATGTAGGGAGCAATGTTTGGGTCCCCGACCAAACCCGCCACCGAAGCCACGTTGACAATCGCCCCGCCACCTCTTTCTCTAAGAATCGGCAAGCAGGCCCGAATCCCAAGAAAGACACCCTTCACATTCACCGCCATGACCCGATCAAATGCATCTTCCGGTGAGTCCTCGAATGGAGCCACGACGCCCTCGATGCCCGCATTGTTCACGAGCGCGTCCAGCCCGCCCCAACGGTTCCGCGCAGCCTCAACCACATGCTTCCAGTCGGAAGCGCTCGTGACATCCTGCTCAAGAGTGACCGCCTCGCGGCCCGCAGCCTGGACATCCCGGAGGGTCTCCTCACAAGACGTTCCCGGCAAATCACTGGCCAGCACTGACCAGCCCGCCCGGGCCAGACGACGGCAGACCGCTCGCCCTATCCCTCCCGCGGCGCCCGTAACGAGGGCCACCCTCTCGCGTCCTTGGTCCTTCACCCCGGTTCTCCTTTGACTTCGATGCCCCTGAGGAGAACGCTACCAGCTCCCGTGCCTGAAACCGCCCTCCCCACGGGCGAGTCGATACGTGAGGCAAATCCTTTCCTTGTCTAGAAAAAATCAATCAAAACTGGACAGTATTGGTTTTTTTCAAATTTTTATTTCATTCTGTTCAGATATTTTGAAAAATATACTTGATCTTTCTAGATTTAATCTGTACAAAATCTCCATAGCGCCTAAAGGAGAACCGCCATGCTTGATGCCGCGACGCCGACTCATGACAGCGCAGATCCGATCGTCCTCGAGGAGGATTCCTCCCGCACGGGAGAGTTCTCGAACCCCGCTCCCGTCGAAAGCGGCTCATCGGCGACGAAGGACGGAGCCGTTTCAACGGTCGGAGCCGATCCCGCCGCGCAGAGGGACACACTGCAGCTCTACCTCTCGTGGATCCGAGACATTCCGCTGCTCGACCGTCAACAAGCCGGTGAGCTGTCGGCTGAAAT
>JAQWNI010000186.1 GCA_029268645.1 Myxococcota bacterium
CAAAATCTCGCCTTCGCGGAAGAAATAGCCTTGCCGATGGGGCAGCTCAATCGTCACACCGCCCGCCAAGGCAAGATCGCACTCTCCGGCCAAAAGGCTCTGGCCAGCCATATGAATCGATACCAAAGAGGTTGAGCAAGCGGTTTGAACATTGACGCTCGGCCCCGTCAAATTCAGCTCATAGGAGACACGGGTTGCCAGAAAGTCCTTGTCGTTTCCGGTATGACGCAAAAGAAAATGACCCACCTGGTCGACCAGGTCCGGGTTCGTGAGCAGGTTCGAGGCGAAATAGGAATTCTGACCCGACCCAGCCCAAACCCCGATAGCGCCGTCAAAACGGTCGGGGTCGTGCCCGGCAGACTCAAACGCTTCCCATGCACATTCGAGGAAATGCCGATGCTGTGGGTCCATGATCGACGCATCCAGCGGCGTGAATCCAAAGAAGCCGCTATCGAACTTCTCCATATCCCGCAGTGGTGCGCCTACCTTTACGTAGGCTGGATCCTCGATCGCCGATCGCGATACCCCGGCATCCAGTAACTCCGAGTCTTCATATCGCTCGATTGATTCCACACCGTCCCGAATATTCTTCCAGAACGCATCCACGTGACTGGCTCCGGCAAATCGTCCGGAGAGGCCAATCACAGCAAGGGTGGAATCCATCGTGTCTGTGCTTTGGTTAGATCCTTCACTCATCCGATCTACCCGGCCTGTTCAGACCGTCCCCCACCCGTTTAGAATCCGCCGGCTCTCGCGCCCACTTGGCCTTTTTGATGGCCAACGAACGGAGACTTTTCCAACCGCGGATTGGCTCCCTACGGTTCCCTACAGTGTAGCCATCCGGCTTCCCGCCCCGCAGGCAATGGCCTTGACTCACCGGGATGCGAGCTTGTATGTATCCCTTCGCGGCATCCAGGTGGCAAAAAACTTCAGCCATTCCCAACCCTGATCGGCAGGTTTCTCACTTGACTCGACCCAACCGAAAAAGGGCCTCCTGGATCGTGCTCGGCTCTCTGGCCGCGGGCACTGTTTTGGTGATGACCCTCTGGCCGATGCCTCACCTGGCCTCGGATCGGAATTTTCCGTTGTCTATACAATGGCAATTCAACCCCCCGGACATTTTGCGAAATCTGATCCTCTTCGCGGCTCCAGCTGCCCTCACGCGTCGGTGGGGCACGGGGCGCGTTCTCGCGGTGGCCGGGCTCACGTCCGTCTCCATCGAACTGCTCCAGATATTCATCCCGGGGCGCGTTCCGTCGCTTCTTGACGTGCTCGCCAATGTCGCGGGCGCCTGGCTGGGCCACCGTGGCGTCGTCTGGCTTGCGGACGGCCCGGGACACCCCTGGCAGAAGACCAGAGCCCTTTACATCGGCTGGGCTCTTTTCACTGCGGTCCTCCTCGTGAGTATCCCTGTAGCCTTTCGGCCTCACCTGCCAAGTTTGCCGTGGTTTGCCCACTCACCACCCCAACTCGGGCACCTCGAAACGTACCAAGGAGCCAACCTCGAGGCCCGCCTCAACGGTCTCCTTGTTCCACACGGCCGACTGCATCAGCCCGGGCTGGAAACCCAA
This sequence comes from Myxococcota bacterium, assembly GCA_029268645.1. Taxonomy (GTDB): domain Bacteria; phylum Myxococcota_A; class UBA9160; order UBA9160; family UBA4427; genus TMED88. The sequence continues at coordinate 1,572 of JAQWNI010000186.1, forward strand.
CTCCTTGAGTCCCATCAACTCGAGATTCGTGGGCAGGCTGGACCTGCACCAACCAACGTCTCAGGGCTCTTTCTGATCACCGACTACACCGGTCAGGAGGTGCTCCTGCTTGGATTGCAAGGAACCGATCTCTTCTACCGCATCCGCAGCCTGGGCGATGAGTGGGGGCTTGAGCCCACCCGCTTTTGGTGGAGAGGGGCATTTTCTCCAGACCCCTCAGAGGAAGGGGATTTTGTGGTTCACGTTCAAGACTCAGGAACCGGAGTCTGCGTTCAAGTTAACCGGCGAAGCCTTTGCCGGGACAGGCCCCGCCTTGAGGAAGCCTGGCAACACTGGATTCCGGCGCGCGCACTCGGGACCCAAGCCCATCGCAACTTGGACTACCTGTGGCCCTTCGCCCTATTCTTTCCGCTCGGTGCCGGATACAGACCGCGCGTTATTGAAAGTCTTTTTTTGCTCTTTCCACTATCGGCCCTGCTCATTGGGCCAAGCCTCGGTCCCATTTCTTCTCTATCGCTCACGGCTGCTGCGCTCATCATCGCCGGTTTTGCCATGGGCCAAGTGGTCTCTTTCTCGGCAAGACGGACCCTTAGAAAACTTCAGACCTTGGAATAGCCGTCTGGGTTGAGGCTTTGCCAGCGCCAGGCATCCTGGCACATGGCATCGAGATCATACGTCGCTTTCCAGCCCAGTTCGCGCTCGACCTTGCTCACATCAGCGAAACATTGCGCCACATCACCCGGGCGGCGGCCAAGCACTTCGAACGGGATCGCCCTCGCCGCTGCTTTTTCAAAGGCTTTTCGAACTTCGTGCACTGATGAGCCGGTTCCTGTGCCCAGATTGTAAACCCGCAACCCACCCGTCTCTTTCACAGTCTCCAATGCACAGAGGTGTCCTTTCGCCAGGTCGACGACATGGATGTAATCACGAACGCCTGTGCCATCCGGAGTCTCCCAATCCTCTCCGAAGACATTGAGCCGGTCGAGCTTCCCGACGGCCACTTGGGCGATGAAAGGCATAAGATTATTCGGAATACCCGCCGGGTCCTCCCCAATCAGCCCACTTTCATGAGCACCGACCGGATTAAAATATCGCAAAACGTCGATGTTCCAGTTCGGTCGCGCCCGCACCAGATCTCCCAGCATCTCCTCGATCATCAATTTGCTGCGCCCGTAGGGGTTGGTGGCCGACAGTGAGGATTGTTCGGGGATCGGCACTGAATCAGCCTCCCCGTAGACTGTGGCCGAAGAGCTAAAAACCATTCGGCGCACGGCGTACGATTCCATCACCTCGAGAAGGTTTACAGTTCCACAAAAATTGTTTCGGTAATAATAAAGAGGCTGTTCAACCGATTCACCAACCGCCTTCAGGCCAGCAAAATGAATGACGGAATCGAATGCAAATTCGTCAAAAACTGACTTCAGAGCGGCTTTTTCGTTGATGTCCACCTGACGAAAAAACAAACTTCGACCCGCAATTTTCTCTACGCGGGTCAACGCCACCGCGCTGCTATTGGCCAGACTATCGACGACCACAACCTCATGACCTGCGGAGAGGAGCTCCACACAGGTATGACTTCCAATGTACCCCGCCCCCCCGGTCACTAGGATTCGCATCGTCCTCCTCTCTCGATCTGGCCTCTGGGGCACCTTGCCGCTGCGTTTCCGGCCGCGAGCGGCTGCGCGTCCCACAGCACATCCAACGCTAGCCCAGTTCATCCCTCCCGATTGATTCGGCCAATTGCGGGAACTCTGAGCAAAAAGCTCACCCACGAGACGAAAAACGAAGCATCCATCCGATCACTTTTTCACCCCGCTTAAAAATTACGCCCACACTCCAAAGTCAGGAGCATGAGCGCTCGCCGTCCGAAAAACTCAACCCCTCGCCCCCTCGGAAGGCACTCACCAAAGAGACTCCGAAGGGCAACGCCTTTATCCGACAAAACGCCAGAGAAAGCGGCTCACGCCGTCCCGGAGCACCCCTGAACGCCAAATTTGAGCCTATTTTTTGAGTAACTGAACGGTTTCAGCCTCAAGAGGTCGATACCCTAGGGAGTATGCCATCGTCGAGCCCGGCGAACTCTCAGGGCTCATTCAATTGGGGGCTTATCCTTCTTTTCATGGAGCCACTCAACATGAAACAAGATCCACACCAGCCGTTTTCTTGCTTCCTGATCGGCAGCGACACGCTTCTCATCGAGTGTGGAAAGCTTCTCATTCAGCGAGGCCACACGCTCGAGGGTGTCCTCACAGATGCTCCTCGCGTCGATGCTTGGGCGAGCAGCCAAGGGGTCAAAGTCGACTCCTTTAAACAGGACCTCCTACCGCTCCTCTCCGCTCAGCCATACGACTACCTTTTTAGCATCACGCACCTTCAAATGATTCCCGAGTCGGCTCTCAAGACGCCTCGCCAATCGGCGATCAACTTTCATGATGGTCCACTCCCGCGTTACGCAGGGCTGAACGCGCCGGCTTGGGCTTTGATGAATCGCGAAACCGAATACGGAATTACATGGCATGAGATGACGGCCCATGCCGACGAGGGAGATATCCTCGAACAGGTGCTCTTCGACGTCGCACCGGACGAAACATCCCTGTCGCTGAATACCAGATGCTTTGCAGCCGCCCTAGAGAGCTTCGACACGCTTATTGATCGCCTCGCCTCCGGACAAACACAGCGGCAAATTCAAGAGCTGTCCCACAGAAGCTACTTCGGCAGGGATCAGAAGCCGACCCTTCTCGGCACGCTCGACTTTCACAACCAGAGCGCTGATGACCTCGAGGCGCGTATTCGCGCCCTCGACTTTGGGCCCTATCTTAACCCGCTGGCCGCAGCCAAGTGGGTGCTCCCCGGCGGTGTTTTTCATGTCACCGCAGCGACTTCTCAACCGAGCCCAAACCCCGACGAGCTTCAATCGCCCGGTCAGATTTCAGAAATCTCGGCGAGTGGAATCACGATTCAAGCAGCTGAAGGCTTGCTCCAGCTCCGCGGCCTGCAATCCAGCACGGGAGACCCTGTCTCGCCGCAAGACATCGCTTCGAGCCTGGGGCTGAGACCAGGAGATATTCTCTCCCCAATCGATTCAGAGCAGAGCGAGGAGCTCGACAGTCGATCTAAACAAATTGCCCGCGCAGAACGCTTTTGGCTCCAGCGACTCGAGCGCTTCTCGTCGCTCGATTGCCCGTACGTTTCTGCTTCCCTCGGGCCGCAAGAAACCTGGACCGGGGTCGACATCGCACTCCCTGCCGCCTGGACTCCATCCGACCATCAGGGGGAGGCCCTGCTCAGCGGTATCCTCGTCTGGCTCAGTCGACTGAGTCGACGAGATCAGATCATCGTCCCGATCCGTGGCCTCTGCCCCGCTCCCCTCGCTCTCGAGTCGGCCTTTTCAGATTACGCCCTGATCGAAGTTGCCATAGATTCGGAAGAAGGACTGGGCCATTTTCAAAATCTTGTCGCCCGGGAAATTCATGAACTCAGAAAACGTGCCCCCTGGCTCAACGACACGATCGTTCGGCATCCTTCTCTTGCGACCCGGCCCGAATTCAGACAGGGCACTTGGGCTGAAGTGGAAATCGTCCTCGCCGATCGAATTGATCCTGACCAGCCACTTCATCCCCATGTAGCTGTCTCCCTGCAGATCGAGAGATCAGGCGGGGCGGCCCACCTTCAAACCCGGGACGCACGGGTCGAGCCTGCCCACACTTCCATCATGGGGGCTCAGATCCATAACCTCCTGGAATCCCTTTCAACTGGAAGCCCCATCGGCCGAGCGAGTCTGCTCGGGACCGCTCTTCGGCAGAAGATGCTCTACGAATGGAATCAAACAGAGCAGACCATCGCAGGCCCAGCGACGATCGACGCCGCGTTTGAGGCGCAAGCACAGATCACTCCGGAGCGTCCCGCAGTTCATTTCGAAGGAAGTGCCCTGAGCTATATGGAGCTCGACCAGCGAGCCAACGGCCTAGCGCATCGACTGGCGCGCTCAGGAGTACGACCCGGTGACCTCGTTGGCATCTACGTCGAACGCTCGCTCGACCTCCCTGTTGCAGTTCTCGCGGTCCTTAAGGCCGGCGCAGCTTATGTGCCGCTCGACCCCAGCTATCCCCGTGATCGAATCGCGTTCATGATCGAGAACTCAGGCCTGCGTGCTCTTCTGACGCGCCGGGACCAAATCCATACGCTCCCAGCCACCTATGGGGTCGAGGTCATCCGAATCGATCAAGATCGAACCCCTGCAAAAGAACCCCCTCAGCATTCTCTCGACCCGGCCGATCTCTGCTACGTCATCTATACCTCTGGATCGACTGGGCAACCCAAAGGCGTGATGGTCGAACACCGAAACGTCATCAATTTCTTTCAGGGAATGGATGACACGATCGATCGACCCGATTCGGAGAAACCAGGGGTCTGGTTTGCAGTGACCAGCCTTTCCTTTGACATCTCCGTCTTAGAGATACTTTGGACTCTCGCCAGGGGCTTTGAGGTCGTCCTGTACATGGACAGAAAAAGAGGCCAAGCCGACAACACTCACCATTCTCCCGCGAGCGCCCACCACATCGACTTTGGTCTTTTCTATTGGGGAAACGACGACGGTCCCGGTCGCCAGAAATATCGACTTCTCCTGGAGGGGGCACGCTTCGCGGATCAAAACGGCTTCATTGCACTTTGGACGCCCGAGAGGCACTTTCATGCCTTCGGCGGCCCTTACCCCAATCCGGCCATCACCGGAGCAGCGGTCGCTGCCATCACTCAAAACCTTGAGATCCGGTCGGGCAGTTGCGTGCTGCCCCTCCACGACCCCATTCGCGTGGCCGAAGAATGGGCCGTACTGGACAACCTCTCCAATGGCCGAGTCGCTCTCGGGGTTGCCTCCGGATGGCAGCCAAATGATTTCATTTTGGCGCCAAAGAATTTCAAAGACAATAAAACGGTTACCAGCGAGTACATCGAGAAGGTCCGGAAACTTTGGCGGGGGGAGGAGATCCCGTGCCCAGGCCCACTGGGTGAAGATGTGCTCATCACCACTCAGCCCCGCCCTGTTCAACCGGAGCTTCCGATTTGGATGACCACAGCAGGTAACCCAGAGAGCTATCGCACCGCTGCCCGCATGAAATCCAGCATCCTGACTCATCTCCTTGGTCAATCCATTGAGGAAGTCGGCAAAAAGATCGCTCTCTATCGCGAGGCCTTAAGCCAAGAAGGACTCGACCCTCAGGACTTCAAAGTCACTCTTATGCTCCATACCTATGTGGGCGAGGACACCGAAGCCGTCCGAGAATTGGTCCGCGAGCCCATGAAGGAATACCTTGGAAGTTCGGTCAGCTTGGTCAAAAACTTCGCGTGGGCTTTCCCTGCTTTCAAACGCCCGGAAGGCCTCGAAGCCAGTGCCGACGACATTGACCTCAACCTTCTCTCAAATGATGAGCTGGATGCGATCCTCGATCACGCATTTGAAAGGTACTTCGAAACAAGCGGTCTTTTCGGCGATATCGAACGTTGCGTAGAAATAGTGGAACGCTGCAAGGCGATCGGCGTTGACGAAATCGCTTGCCTCATCGATTACGGAGTAGACACGGATGACGTCATAGAGGCTCTCCCTCGGCTAAAACAAGTCCTCGACCATTCTCAAGCCATCAGTATCACAGCGACTCGCGAACAGGCTTTGGCACAAGAATATGGCTTAGCAGAGCAATTCCAGAAGCATGGCGTCACCCACTTTCAATCAACGCCTTCGATGGCCAAGATGCTCCTCGAAGACAATTCGACGCGAGAAGCCCTAAGGAGCCTTGAACAGATGCTCGTTGGCGGCGAGGCTCTGTCCACAACTCTCGTCGACGAGCTAAACAAAGAGCTCCAGGGCTCACTCGTCAACATGTACGGTCCCACGGAAACGACAATCTGGTCCTCAACTCATCGAATCGATCGCTCCGCGGCAAACGTCCCGATTGGTCGGCCCATCGCAAATACGCGCCTCTACGTGCTTGACCCCAGAGAAGAACCCGTTCCTCCCGGCGTACCTGGAGAGCTCTATATCGGCGGGCACGGAGTCGCTCGAGGGTACCTGGGCCAACCGGAGCTGACGAGTCAGCGTTTCCTCCCCGACCCCTTTTCACCGGAACCGGATGCACGAATGTATAGAACGGGGGATCTTGTGAGCCTGGGCCTCGACGGAGTCGTCCATTTCATGGGTCGAACCGATCATCAGGTCAAAATTCGAGGGCATCGGATCGAGCTCGGGGAAATTGAGGCTCAACTCAATCAGCGACCT
>JAQWNI010000187.1 GCA_029268645.1 Myxococcota bacterium
ACACCGGATGCAAACTCGGAGGCCAAGCGACTTCAAGAGACAGGCCTCTCGCCTTCAGATCCAGAGCCGGGTCTCGCACAAGATGAACGATCGGGTGCTTTCCGTCGCTTCTATCAGGTTTCGCTACCGCTGGGAGAGACGTACGGTGTCGGACTGTCATTGATTCAAGATCTGACCGAGCCCGAGCTCATCCCCCCTTCGCTTCCTGTGGCCTCTGAAGCAGCGGTTGTCAGTCGGCTCGATCACGTCGTGGTCCAGACCAAGGATCCCGAGCGTGCGATCGATCTCTACGGTGAGCGTCTGGGCCTCCGGCTTGCCCTTGATCGAAGCTTCGAAAAACGAGGTGTGCGCCTTCTGTTCTTTCGCGTGGGCGGGACAACCCTTGAGGTCGCTTCGCGCCTCGAAAAGGAAGCGAGTCGCAACGGCCCCAGATCAGCGCGTCCAGACCACCTTTGGGGTTTGGCCTACCAAGTTCCCGACATCGATCTGGCGAGTCGGCGGATGGCTGATGCTGGACTCGATGTCACCTCGATTCGCGACGGTCATAAGCCCGGGACCCGCGTGTGCTCTGTCCGGGGTGATCCGTTGGGGATTCCTACGCTTGTGATCGAACCGGTGGCTGAGTAACCAAGGGTCTGGCCCTTGAGGAGGGGCATACCATGAGCGTGCTTGATTTTGCGATCGATCCAATGCCGGGGCGTTCCATGCATGCGCACTTGCGTGAATTGCGTGAGCAAGGCCCCTTGGTTCGAGTGCGCTTCGGGGGTCAGCCGGCCTTCCTGATTACGACTTTCGAAGCATTGCTCGAAGGTTTTCGGGATGTGGAGACCCTCCCGCCCGCGACTCTCTATCAGAGAAGTATCGCCGCAATCATCGGCGAGAACTTTCAGTCCATGGAGGGTCCACGGCACCGGCTCTACCGTCGGTTGGCCACACCGGCTTTCCGCTCACGGGCGGTCGAGACCTTTGCCAACGACAAAATTGCGGGCCTCGCGCATGAAGTGATCGATCGGTTCATTGACGACACCCAGACAGACCTGGTGACTCGTTTCACTCGGCTCTTTCCCTTTTTGGTGATTTCGCGAATGTTGGGCGTTCCTCGAGAGGGCGAATCTGCGTTTCATCGGTGGGCTTGGGAGATGCTCTCGCCCCCGACGGTTTCTCCAGAGGATTCGCGGGTCGCGGATAGGGAGTTCTCCCGCTACATCGCGCCGACCATCGCGGCCCGTCGTGTCGAACCCCGCGACGACGTCATCTCTGCCCTGATCGAGTCAGAAGCCGAGGGTCATCGATTAGACGACCAAGAGGTCCTCTCTCACGTGAAGCTGCTCTTTTCAGCTGGGGCCACCACGACCCATGATGCGCTGGGAAGTCTTGTCCATACACTCCTGACTGTTCCCGAAGCCTGGTGGAAGGCCGTGTCAGATAAAGCGCTTCGGCCCGGAGCCATTCGCGAATTGCTGCGATGGGAGACGCCGGTGCCTAATTTGCCGCGGATTTCCGCCGACCAGAGCGTTGACTTTCTGGGCGAAGAACTGCCGCCCCAAAGCTTCGTTCTTTTCAGCATGGCCGCGGCCAATCGGGACCCCGCGGTCTTCGACGATCCAGATCGTTATGACATGGAACGAGCCAGCAAAGACACGCTCACATTTGGTCGAGGCGAGCGTTCGTGTCCCGGTATGCATCTCGCGCGGAAGAGCCTGGCTGTGGCCCTCGATGCGCTGACTGAGCGTTTGCCCAATCTCCGATTGGTCGGAGATCCCGAGGCATCTGCGCCGACTGGCGCTACCGTTCGAGGGCCGGATCGTTTGGCGGTGATGTGGCACTGAGGGCAATCTTCGGCGACGAGCTGCCTCCGAAATCTCGATCTTTCCCCTGAGGAGACTATGGCCGACCTGCTCGCGCTTTCTAGCCGCATTATTGATGAAGGAGCCAACGATGGCCCCGTCAATCGCATCACTCAAGAGCTTTCGTTGCTTTCCGATCACTGGTCGATCGTCGAATCCTTTTCGCATGTCGTGAGCCTAAAGACAGAAGAGGGCCTGGTTTGCTTCGATACCAGCTTGAGGCAAACAGCGGAGGCCGTTATTGGCTCCATCCGAAGCTGGTCGGCCGATCCCTTCTATGCCTTGGTCTACACCCATGGCCATGTCGATCATGTCGGCGGAGCGGCCTTGTTTATCCATGAAGCGCAAGAGCGCGGACATGCCCGCCCGAGAGTGGTCGGGCATGAAAATGTTTCAGAAAGGTTCGATCGTTATCGCTTGACGAGCGGATATAATTTGACCGTCAATGGACGTCAATTTGGTGGTCTCCGGGGCATGATGGAGGGCGTTCGCCTTGGCGGGGGGCAAAGTTTTCTTCCCGCGGACACGCCGTCTCCTGATTTGTCTTTTCGTGACCGCACCCGAATGGGGGTCGGAGGAATCGAGATCGAGCTTCGGCATGCCCGAGGGGAGACGGACGACCACCTTTGGGCCTGGATTCCCGCGACACGTACGATCTGTGCCGGCGATTTTTTTATCTGGAACTTTCCCAACGCAGGAAATCCTCAGAAGGCGCAGCGTTACCCAGCAGAGTGGGCCGCAGCGCTCAGGGAAATGGCGGCGATGGGGGCCGAACTTTTTATTCCGGCGCATGGGTTGCCCATCGGCGGCTCAGAAAGAATCGCCAGAGTCCTGGGCGACGTCGCAGGCGCGCTCGAGTCTTTGGTTCGGCAGACTCTAGAGCGGATGAACGCAGGAGAGTCTCTCGACCAAATTTTGTCCGGTGTCGAGCTGGACCCAGATTTACTCGAACTTCCGTATATGAGACCGCTCTACGACGAACCGGAATTTGTTGTCAGGAACATCTGGCGGTTGTACGGAGGCTGGTACGATGGCAATCCCGCTCATCTTAAGCCTGCGCCGGAATCTCGTTTGGCCCGAGAAGTGTGCGCACTGGCGGGAGGGGCCGTAGCCCTGGTGAAGAGAGCCGAGGAGCTCGCTGAGGCTGAGGAATGGCGTCTCGCCTGTCACCTGATTGAATTGGCCGCCCAAGCGGTTCCTGACGACCGAGCGGTGCATGGTGTTCGCGCGGATCTTTACGCCCGCCGCAGACAGCGTGAGACATCTCTCATGGCCAAGGGAATCTATGGCTACGCGGCCAGAACTTCGGAGGCGATTGCCTCGGATCGAGATTGAAGTGAGGAAATCAAAGCGCGTCGGCGACCGATGACCCGCGACCGCAATCGACACCCTACTGAGACCGGGTAGGGGAAGGGAAAGGATTTTTCATGCAACTTTTTGACAGCAAGATGGCCCCGAATCCCAGACGTGTCCGCATTTTTCTGGCCGAAAAAGGGATCGAAGTCCCGACGGTTCAAGTTGATATTGCGGCGGCGGAGAATCGAACGGCCGAGTTTCAAGCCAAAAACCCCATGGTCAACGTTCCGGTGCTGGAGCTCGATGACGGGCGCTATCTGTCCGAGACCGTGGCGATCTGTCGCTACTTCGAAGGCCTGCATCCGGATCCGCCACTTATGGGTGTCGATGCGGTTGATGCCGGCTTCGTTGAAATGTGGAACCGTCGGATGGAATTCGAGCTGATGAACAACATCACAGGACCGTTTCGACACACCCACGCCTTCTTCAAGGGTCGTATCCCGCAGGTTCCCGAGTGGGGCGAGGTCTGCCGAGAAGCGGCGGTGGAGCGACTTGCCTGGCTTGACGGCGAGCTGGCCGATCGTGAGTTCATTGCCGGGGATCGATTTACGATTGCCGATATTACAGCGCTCTGCGCCATCGATTTTGGGGCCGTCAGCCAGATCAAGATTGAGCCTGATCAGAACCATCTTCAGCGCTGGTATGAGAAGGTCTCGACGCGTTCTAGTTCCGGCGCGTGACCGTTCAGGCAAGAGGTCTAGGGCATGACGAGGGCGAGCGTGCCGCTGTCGGCCTGCTCGATCAGGCGAGGTGGGGTTCTCAGTCGTAGACGCCGGCCGTCACTGCTACGGCCCGTACGCATATCAAAGCGGAATCCGTGCCAGGGGCATTCGACTTGGCCCGTTTCGTCGGTGTCGGTGGGATCGTCCACCAGGGGACCGAGAGCGTGGGGACAGACCGCGTCGTGGACGACAAGCTCATCGTCGACCGCGCAGAGTCGCCAAGTATTCCCAGCAAAATTTATACAGAAGGGCAGCCGATCTCGAACTTCGGAGAGGGTGCCGAGCTCGATTCGGACCGGTGAATCGGTCTCGACTTTGTTTATTGGCTTTGAGCGAAGCGATTGGCTGCGCTGGATCATCATGGCCTCGTCTTCACTCCAGAGCCGTTGATAGAGAGAGAGATAGCCTTTCCCGATAGCTTCGCCGCTCAGGTCCGAGGTGGTGGGTACCCAGAATTCCACTCGGATCGAGGTGGCGTTTGGGCCATTGGAGCGAAGGCTGGTCCAGATTTCTGTCCTCGCCGAGGGGCCGTCCAGCGTCCGAGTGACGTATTGGCCCGCAGGCCGGTTGACTTTGAGCTCGACAGTAAAGTATTGACCGCGTCGCGCCGTCGACTCCGTGCGGGCTCGCCAGCCCCAAGAGCCCTGTTCGATCGGTTCAATCGAAGCGAAGTCTTTTCGATGAAGCCAGGGGAGGTGCTCCCAGTCGAGCACATTTTCCCAGACTCTTTCAAGGGGGGCATCGATCTGACGCTCAAGAATGGCAACCCGATCGAGGCCGGGAGAAACAGGCGGGAAAGAAGTCATGCCGAAAGAATAGCCAGCTTGGAACTCGTCCTTCGAGTCCGGTCTCAATGTCGCGCGGGGCCGAAGCGCTGAGCGATCACTTGAAGAGCTGCGCCTCCCTCAGGCCCCAGTGTGATGTGTCGGCGAACGGTTTTGAGGGGGCGTTTCTTGGGTGCATGGAGCGCGTATCGGGGAAGCAGGGTGCCGAGAACGACAGACATTTCGGAAAGAGCAAAAGCGGAACCGAGGCAGTACCGGTGTCCTCCTCCGAAAGCCGCGAACTCATGTGGGGCAAAGTCTCGTTGGAGGAATCGTTGAGGGTCGAATCGCTCAGGATGCGGATAGAGTTCTGGATTTTGTTGAATCGAAAGGATCGATCCAGCGAGGACGACGCCGGGAGGGATGTCCCAATTTTGTAAGCGGTAGCCGTTTTTTACCGTTCGAAAAAATTCGGGCACGATCGGATGCAAGCGAAGGGCTTCTCGGGAAACCGCGTGGAGAGCGGGGAGATCAGCGAGCTCAACTGGGTCTGGCTCACTCCCTAAGGCGGTGATTTCGTCCAAAAGCCAGCGCTCGATCTCGGGATGCCGAGTGATTTCATAGAAGGCCCACGCCAGGGCCGTAGCAGTGGTCTCGTGACCCGCGATGAGTAAGGTCACGAGGTGGTCCCGAATCGCTGAGTCGGAGAGGGGATTCCCCTCTTCGTCTGTGCTGTCAACAAGCCGAGATAAGATGTCTTCTCCGGGCAGCGGGTGAGATCGTGCGGAGGAGATCTCTTCCGCTAAAAGGCTGTCAAAGGCTCGCTTATGGCGCATGAAGCGAGCCCATGGGCCCACGCCGAAAAATTCGTGACGTAAGGGTGCCAGAAACAGAGGCCAGGGAGACACCTCGGAGACGGCATGACGGATGGCTTCTCGAAAGACAGCCAGGCGCTCGGGCTCAGTCACGCCGAGCACCGCACGTATGATGACGTCGAGCGAAACGGACTGCATTTCATTCTGCATCACGATGGTTTCTCCGGGGAGCCATTCGGCGCTCCGGTCCAACGCGGACCGTTGCATGGCCGGCGCATAAGCCTTCATGCGGTGGCCATGGAAAACGGGAGAGAGGATTTTTCGCTCTCGGCGGTGCGCGTCACCAGCGAGCAGCAAAAGTGAATTCGATCCAAGAAGGTGTGAAAGCAGGTCAACCCCGAAGCCGATGTCGAAGTCTTTTGTTCCCCCACTCAGAATCTCTTGAGCGGCCTCGGGTGTATTGACGAGGACCAACATGCCATTCATGCTCGGCATGCTGAAGATGTCGCCGAACCGCGAGCGCATTCGGGCCATATAGCCATATGGATTCTGCATGTACAGAAGGCTTTGGAGCGCCGCGTTGCGCGGTCCCGGCGGAAGATCCATGCGATTGATCTGGGAAGGGGTATCCACGGCGAACTCCGGTAGGGCAAAGTGGATGTTTGCACGACGGGATTCAGCGACGCACGCATCATTTCGATGCGGCGATTGGAGGGCAGGGGAAGCCTTTTCGGCGCCTTTGGGGAGCCACGTCCCCCCTATACTCGTTACGAGGAGAAAATCATGAGTCAGAAACTGACCCGAGAAGCGAAATCGCTTTTGCCCGAAATGGTGAAACTTCGCCGCGACCTTCATGCCTGCCCGGAGCTTGGGAACGCCCTTCCTCAAACTCGGGCCCGGGTGTTGGCCGAGTTGGAGCCGCTGGGTTTAGAGGTCAGGCTTTCAGAGAAGACCAGCAGCTTTGTCGCCACGCTGACCGGCGCAAGGCCCGGGGGCTCCGTTCTGCTGCGGGCGGATATGGATGCTTTGCCGATGCCCGAGGACACGGGTTTGGAATTTAGCTCTCGTCAGGAGGGAGCGATGCATGCCTGTGGCCACGACGCGCATACGGCGATGTTGACTGGGGCAGCCCGAATCTTGACCGCTCGCCGTTCCGAGCTGGCCGGCCAGGTCCACTTCTTTTTTCAGAGCGGCGAAGAAGGGCATTTCGGGGCCAAGATCTGCCTCGAGGAAGGCCTTTTCGATGAGGGCCCTGATCCGGAGATGGCCTTTGCGCTTCACGTTGAGACGCGACTGCCTGTGGGCCGACTGGCTTCTCGTGCGGGCCCCTTGATGGCCTCGGCGGATGTCTGGACCATTGAAGTCAAGGGGCAAGGAGGGCACGCGTCAATGCCCCATGATGCGCGAGATCCAATTCCTGCCGCCTGCGAGATCGTCAACGCACTTCAGACGATGCTGACCCGGGAGATTCATGCTCACGACCCGGTGGTGATCTCAACGACCAAAATTCGGGCTGGCACGACCGACAACGTGATTCCGGAGACCGCGCGCCTGATGGGCACACTTCGTGCGACTTCCGAGCGCGGTCGCCGGGCGGCCGAAGAGGGCATTCACCGAGTGGCCCACGGTGTTAGCCTGGCACACGGTGTAGAGGCGACTGTGAATATGGCGCGTGGTTATCCGGTGACTGTCAATGATTCAAACGCGGTGACCCGGGCTCAGAGGGTGGCCTCGCGGTTGCTCTCTGACGACGCCTTCATTGAGATGCCCCATCCGGTCATGGGCGCGGAAGACTTTTCATACGTCCTCGACCGATGGCCGGGAGCCATGCTTTTCATCGGCTTCCGTCCCGAGTCGGTGGAAAATCCTCACCCGGTTCATTCCAACCGGATGCTCCTGAACGAATCCGGTCTCAGCATCGGAGCCGCCCTGCATGCTGGGGTTGCCCTAGATGTGCTGGCTGATCCCGAGGTCGGCTCGCAGCCTGCTTAAGTCCAGGCGGCTGGACACGATTTGAAATCTAGACGCCGGGAAGGGTGAAATCGAATATTGTCCATATAATGTCCATATTTATACGGACATAACGGAACCCGATTGGCTCCTTTTGCATAAATTTCTTTATTTTCAAAGGGATTTGGCGGTTTTCCGTCCTCTTCTGATCTGGACGGCTATCCTGTGAGAAGGGAAATAAAAAGGGGCGCCCACAAAGCGATGTCCAATCAAGCTGAAAAAGCGGTTGAAGAGCTCACGTACCCCCTGGGGGCAGCGGCTCGACTCACAGGGATCTCGCCGGACACGCTTAGGGCGTGGGAACGCCGCTACGAGGTTGTGGTCCCGCTTCGAACGCCCGGGGGAACCCGGCGCTATACGGCTGCAGACCTTGAGCGTCTGGCGCTGATGAAAGCGGCAATTGATGGAGGCCACCGGATCGGTCAGGTGGCCCGTCTAGAAAATGATGAACTATCCCGGATTACCGCATCGGAGCCGAGTCCGACGCTCCCGACCGGTATGGAGGGTGTTCCCGATGCCTCCGATGCCATCATGGCGGCGCTGAATGCCCTCGACGCAGATGAGTCCGAGCGCTTGATTTCGTTGCAACTCGCCGCGCTGGGACCGAGTCGATTTGCACGGCACGTTGCATCACCTCTGCTCGAGCGCATCGGCGAAACCTGGTCACGCGGAGACCTGCCGATTGCGGCTGAGCACCTTGCGACATCGGTCTTGCGGTCCTTGATGGGGGCTTCTCTGAGGCCGAGCTCAAACTCTCCGGTGGGCGCTTCGATCCTCTTCGCGACGCTTTCGGGCGAGCGACATGAGCTGGGCCTATTGATTGCTGCGATTACGGCCTCGGCCGCTAGCGGACGAGTGGTGTATCTCGGCGCTGAGCTCCCAGTGGATGATCTGATCTTTGCAGCGGATCGCTCGAGTGCCGGCGCGGTGGCCGTGAGCTTGGTCGTGGATGACAGTGAAGAGGCTGTCGCCCAGGTCAAGGCGCTTAGGGACGGGTTGCCTCCTCGGGTCGAGCTCTGGGTAGGGGGGGCGTTGAGTCATCTGGTCCGCAACGTGATGGGAATCACTGTCATTGATTCCTTTGAGGCCCTGGAGCAACGCGTCAAACTTTTGGGCCTCGAATCTGGACGTCCCGGCCTCTGATTCCCGTTTCCCCGACTGTGGGCCAACACATTTCACCGTCTCACGTCACGATACTGATTTCTTCGGGCTTCATGACGGGTGCGACCCAGCCGAACATCGCGGGTGAACGCCGGGCGTATTCGAAGAAGGTTCAGTTCGGGAGGCATTCGCAGTCGGAGGCCCCGTCCTTGCGGTTCTCTGAACGCTGAATTGCCCGCTCACGAAACGTTTCTTGAGCACAGGATCCCTCGCGCGTTTCAATGGCTTGCCAGATGCCCTCCTGATTAAGCGCCCAGGCATGGGTATCGTCATTCAGATTTAAACTCAGGATGTCCTCGAGCTGCTCGCAGAGCTCGTCTTTTTCGATGGGGACGAGCGTCTCTACCCGACGCCCTAAGTTCCGAGGCATCAGGTCAGCTGAGCCGATGAAATAATCAAGGCCGCGCGCCGGACTTCCAAATCGATAGATCCGCGAGTGCTCCAGAAACCCTCCCAGAATCGACCGGACTCGAATTCTCTCTGACTGACCCGGGACCCCGGGCCGTAAACAGCAGATGCCGCGAACCATCAGGTCGATTTCAACACCCGCTTGGCTGGCTCGATATAAGGCTTCAATGATCTCGGGATCCGATAGGTTGTTAACCTTGATCACGATTTTCCCGTCTGAGGCCGATTGCTCTCGCTCGATCAATTGGATAATCCGGTCACGCAAAGACTGGGGGGCCACGAGGAGTTTGTGGAAGTGAGGGGCTCGGCTGGTCCCAGTGAGGTGATTGAAGAGGTGGGTCACGTCCTCCCCAATTTCCTGGGAGGCTGTGAGTAGCCCGATGTCTTCGTAGAGACGCGCGGTCACCGGGTGATAGTTTCCGGTTCCGATGTGGCAGTAGCGACGGATGCGATTGCCCTCCCGTCGGACCACGAGGGTCACCTTGGCATGCGTCTTCAATCCGACCAGACCGTATACGACGTGGACGCCGGCTCGTTCGAGAACCTGCGCCCATTCCAGATTCGCTCTTTCGTCGAAGCGTGCCTTGAGCTCCACCAGAGTCACCACCTGCTTCCCTCGATCGGCGGCTCTCACCAGGGCATCGAAGAGAGAGGTTTCCGGGCCAGAAGTTCGGTAAAGCGTGTGTTTGATCGCCAGAACGTCTGGATCGTCGGCGGCCTGGACGAGAAACTCTTCAACCGTGGTCGAAAAAGAGTCGTACGGATGATGAAGCAGAATTTCCTCGCTTCGAAGGGTGTCGAAAAGCCACCCGGCTCGCACCGGGCTGGATTCATCGTCGACTCGACAGAGCGATCTCGGAGTTCGGGGACGCCAGGGCGTGGCCTTCAAGTCGGGGAGCGGCAAATCATAGAGCGCCCAGAGGTCAGCGAGGTTTAGAGGAGAGGTTTGGAAGTAGATATCGGAGCTCTCCAGATCCAATTCGCCTTGTAAAAGACTGATGACTTCATCTGCGGCCCGTTTGTCTACTTCGAGCCGCACCGCAGGGCTGGATCGTTGCTGTCTTCGAATACTCGAAGCCATTGCTTCAAGAAGATCCTCGTCGCTGTCTTCGGACAATTCGAGGTCCGCATCCCGGGTGACCCGAAACGGGCTGTGGCCGGCAATGTCCATTCCGGGAAAGAGCAGAGATAAATGCGACTGGATCAGACTTTCGAGGGGAACGAAAGTGCGTTGATCGCCTACGGCGACCAATCGTGGAAAGAGAGGGGGGACTTTGACTCGGGCAAAACGGAGTGATTGGTCGTTGGGTTCGCGAAGCAGTACGGCCAGATTCAGAGAAAGGTTTGAGATGTAAGGGAAAGGGTGAACGGGATCCACGGCGAGGGGCGTGAGAACGGGGAAAATGTCTTGCTCGAAATGCTTTGTGAGATAGGCCGCCTCATCAGGTGAGACATCCGAACATTCGACAATTCGAATTCCGTGCTCTGCTAAGCGTGGGATCAAGCTCTTTTGGAGATGGTCCGTGGCCCTGTAGACAAGCGATTGCACACGCTGATGCACCAGGTTGAGCTGAAGTTGAGGCGTGAGCCCGTCCGGGGAGAGAACATCGACCTCCGATTCGACTTGGGCTTTGAGGCCTGCGACCCGAATCTGAAAGAACTCATCCAAATTCGAGAAGAAGATGGCTAGGAACTTAACCCGCTCCAGAATAGGAAGCCTTCCGTCTTCTGCGAGGGCGAGCACACGTTCGTCGAAATCGAGACGGGAGAGGTCCCGATTGAGGAAGAGGGGGTTGGCGAGGCCTGCGGTCTCTCCCAACACGCCTGTTTCGGCAGCAAGGTCTTGATTGAAGAGCTTAGATGAGGTCACACGACATCTCTGAAAGGGGGGGCGGCAGCGCACCTCAAGTTAGAATCGGCGGGTTCACTGCGAAAGTCGAGCGCATCCTATGGATTCGTTTTTCGGCGGTCTCATAAAGACGGAATTTTACGGCCCCACGAGTTCCGGATTCGTCCGGACGTCCTATGTGCCTCCTGAGGAAGAGGAGGCGCTGGCGAGGCGATTTCGGAGGGCCGACTTCAGCACATTGAGTTCTGCGGTTGGACGCCGGGTATGGGCCCCAGCAAGAAGGGCCGTCATGGCTAGCCCGGTCAGCGTAGAGATTGTGAATTTTTGGAGGGCCAGAGATTCGCGCCGAGCTTGAACGGAGTCGGCGAAGAGTCCTTGCCAGACGCGATTCCAGGCCAAAAACATTTGTCCAGGCCATACCCGCTCTGAGTCCCCATCGTTTGATCCGGCATAGCTCATCAGGATTTCCAGGGTGCTGCGATAGTGAGCGCTTCCAAAGTGTTCCCAGGCGCGGTCGATGAAAAGATCAATCCGCTTTTCGAGGGGCATGTTGGACTCTGCAATCGATGCGACCCGACGGTTGAAGCGGTCGAAAGAATCTTCTAGGACCGCCAAAAGGATCCCATCCTTACCACCAAAATGATGTTGAACGGCGCCCCAGGTCACGCCGGCTCGACGGGTGATTTCGGCCGCGGTTGTTCGCTGAAATCCGACCTCGGCAATCGAATCCACAACAGCGGAGATAATGCTCTCGCGGGTTTGAGCCGTGCGTTCCGCATGTGAACGTCGGCGTGGGGTCGCTGACACGGAACCCTTCAACGGGCTCATCGCTTCCGGGTGTCTTCGACGCCGTAAAGACGAGCCATGAGCTGTGAGACCAGCCCCCCGACCGGAAGAGAGACGCCTGACTCTTTGGCGAGGGTCAAGGCCCAGGCGAGATCCTTTTCGGCCACATTCATGTGGCCTCGCATCAAGGCTTGGACGGCCTCGCTGCTTTTAACTTCGGCGGGCATCTTGACGCTCCCCAGATAAGCCTGCATGAGGGGCGTGATCTGTCCGTTAGAAAGTCCAGCTTCCTCGAGGATTTCGGAGGGAAGCCCCACGGCCGAGGCCAGGGCGTGAGATTCGAAAGCGGCTGCCCATTGGATGTAAGTGATGAGGTTGATACAAAGCTTGAGCTTTGCACCATGGCCAAGAGGGCCAGCATGAATAATCTTCTCGGCGCTACACTCAAGCAGGCTGCGGATTTTTTCCAGGTCGTCTTTCTCTCCCCCGACCAAGTAGGTCAGAGTCTTACTGGCGGCGCGGGCTGCACCTCCGGTTACACAGGCGTCGACGACGGTGACGCCTTGACGGTTTGCGGCTTCGGCCAGCTCGAGGGCTGTACTGGGCAACACGGTACTGTGAATTGCGATGACACCGCCGGGTGCGAGTCCTGCCAAGAGGCCCTGCTCTCCGTAGGCGACGTGGCGAACGTGTTCATCTTCTGGGACGCAAACGCCGACCACGTCTGAGTGGGCACCGACTTCTTTCGGAGACGTCGCCGCGCGAGCGCCACCCTCGACCAATTCGGCGACTGGCTCTGGGTTGATGTCGTAAACGATCGTTTCAAAACCGCTGGGCGCGAAATGAGCCGCGATGGGCTTACCCTGGTTGCCGAGCCCAATAAAGCCAGCACGAATCGCCATCTTGCACCTCCCCGTCTTGATTGAACGATACTTCATTTGCATTGCAGGTGCTATGTAAATGAACTAGGGTGACGGGTCCAGGAGGCCGCGTGCTCGAGTACGACCCATACGCCTACGCGCTACATGAAGACCCTTACCCTGTTTACGAGCGACTTCGAGTTGAAGCGCCGGTTTATCGGAACGAAGCCATGAGCTTCTGGGCACTTTCCCGTCATTCGGATGTACTCCGAGCGTTCAAGGACCATGCGACCTTTTCGAATCGCGAAGGGGTTTCTCTGGACCCCAAATCGAGATCGACCGAAGCGGCCCGGATTGGGATGTCTTTTTTGGGGCTGGATCCGCCCCACCACACGCGGATGCGAGGGCTCGTTTCTCGAGGTTTTACACCCCGGCGCGTCTCGGCCCTGGAGCCAAGGGTTCGCGAAATGACTGTCGGCTACCTCGACGGCCTGGTCGGGTCGGGCGGATTCGATCTCATCGATGATTTCGCAGGCCGCCTTCCGATGGATGTTATTAGCGAGCTCTTGGGAGTGCCGGTTGCTGACCGCACCCAACTTCGAGAATGGGCGGATCTGTTGGTGCATCGTGAAGAGGGCGTTCGAGATGTCCCCCCTGCGGGCAGCATGGCCTTCGGAAAAATTCGTGGCTACTTCAGCGAGCTTTTGGCGGACCGCAAAAAGAGGCCACGTGACGATCTTCTCAGTGTGCTGACGACATTAGAATTAGACGGTGACGTCCTCGATGATATGGAGATTCTCTCGTTTTGTAATCTGATGATTGTTGCAGGCAACGAAACAACCACAAAGCTGATAGGGAACGCACTGTATTGGCTGGCGCGGAACCCAGAGCAACGTCAGCTAGTCGATTCACGGGACGTATCGATTGAAAACTGGATCGAAGAAACACTTCGCTATGACAACTCGACGCAGATGCTGGCTCGTCTGGTGACCAAAGATGTCAAAGTTCGTGGCCACAGTCTCGTCACCGGAGATCTGGCGTTGCTTTTGGTGGGCTCAGCCAATCGCGACGAGGAAGTCTTTGAAAACGCTTCGGCCTTTGATCTCCGACGAGATACTTCCGCAATGCTTTCCTTTGGTAAGGGTGCCCATTTTTGCATGGGCGCATCTCTGGCCCGATTAGAGGCTCGGGTGGCGCTTGAGGAGTGGTGGGCTCGGTTTTCGAAATTCACGATTGACTCGGCTAGGGCTTCGAGGGTTCATTCGATCAATGTGCGGGGGTTTGCGCATCTCCCGGTCGAGGTTTAATCGCCATGGCTTCCCAGGCAGTCGTGGTCGTCACGGGAGCCTCCTCGGGAATCGGGTCTGCGACGGCAGTGGCCCTTGGGCAAGCGGGGTATCGCGTCGCGCTGGGGGCCCGCCGGCTCGATCGATTAGAGAAGCTCTCTGATACGATCGCAGCCTCGGGAGGACTTTCATTTGCTCACCGTTTGGATGTGACGGATCCGGCGTCGATCGATGAGTTTTTGGCAGCGGTCCGGACACATTGGGGCCCGGTCGATGTGTTGATCAACAATGCGGGGCAGAACCTCTCCTCCCTCGTGGCCGAGTCAACGGATGAAAAGCTCCGATCTGACCTTGAGATTAACCTGCTCGGCGCGATGATGGTGACTCGGCGGGTTCTGCCCGACATGCTCGAGCGCCGTCGTGGCGATGTTGTTTTCGTGGGCTCTGACAGTGCGACTCGGCCGCGGACTTGGCAGTCGGCCTACTCGGCGGCGAAGGCCGGGCTTGAAGTTTTTGCGAAGGTCCTCGAGATGGAAACAGAGGGCACCGGCGTCCGATCGATCGTGGTGCGGGTCGGCCCAACCGGGACGGAATTCGGCAATCAGATGCCGAAGGCGCGAATGTCCGAAATTTTGGAGTCGTGGAAGTATTGGGGAGTCCTGCGGCACCTTCACTGGATGCCGGCGGAAAGCGTGGCCCGTACGATCGTCGACACGGTCTCTGTGCCACTTGAGGTTGCCTACCCGACGATCGTTGAAGTGCAGCCCGGAGGCAGGAAGCGCGAATCCGATCACTAGAATTCTGGCTGGTTGGGGAGTGTTCCCTTTATTCAAAAAAGGAGTCAGGCGTGCAGTACGACGGAATTTCAGGCAAGGTCGCAATCGTGACGGGGTCGGGGGGAGGCATCGGTGAAGGCTATGCCAAAGGGCTTGCCAGCCATGGCGCGCATGTCGTTGTTGCCGAAATCAACTCGGAAAGTGGAGAGCGGGTTGCTTCCGAAATCAACCAATCTGGTGGAAACGCTGAGTATGTTCGGGTCGATGTCGGCTCCGAGGTGTCCACCCGGGCGATGGCTGAGCACGTTGAGAAGGCCCATGGCGGAATAGATTTTCTTGTGAACAACGCGGCCATCTTTGGTGACATGAAGCTGGATTCGTTGCTGAGAGTCGATTGGGATTACTACCAGAAGTTTATGGAAGTGAACATGAATGGGGCGCTTCTTTGCACTCGGGCCTGCTTTCGGTCGATGAAAGCGCGCGGGGGCGGCGCCATTGTCAATCAATCTTCGACAGCAGCCTGGATGGGTGTAGGGTTTTATGGTCTAGCCAAATTGGGGATCAATGGATTGACCCACGCTCTGTCCCGAGAGCTGGGTGGCCAGGGAATACGGATCAATGCCATTGCGCCCGGTCCGACCGACACGGAAGCCTTGGCCAAGACCGCTGGACCCATGGCGCAACAAATTGTCAATCAACTGGCCATTCCTCGGCTCGGTCAGCCTGCGGACTTGGTCGAGACCTGCCTCTTCTTGCTTTCCGATGCGGCCTCGTGGCTGACGGGTCAGATCATCAATGTGGATGGAGGCCAGATTACCCGTCCTTGACGAGGTTTTTCCCGATTCAGTCGAGGCCGTCCCGCACGCTCTGGAGGGGAACAACTCGAACGCTGGGTTTGGGGTGCGCATCAGTTCGAACCCATCGTAAGGCCATGACCCCGTGATGGTGGTGCGATGGGTCGATCCAATTGGGCACTCCGGGATTCTCGTGAGCCACCACCAGTCGGAAAGAGCCGTCTTCACGGTAGGTCGCGGTTCCGCTATTGACGTGGACTGGCCGGTTCTCGAAGTCGAGCGATTCGGCCCAAATATTGGCGAGCTGAAAGTTCCAATAGTCGCACTGAGGCGGAGTGGCTTCGATCACGAGAGCTTCATCGGGGTCAAGCTTCCATTGACCCAACCACATGCGGATATTGGGATCCCCTCCCATCACCCGATGTTTCTCGACGTCGGGAAGATGGAAGTCGTTGACCGGCGCATGGTTGAGAAAATCCATGACCCAATCCGCAAACCATGAAGCGCAGCCGATCGTGTACATGGCGCTGCCC
>JAQWNI010000188.1 GCA_029268645.1 Myxococcota bacterium
ATAAAGTCGTCGTGGCCGATCAGATCGCCAAGGCGTTCGGTGAGAAACTTCTCGTCGATGACCTTTCTTTTGCGCTGCCTCCGGGCGGTATCGTTGGGGTCATTGGAGCGAACGGGGCAGGCAAGTCCACCTTATTTAAAATGATCGTGGGTGAAGAGAAGCCGGATCAAGGGGGCCTTGAGCTCGGAGAGACTGTTGAGCTGGCTTACGTCGACCAAAGTCGCGATAGCCTCGACCCCGATATGAGTGTTTTTGAGACGATTAGTGGGGGCGATGACCTGATCCAAGTGGGACGCCGCGAAGTCCCATCTCGGGCCTACGTGGGCTCTTTTAATTTCAAAGGCCCGGATCAGCAGAAGCTCGTGGGCAGCCTATCCGGTGGCGAGCGCAACCGGGTCCACTTGGCGCAGCTGCTGCGGCGTGGAGGAAATGTTCTCTTGCTGGATGAACCGACGAATGATCTGGACGTCGATACGTTGCGTGCCTTGGAGGACGCGCTGGTCGACTTTCCGGGGTGCGTCGTCGTGATTTCCCATGATCGATGGTTTCTTGATCGCATTGCGACGCACATCCTTGCCTTCGAGGGCGACAGCCACGTCGAGTGGTTCGAGGGCAATTACCAAGACTACGAGCAGGACTACAAGCGCCGCCGCGGCACGGCTGCCGATCAGCCGCATCGGATCAAGTACAGAAAAATTGACGGGTGACCCGGAGGGGGCGTCCAAGCTGGACGCCGCATCGAGCTGTTGATTTTTTTGGGTGGATCAGTTGTTGGTGGCCAGGGCGTTGAGTCGATCCACGGCATCGTAGTACCCGTCGACGAGTTCTCCAACGAGGTCCTTGGCGGGGAGGATTTGATTCATGGAACCGACGATCTGGCCGACGGGGTTGAACGCGACGTCTTGAGCCTTGTCGGCATATTGATGCGTGCGTCGGATCATGTCGAGGGTCACCATGCCCTGCAAGGGCATCGGGAGCGGCTCCGGAGTGTCCTCACGTTCCCACGCTTCAGTCCATTCATTTCGCAGCATGCGGGCAGGCTTGCCGGTGACAGAGCGCGACCGAACGGTGTCTCGGCTGCCGGCCTTCAGCAAGGACTCCTTTTGGGCCATGGCCCCAGCCGCTTCTCGAACGGTCAGCCAAATAGAGCCGGTCCATACTCCAGCGGCGCCGAGCGCCATTGCGGCGGCCACCTGTGAACCGGTTCCAATTCCCCCGGCGGCGAGAACGGGCGTGGGGGCCACAGCTTGAATCACCTCGGGCCACAGGACGACACTTCCGACCTCGCCGGTATGTCCCCCGCCCTCGTGCCCCTGCGCGATGATGATGTCGACTCCCGCGTCTTTGTGCTTGAGCGCCTGGTAGCTGCTACCGCAAAGCGCCGCGACGAGGCGGTCTGTAGCGTGGATGGATTGAATGACGTCCGGAGGCGGAGTGCCGAGCGCATTGGCGATGAGCTTGACGCGATCATGGGAAAGGGCGCATTCGATTTGGGGCATAGCGGTGGCGATTGTCCACCCGAGCAGTCTGTCGGTATCTTCTTCTTCGGGCAATTTGGGGACGCCGGCCTGATCGAGTAAGCGGTTGGCAAAATCACGATGCGACTGGGGAATGGCTGCTCGGATTTGTTCTTCAAGTTTGTCCGGGTCGTGCTCGCCCATTCCTTCGTATTTGCCTGGGATGACCGTATCCACGCCGTAGGGCCTGTCTCCGATGCGCTCATCGATCCACTGCAGTTCGGTTTCGAGCTCTTCTGCGGTGAAGCCGACGGCCCCGAGGACGCCAAGCCCTCCCGCTTTGCTGACCTCGACGACGACGTCGCGGCAGTGAGTGAAAGCGAAAATCGGAACCTCGATTCCCAGTTGGTCGCAGAGCTCGTTGTGCACTTAAATTTCTCCTGGTTTCTCGGATCACGGACGTTAGCCCGCCGTCTAGCAGCCGGCGATTCCATCCGGAGCCGCTCAGTGGTCTGGGAGTCCCCTAAAGTGGTCCCCCGGGACTGTTTTTTTCCTCTTGGAAGCGCATTCGGACGTGATTCGTCGGATTGCGTGCGAACTCGCCCCGAATATGGGTATGATCTAGGGGCAGGGGCACAATGATTCGAAGTGCCTCCCCCGTTTCGGTTTTTCGGACGGAGTCGTGCGAAGAGGCCCGGCCGGCTGGAATCGACACTTTGGGTTGATGAGATCCGTATTTCGGTTTCTCGGATCTTTTTTCGGGGCAGGGGACCCTGTCAAGGTTGTTTTCCCAGGAGTCTGCTGGGAGCCGCCCTTGGTGGTCGTTGTTATTCGCTCTCCGCGTCAGGCGGGGCGAAAGGCATGAGTGAGGCGGGAAGTCGAGAGGGCACAGCCGACTGAGCTGATTGCTCGTGGTGCTGGGATCAGAGCGAAGATGCGGGCGGACGAGCCGTCCGTTCTCAAAATGTGGACCCGTCGGTGTCAGAGGACATCGGCCGAACACCGGAAGGCCGGTGACGACCAATAACAACGGCGATAGCGGAACGGAAGATCGCAGCCCGGAAGCCAGTCCGGCAGGCGGTGCTTCGCGTTCGAACCGTCCCAAGAAGAAGTCTTCGACTCGGAAGCAGTCTGCTGCCCGAAAGAAGGGGCGCCGAAGGCGGAAGTCGGCGGCCTCCAAGGACCGGGATCGCCGTGGCTCGGGTCGGGGTGCGTCTGACGAGGCGGCCGGGGGCGAGCGAGCATCGGTCGATGCGGCCGGAACGTCCGATCAAGGGGGCGGCGGCTCCGGCGGCTCCGGCGGCTCCGGCGGCTCAAAGGGTCGCGAGACGAACTCGCGGAGGCGAGGCGGTCGGACGCGCCGGCGCTCGAGGAACCCGCGTCGAACACCGGCGCCGGTGGTTCGGAAGCTGGATGCAGAGGCCGTCGCGATTCTCGAACCCGAAGGCCTCGCTTCGTTGACCGGAGCAGAGGCACTCGAACAAGCTGGTGAGTCCCCGTTTTCGACGGAGGAGATCAGCGCGGCGGCCACTCGATTGGGGATATCGAGTCTTCATGCCGAACAGCTGAGGGCCATCCAGCACTCGCTGTCGGGCCTAGACTCTCTCGTTGTGCTGCCCACGGGCTACGGCAAGTCGGCTTGCTATCAGGTGCCTTCTCTGCTCTTGCCTAAGCCCGTGGTCGTCGTGTCCCCCCTGCTGGCCCTGCTTGAAGACCAAACACGTAATCTTGAAAAGCGCGGTGTCCCCGTCGTCCGGATCGATGGCACGGTTCGAGGCAAGGCGCGTCGGGAAGCCTTTGAGCGAATTGGCGAAGGCGGACCTCTGCTTGTCATGACGACGCCCGAGACGCTTGCGGGGGAAGAATTGCGCCCGGTCTTGCTGGAGACCGGGATTTCGCTCTTTGCTGTGGACGAGGCGCACTGCGCCTCAGAGTGGGGGCACGATTTTCGACCGGCCTACCTGAGGCTGCGTGAGATGCTGGAGCGCTATGGGCGCCCTCCTGTCCTGGCGCTGACAGCGACTGCCACCGAGTCGGTGCGCGAAGATTTGATTCGAATTTTGGATTTGCATGACCCGCTGGTCATCGTTGCCTCTCCCCATCGGCCGAATCTCTGTTTCGAGGTGATCGAGTGCGGAAGCACGGCTCGCCTCCGAGCGATTGCAAGGCTGATCCTCCGCCTTCGCCGCCCGGGCATCGTTTATTGTTCGACGACCAAAGAAGTCGATGCTGTTCAGGGCGCGCTGAAGGCGATGGGTATTCCGGCCCACCGCTATCACGGGGGCCTGAAGGGCAGCGAACGTAAAGCTGAGCAGGAACTCTTCATGAAACGGGGTCGTCGGCTCGTGATGGTCGCGACCAGTGCCTTCGGCCTGGGGATCGACAAGCCGGACATTCGTTACGTCGTCCACTATCAAACCCCGTCCTCCCTGGAACAATACGTCCAGGAGGCGGGCCGGGCCGGTCGTGATGGCCGCCCATCGCACTGCATCCTGCTCCATCACATGGAAGATCGGAATATCCACGAGTTCTTGCAGGGGCAGAGTCGGATTCGTCCCAACCAGCTTTATCAACTCGTGAAGACGCTCGTTGCCTACGTTGAGGAAGGGCGTTTTCCTGACATCGTCGATCTGGCGGCCTCAGCTCAGTTGGCTCAGCGGGTCACAGCAGCGGTTGTTGCCGTCTTGGAGTCTGCGGGCCTCGTTGAACAAACCTCCGAAAAATATATTCGGCCCCTGATTCCGCCCGAAGAGTTGGTCGAGCGGGCTCGTCGACTGACGGAACAGTTTCAGCGATTGCGGAAGCTCGATACCGAGCGTCTGGATTCTGTCGAAGAGTACGCGATGGCTGAGCGCTGCCGGGCTCAGATGCTGCGGGAGTACTTCGGCGTAGAAACCGGGGCCGAATGCGAGGTCTGCGATTGGTGCCGTCAAGCGGGAGAACGACCGGGAAGCTTTTTTGAGCCCCTTCGAAAAAAACAGGCAAAAAAAGCCAAGAAAGCTCGAAAAGCTCGCAAGGGTCGCAAGAAGAAGGCCTCCGCCAAGCGCGGCCGAAGACGAGGCTCGCGTGGGCGGGGACGGGTCGCCCGTCCCAGCGAGGGTCCGGGAAGATCCGGGGGTGGCAGTCCGGGCGGAGCTGATTCAGGTGATCGGCCCCCGCCCCCGAAGGCCGATTGAAAACGGGTCTGGGTTTAGTACCGCCAAGTCAGGTAGGCGTTGAAGAGGAAGAGGTCGCTTTCCCCTGTGTCCCCCGTGGCAAAGTCGTAGCTCACCAGTCCGGTGACCGCGAAGTGTCGGGTGACGTAGTAGTCGAATCCCCCTCCGAGTTTTGAGCTGAACCCATAGACGTTTTTTTTGTTCCCGGCGAGGTCGATCGGGGTCGCCATGACGGCGCCGACACCGGCGAGTGCGAAGGGTTGTAGCCGGCCAGTCAGAACGTAGAAACGGGCATTGACCGAAGCAAATCCTGTCTCAAGCCCCTCGACCTTGAGGCGGGTTCGGATTCGTTGCGTTTCCGTCGCAATCACGACATCGGCCCATAGGTCGCTGCGTGCCCAGTCGATGCTGAAGTCCAGGGCCCAGCGCGGCGCGAAGCGGTAGCCCCCGCTGAAGCCCGCGCCCAGGAAGGTGGTGGGGGAATAGCCCGTCGGGACGGTCCCCACGAAGGAAGGGTTGGCCAGGGTGGCGGAAGCGGCCTCAGCGGCTGCTTGATCCAGTTGTTTCATCCACGCATAGTTGGCCGAGCCGATATTGAGGCCGAGGCTTAGATAGGGGCCTGATCGAGCGTAGTCTTTAGGGCTGCCAGCATCCGCTTGGGATGCCGCAATCAAGATGAGCAGGGTGAGGGCTGCTGTGGTAGCCCAGCTTCTTCGTCCGGCGGCTCGGTCCCTGATCATGAGAACGGCGGATCATACACCGTCCTCCGCCATCTGCACTGTCCGAGGATCGGCTAGGATGGTTTTGGGTGGGATAAGAGTAGGGGCAGGATGAACCCCGCTCAGAAAACTCTGGAGGGACCAACGAATGGAAACGCAAGATCAGGTTCACGTTCATGGCCCAGGGGATGTGCGGATCGATGCGGTGCCTGTGCCGCAGGGGGGCGCCAAAGACGTTGTGGTTCGCGTCGCGTCTTGTGGTATCTGCGGCAGCGATGTCGGCTACGTGAAGGCGGGAGGTCTGATGGGGCCGACCACCGAGCCGATGCCTCTGGGTCACGAGCTGTCTGGAATCTTGGAAAGTGTGGGCGCCGAGGTCGAGGGCTGGCGAGTGGGTGACCGAGTGGTGGTCGACCCCATGGGGTCGAACAACATGATCGGCAATGGAGGAGGCGAGGGCGGCTTCACGCCCCGATTGTTGGTGCGAGGGGTGGCGAATGGTGAAGGCCTGATTCGTGTGCCAGAAGGTTTATCCCTCTCTATGGCGGCGCTCGCAGAACCTTTAGGTGTTGGAATGCGCGCGGTCGATCGATCGCGTGCTGTGGCTGGAGAAAAAGTCGTGGTGATGGGAGCCGGGCCGATTGGGTTGGCCGCTGTGGCGAGCCTGGTCGATCGCGGGGTGGAGGATGTCGTGGCCATCGATTTCTCTGAGACGCGGCTCGACCTCGCCGTCCGTCTCGGAGCTCGGGCCGGGCTGAATGCTGGGTCGCCCGATGTCTGGTCGGAGTTGAAGGAGCTTCATGGCACGACGTCGATGATGGGCATGCCGGTGGTGGCGACGGATGTTTTGATCGAGGCGACTGGGGCGGGGCCTGCCTTTACCCAGTTGGTCGCTCAAGCTCGCGGCGAGGCGCGGATTGTTGTCGTGGGTCTCCATAAAGCGCCGGTGGAAGTGAATCTTGTCGAGGTCATGATGAAAGAGCTCGATCTGCTCGGCTCGATCGCCCAGCCCGCGGACTGGAACCGAATGCTCGACCTCCTAGCCCGACGCGATTTGCGGGCGATGGTCACTCACCATTTCCCGCTTTCAGACTTCCAATCGGGCTTCTCGGTGGCGAAAGACCCCTCGGCTGGAGGAAAAGTCATGATCCAAGTTGATCCGGAACTGGATTGATCCATTCAGGCGCGGCCAGCAATCTGTTCGATGAGTTGATCCTCGAAAGCGAAGTCGAAGTCCAAGCTTTGACTCCGGCCGCTGCTCTGCATCCAATCCCAGGTGTGTTCGACTGCCGCTTGAAAAGTGAACTCGGGACGCCATCCGGTGTCATCTTTCAGCCTCTCGACGCTGAAGAGAACACTGCGGTCCCAAGGGTGAATATTGGGTGCCAAACGCTGGATGATACAATTGATCTGGAAGAGAGACTGCTTGCGGGTATCCTGCCGTGTTCGTGTATCGGCGTGGACCGTCATATCGACCGCGCCTAAGGGGACTTCTCCCGAATAGATTCGGTCCATGAACTCAGCGGGAATCGAGAGTCGGTCGACATTTTGAGCGCCTACTCCCATGACGTCGGCGAGGGTGTCAACATACCCCTCGTCGCTGAAGTAGTCGCCTCCGGTCAGGTTGTATCGCTTTCCGAAGGTTGCAGGCTTTTGCATCATCATCCGGAGCGCGCGGGCTTGGTCCTTGACGTAGCCCACTTGTCCTAGGGTCGAACCGCTTCCGGGAATCAGAACCTTCCGGCCTTTTTGGAGTCGAATGAACATCCGCTGCTCGCGGTCGGGCACGATGTTGTGGGGGCCAAAAACCATCGATAGGGCTGCGATGGACGCGGGAAAGCTTCGTTTTCTCCAAGCTTCGACCAGAAGGTCCTCACAGAGCAATTTGTTAAGGCCATATTCATTTTGGGCTTGGCCACGTTCTACAGCATGCCCTTCGGTGATCGGCAGGGTCTGAGTAGCGGCATAGATCACTGTTGAACTGGCGAAAATATAGTGTCCCGTTCGATCGGCGAGAATTTCAATCATCAAGGACACATCTTCCGGGCGATAGCCGCTGATGTCGTAAACCGCATCCCATTCCCTTCGGCCGAGTGCTTTGCGAAGGGATTCGGGTTGGGTTCGATCCGCGTAGAGGCGCTCTACGCCATACGGGAGAGTGACCTGTGTTTGGCCACGATTGACCACGGTCACCCGATGTCCGGTCCGAGCGAGCTCTTGAACTAATGCCAGCCCGTTGAATTGGGTTCCTCCGACCACCAGAACATTCATTCTGTGGATCTCCTATGGCAGAAGGCAGCTTAGCCCTTGGCGTCCTTTAATTGGGCAACTCGGCCAACCAGCTGCCATCTTCGAACCATCTGGCTTCCAGCGCAGCCATCAGTCCCGTTCCTTCAAGCATGTTCATGTAGTTCTGGACGAGATTGACGAAGAGTGGATCGTTCGAGGGAATCGCGGCTCCGATCGGCTCAAAAGTGAAGGGCGAGGCGATCGTGAGAAGGTCGGCTTCAGGGAATCGCAGGACAGAAATGACGCAAATCGGGAAGTCAGCCACCATGGCGTCCGCCTCGTCATCAATGACGAGGTTCACAGCTTTGTCGTAGTCCGTGGCTCCGATCAAGCGAGCACTGGGGACCGCCTGTTTTACGAATTCTTCGCTGGTAGATCCCGAGAGGGCCGTCAGGGTGATACCCGCTCGATTGATGTCATCGGCTTCATCGGCGGTCGCTAGGCTTGAAGACTTCGTGAGAATGGCTTTGCCCGAAATGAAATAAGGGCCTGCAAAAGCAACGCGTGTATTGCGTTCGGGCGTCATCGTCATCTGTGACATGACGATGTCGACTTCGCCGGCTTCGAGTGCGGCGAGGAGTTCACCGAACGGTCGGACAACGAATTCAGCTCGGGCGCCGATTGTTTCCGCGAGAGCGTTGGCGAGATCGGGTTCGATCCCAATGATCTTGCCTGCCCGGGTCTTCATATTGAACGGGGGTTGGTTGCCCGAGAGCCCGACTCGCAATACCCCCGTTTTTTGAATTTTCTCGAGCACCGGCGTCATTGAGACTTTCGGCTTTTCCGTCCGAAAAGTGCTGCAACCCGCGGATAAAAATATGGAAAGCCCGATCAGAAGAACGACGGTCAGACGCTGCATTGAAAAATCCTCTCGCTGAAGAATGGTGTGAGCGGTTCGGGTTCTTGGGCCCGGGTGAAGCCGTTGAGCGCCGGGGTCGGCCAAGGTTAAACGGCGGGGAGCTTCGTCCGGGAGATGGGAGCAGTAGGGATAGATCCGTTCGATTATTTCCGACATGAAGCCGGTCCCGACCACGGGAAAATTTTCCGCAAGGGCACGGCCGCAGGATTATTGGCCGAAGCCCTCTCGAATACGCTCGATGGCAGCCTCGACATTTTCCTGCGAATTAAAGGCGCTGATTCGAAAGTACCCCTCACCGGACGGACCAAAGCCCGATCCTGGAGTCCCGACAACGTGAGCTCGCGTGAGCAGTTGATCGAAAAAGTCCCAGCTTGAGAGACCATTTGGTGTTTTCATCCAAATATATGGGGCGTGCTCTCCTCCAAAGACAGAGAAGCCCGCTCCTCCTAAGCCTTCTCGAATGAGTCGTGCATTGCGCATGTAGTCGGCGACCTGGGCTGCGGTCTGCGCGGCGCCGTCCGGTGAAAAAACAGCCGCGGCCGCTTTTTGGATCACGTACGGGACGGAATTGAACTTGGTGGCATGACGGCGGCCCCAGAGAGCATTCAGTGAAACCGGCTCGCCTTTCACAGATCGACCGAACACCTCTTTCGGGATCACCGTGTAGGCGCAGCGTGTTCCAGTGAACCCCGCGCGCTTGGAGAAGCTCCGCATCTCAATCGCGCACTCGCGCGCCCCGTCAATTTCGAAAATCGACCTTGGCAAGTCGGGATCTTGGATGAAGGCATCGTAAGCGGCATCAAAGATGAGGATCGCATCGTGGGTGCGTGCCCACTGCACCCATTGGCCAAGCTGATCTCGGTTGGCTACCGCCCCGGTCGGGTTGTTGGGAGAGCAGAGGTAGGCGAGATCCACCCGCTGGTCAGGGGGGGGCGGGATGAAGCCGTTTTTCTCTGAGGCGGGGAGATAGATGATGCCCTCGTATCGGCCTTCGGAATCGGCCTCCCCGGTCCGGCCAGCCATCACGTTGGTATCGACGTAGACCGGGTATGAGGGATCTGTGACCGAGATTTGACAGTCCGTCCCAAAGATTTCTTGGATGTTTCCGCTGTCTTGCTTGCTGCCGTCCGAAACGAAGATTTCGTCGGCCGCAATCTTGACGCCCCGGGCTTGGTAATCGTGTTCGCGAATCGCGTCGGTCAGGAATGAATAGCCGTTTTCGGGGCCATAGCCGTGGGCCTCGGCGCCCATTTCATCCACGGCTTGGTGCATTGCCTCGACGATGGCCGGAGCGAGTGGCTTGGTGACGTCGCCGATGCCGAGTTTGATGATCGGCGCGTCGGGGTGGTCTTTTTGGAAGGCGGAGACTCTTCGTCCGATTTCTGGGAAGAGATATCCGGCTTGCAATTTGAGGAAGTGCTGATTGATCTGGGCCATATGGACGCCGAGGATAGGCGATCGCGGCCTCGTCGACAGGCCTTCGAATGACGAGTGGGGCCGATGCCTCTCAGCGCGCCGGGGCGAGCCGTTCGAGTAGGGCGCGATCGGGCCCCGCTCCGCCGTCGGCTCGAAATGCCTGGATGCAAACGTGGTCTGCGCCGGCCTGATGATGAGCCTCTATTCGCTGACGGATCTGCGCGTCGTCTCCCCAGGCTACGATTTCATCGACGAGGTGGTCGCTTCCTCGATCCTCAAAGTCCGCATCGGTGAAGCCGAATTGTTTTAGGTTGTTCTGATAATTGGGCAGGCGTATGTAGTCCCGTAAATTATTGCGCCCGATTTCACGGGCCTGGGTTTCATCGGTCTCGGCCAAAACCATTTGCTCCGGGCAGAGCCAGGCATCCGGGCCCATCACTTGGCGGGCTCGGGCTGTGTGCTCGGCGGTCGTGAGATAGGGATGAGCCCCCTGGGTTTTTGTCGAGGCGAGACCCAACATTTTGTCTCGGAGTGCGGCCAAGACAATCGGGGCCTCCTCCTGCGGTTCTCGTCCCATGTAGAGAGCCTTTTCGAGACTCTCCAAATAGCTTTTCATCTTTGAAAGCGGTTTCGCGTACTCATGGCCCCGGACTCGGCCTACGAGGTGGTGATGCGAGACGCCGAGGCCGAGGACGAACCGCCCGGGAGCGATCTCGGCCAGCGTTTTGTGAATGGCTCGCATGGTCATCGGGTCGCGGGCGTAGATGTTGGCGATGCCGGTGCAGAAGACCAGGGACTTCGTTCGGGCCGCCAAGTAGCCGATCAGTGCGAAGGGATCGCGACCGACTGCCTCGGGAATCCACAGGGCCGAGTAGCCCCACGTTTCGAGTTGCTGGGCAAATTCCGCGGCTTCCTCGGCGGACATTCCATCCAACCAAGCCCAAACGCCGAGGCGTCCGATTTTTGTGGTCATTTTGACTCCCTTCGGTGGGGTGACGGGCTCAGTCCGCCCTGAATTCGAGACGAGCGGGAGAGTAACAGAGCGCGACCTCTTCAGAGAGAGCGAGGGGCAAGCCGATGCCGAATCGCCTCCGGACAGGAATTGAGTTTGATCGGTCCCGTAGCATCAGCTGTGGCGGGCGAAGGCGCCTTCCCGGAGTCGACGCATATAAAGATCGAGATCAACTTTTAGGCCACGGCTCATCATCGCGACTCCCAGAATGTTGGGCAGGGCCATGCCGAGGATCATGAGGTCTCCGAATTCCACCACGCTTTCCGCATTGAAGATCGCGCCGGCCCAGGTGAAGCCTAAAAATAGTAGTTTGTAAGTCAAGTTTTTGTCCGGACCGAAAAGATGTTCCCAACAACGCTCTCCGTAGTAACTCCAGGAAATCATGGTGCTAAAAGCAAACAACAGCGCGGTGACAGAGAGAACGATCGGATACCAAGGGAAGACTGTCCCAAATGCCCAAGCAGTCATGGCGATGTTTTCGCCGGCTTCCGGATTGTTCCAGGCACCGGATACGACGATCACAAGTCCGGTCGTTGTGCACACGATCAAGGTATCGATGAAGGGCCCCAGCAACGCCACGATGCCTTCGCGGACAGGTTGGTCGTTTCGGGCGGCCGAATGGGCGATCGCCGCTGATCCCACACCGGCTTCGTTGCTGAAGGCCGCCCGGCGGAAACCCTGGATCAAGACGCCGACAAAGCCTCCGAGCCCGGCTTTCCAGCTAAACGCTGAGCCCATGATGACGCCTAGAGCACTTGGGACGCGCTCGGCATTGACCAGTAAAATGGAAAGTCCTGCGGCGACGTAGAGCACGCACATCGACGGAACCAGGATGCCAGCGACTTCGCCGATTCGACGGATCCCGCCGATGATGACCACCCCAACGAGGGCCGCCATGCCCAATCCGAATACTGCCCCCCCGAGTAAGGGGTGTCCGGATAAACCGGGAATTTGGGCCGAGACAATGGCGTAGGCCTGGTTCGACTGGAACATATTGCCCCCGCCGAAGCTACCGCCGATGCACATCAGCGAGAATAAGATGGAGAGGCCACCTCCCAGACGGGGCCAGCCTAGCTCCCGAAGACCGTCTCGGAGGTAGATCATCGGCCCACCGCGGACGTGTCCATCGGGGTCAATCTGGCGATACTTCTGTGCCAGTGAGCACTCCGCAAATTTGGAACTCATCCCAAGGAAGCCTGCGACGACCATCCAGAAAACCGCACCCGGTCCGCCCAGTCCAACTGCGACTGCCACGCCCGCGATGTTGCCGAGTCCCACTGTCGCGGAGAGGGCCGCGGAGAGGGCCTGGAAATGTGAGATTTCTCCGGCCTCACCGGGGTGAGTGTATCGGCCGCGCACACAGTCGATGGAGTGTCGAAAACCGCGAAAATTGATGAATTGAAAGCGTAGGGTGAAAAACAGGGCCCCGAGTACCAACCAGACAACGACCAAAGGCAACTCGACGGTGTCACTCCAAAATGCCAGATCGAAGAAGAGCACCGTCGCGATGGGGGCCACGACATACTCTGCGAACAGGCGGTCGAGTTCCTGTAGTGCGAATTGGAATTGCTGAATCATGGCTTTCCTTCGGCTCCAGGGTGGGCACCGTTGGGACTTGTATCGGAAAATCTCTCTTCGGATCCGACAAATTTCCCGGTCACGGACTCTGTCGATTGCCAAACGTATCAACCTAGACGCTTGATGGCCGGTGCCATGCATCGTGACCCCGGGACAGGGGTTAAGTATGCTGCCACGCCATGACAAATCAGCTCTCTGCTCAGACCCTCTCAGAAGCCCAATCAAAAGAGCTCTTGCGTCCATACGGGGTCGCTTTCGCCCAAGAATACGTTGTGGCGGATGCTGAGGCGGCGGTCCACGCCGCCGAAAGGATGGCGGGAGCCGTCGCTGTCAAGTTGGGGGGCGAGGGAATCGCTCACAAGACGGAGAGGGGGCTCGTTCGCCTAGGGATTCGAGGCGCAGCGGGTGTGCGCGGCGCCGCCGAAGAATTGTTGGGCCTAGCGCGTCCGGAAGACGGCGACGTTCACCTTTTGGTGGCGGAGATGATTCAAGGGCAGCGCGAGCTGATAGCGGGCCTGATCCGGGACCCTCAATTTGGACCCTGCCTCGTCCTGGGGTTAGGGGGCGTGCTCGCCGAGGCGCTTGAGGATGTGACTTTTAGCGCTCTTCCTGTCGACCGGCCGGAGGCCGACCGAATGATCGATCGCCTCCGGCAGAGTCAAGTTTTTACGGAATCGTTTCGGGGAGAGGAGCCTATCGATCGGCAAGCGTTGGTCGACTTACTGATGGGACTGGGTCGCTTGGCCGAAGAGCGTCCTGATGTGGCGAGTGTGGACCTGAATCCCTTGATCGTTCGAGCCGGACGCCCGGTCGCAGTCGACGCCTTGGTGGAATTGGGCGGGAGCGCAATCGAGACAGGCCTCATTCAATCGGAGCCCGATGAAGCGATCCGGGATCGATTTCAGCCGCTTTTTCATCCGCGAGGGATCATCGTTGCCGGGGTTTCATCGCACCCCGGAAAATTTGGATTCGTCACTTTGCACAACTTGATGCGCTTTGGCTTCGAGGGTGCACTCTTTCCCGTCAAGCCGGATGGGGCCGAGGTTCTGGGGCGTGAGACTCTGACGAGTGTCGAAGAGGTTCCGGACGGCGCCGCTGACATGGTCTTCGTCTGTACCCCCAATCGAGCGAATGTCGCCTTGCTCCGCGCCTGTGCGAAAAAAGGTGTGCGAGCCGCCTTCATAGCGAGTGCAGGGTATGGAGAGGCCGGGGCCGAAGGTCGCGCGTTGCAGGACGAGTTAGTGGCGGTGGCCGATGAACTCGGGATACTGATCATCGGTCCCAATGGGCAAGGCGTGGTGTCCACGCCGGCTCGGATGTGCGCGCAGATCGTCGCTCCCTATCCACCGTCGGGACGAATCGGAGTTGCCTCGCAGAGCGGGAACTTGGTCTCGTCTTTCATGAATTACGCGGTGAGCACTGGAGTGGGAGTCAGCAAGGCCGTCTCTCTGGGCAATTCTGCTCAAACAGGTTTGGCAGAGATGCTGGAATACTTCGCGGTCGATCCAGAGACCGAGGTTGCCCTGACGTATGTGGAAGGGGTCGGCGAGGGCGCGAGATTCCGTCAGGCGGCTGCCCGTCTGACGCGTTCGAAGCCCTTGGTGCTGGTCAAAGGTGGGGCGAGCGGTCAGGGTGCTCGGGCCGCGGCCAGTCATACGGGAGCGTTGGCGAGCGATGATCGTGTCTTTGATGGGGTGGCCCGTCAGCTGGGGATTCTCAGGGCTCCCACGGTTGAGGAAGCGTTTGAATGGGCGGCCACTCTGGCGTCGCAGCCCTTGCCGCGGGGGCGGCGCACGGTGGTGTTTACGACGGTGGGGGGCTGGGGCGTGTTGGCTGCTGACGCTTGTGCGGCGGCGGGTCTCGACTTGATTCCTCTGCCCCAGACCATCCTCGAACAGATCGACACGATGGTTCCTGCGCGCTGGAGTCGGAATAATCCCATCGATCTAGCCGGGGGCGAGACCCGGGAGACCGTCGCCGAGGTTCTTGAATTGGTGGCGGGTCATCCCGACGTGGATGCCGTGCTGCATCTCGGTTTGGGCATCCAGGCCGGCCAGGCCGAGGCCTTTGAAAGCGGTCCCTTTTACCCCGATCATGGCCTGGAACGGATCACCCAGTATCACAAGACGCAAGATGCTCGATTTGCTGAAGCGGCACGGGAAGCCTCCGAGCGGCATGGAAAGCCCATCCTCTCGGTGACGGAGCTGGCCATTTCGAGTCCGGACAATCCCGGGCCGGCAGCGGTGCGGTCTGGGGGGCGAGTCTGCTACCCCAGCGCGCATCGCGCAGTGCGCGCTCTGCGGGCACTGGTGGACTGGGCCGAATTTCAAAGGCGCTGACGGTGGAGGTGCACCCTTTGTCCCGCGGGGGAGGCGAGGGGAGGTGGGCGAGGTCAAGAATGTAAGCGGCCCGACCCGCAAAGCTGCGAGCCGGGCCTCCCTGGGAAGGGGATTTCGCTTTATGTACAGAG
>JAQWNI010000189.1 GCA_029268645.1 Myxococcota bacterium
TCTCGTGGTTCAAAATTTTTGTTGATAGGAACAGGCGCGGCCGTCGTCATCGCCCTCCTCGCCTCGGGCCTTTTCCTACTGAAGGCCCATTTCGATCTTTCCCAAGAGCGCACCCCTTTGCCCCAAGCCAATTGGATCATCGATCGACTGAACGACGAAACGCGCCCGGGACCCGTCGCTGCATACTGGATCAACACGGCCTCGCAGTCCACATCACTCCCTACCGTCATGGCCTCTGACTCTGAAAGCCCTGTCGACGAATCTTTCATCATGGGTTTTCCGGCCTTCCTTCTCGAATGGGCCGACGGAAGACTACTCCTCATCGACGTCGGGATGGACGAGGCCACAGCACGTTCCTTTGGCGCTCCTCTCGAAACCTTGGGCCTCGCAGAACCCATGCAGCCCAGGCTTTCCGTGGCCGAATCGATGGGCCCTGACCTCAACCGAATCCAGGGCATCGTCTTCACCCACCTCCACATCGATCATGTGGCCGGCCTCAGTGCCCTGTGCCAGGGCCTTCAACATAGAGCCCCTGTATTTATGTCCGATGCACAGGCGCTGAGGCCTAATTTCTTGACAGAAGAAGGAACTGATTTGGTCAAGAGTGCTCCCTGTGTCGACATCGATCGCTCCGTGGCGGCCCCGATGACGCCGTTATCTAACTTCCCCGGCGTATGGATCGTGCCCGCGGCAGGGCATACACCGGGAAGCCAAATCATCATTGCAAGAGTCGACTCGGGAGAGGAAATACGCGATCTAGTTTTCGTGGGGGATATCGTGAATGCCGCCCAGGCCATCGAAATCAACCGAGGCAAACCCTTGCTGTATCGAACCTTCTTGGTACCCGAAGATGAGGAGCGCCAGAATTCATTACGCCAATTCATCCGCTCGTTGCAGACCCTCCACGGTTTCCAAGCTATCGCCTCTCATGATCAATCCGTGCTGGAAACTTCGGGACTCCCCGCCTGGAACGACCACAAAGGTGTTCCCAGCACATCAAACCATCGAGTCCAGCCTGAAACTCAAGAATAATATTGCTGCATCCAGACTCAAGAGAGCCATAAGATCGTCTAAAGCAACGGGTACCTCGCAATGAGAACAAAATCACCGAAAGAACCATGGACTTCTAGTGTTTGCTCTGGCCTTTACTTCTTGAGTCCCTCGGCGGTCGTGTCATCATGGAGATTGGTCGAATTGCAGTCCCCACCCAAGACATGGACAAATCCTCTGTGCGAGCGGTCTACATTCCCTATGGCGAGCGACAATCCCTCCACAAAAACCCCAACGTGCTGGCTACAACCGCCGGCTCACGTAAAAAAGTAGACTCAACGTAATCACAAACATTGGAACTCGGCGCCCAACAGGAGAACTCCCCGACGAACGCAGGCCAGGTTTTGACGGCGGACATTTTCGAGATCAAGATGAAAAAGAACTTATCTTTGGCCCGGAGGGTTAGCCCTGGTGAACATTTCGTCGCAGTGAATCCGGTACTCGAACCCAGCAGAGGTCCGTCCCGCCTTAAGGGCAAGAGGCAACTCGGTTGAACTGGCCCAGAACCCTGAACGGTTTCCGCTTCGCCCTGGCAGCCCTCGGCGTGGTGTGCGCGGCCTGTTCCGATCAGAGTCCTGCGCTCCCGGACCAACCCGTGGAAGGACTCCAGCCAAACATCCTGTTGCTCATGGCCGAAGATCTGGGCCCTCGCATCGGTGCCCTCGGCGATTCGACTGCCAGAACCCCTCGGCTTGATCAATTCGCGAGTGAAGGAACCCGGTTCACCGAAGCCTTCGCAACATCGGGCGTCTGCGCGCCAAGCCGCGCCGCGATCATCACGGGCATCCACCAGAATCACTGGGGTGCCGGTCACATGCGGGCCGCAGGAGGGGGCTACGTGCCCGCCCCCGCGCCGGAAGTCAAAGCCTTCCCGGAAATCCTGCGTGCTTCTGGCTATCAAACTTTCAACGACGGAAAAACCGACTACCAACTCGGATTGCGCCTAGGGGGTGCTTTTGGAGGACCAACGAGCCCCTGGGATGACACGCAAGCACGAGGCTGGGCTGATCGCGACCCAAAGCGCCCTTTCTTTGCCTTCGTGAATCTCGGCCAAACCCACGAGAGCCAAATTTGGCCGACTTGGCAACTCCCCAACAGTCTCGTCACTTGGGCACTCTGGCCCCTTCGAATTCTCAATCATTGGTCTTGGCCCCACCGCACCTTCGCTAACGAGGTCATCGTCCCTCCCTATTACCCAGATACAAGGACGGTCCGAGACGACATCGCACGGCACTACAATAACATCGCCTCTCTCGACGTTGCGGTTGGGGAACTTCTTGATCAGTTGCAAGAAGACGGACTTGCAGACAATACCATTGTTATCTTCACGGCGGACCACGGGGATGGATTCCCTCGCGCCAAACGCTGGCTTTACGACTCAGGGCTCCACGTCCCCTTGATCGTCCGTTGGCCCGGTGTGACACCGCCAGGGACCACAAGCGATCAGTTAATCAGCCTGATCGATTTGGCCCCGACCATACTCTCAATGGCGAATATTCAACCCCCATCCTGGATGGAAGGGCACATCTTTATCGGACCCGATCAAGATCTCGATGGGAGGCCTTACGTTTACGCGGCTCGGGATCGAATTGACGAGCAACCCGACACAGTAAGAGCCGTTCGAGACAACCGCTTCAAATACATTCGCCATTACCACCCAGAACGCCCCTACGTCTTACCGAGCGATTTCAGGGATCATATGCCCCTGATGCGTGAGCTGATCGAACAGAACGAGTCGGGCCAGCTCAAGGGGCCCACGACCCTCTGGTTTCGCCAACATAGAGATCACGAAGAACTATTCGATACGCTGAGGGATCCACACGAAATTTCGAATCTCGCCGACGACCCCATTCAAGCCACACAACTTAGAAAGATGCGACGTGCTCTCGATGACTGGCTAGAAGAAAATCCCGACCTCGGATTCCTTCCCGAGCAAACACTGCGCGATCGATTCTTCCCGAACAGAAAGCAACCCATCACAACAGCTCCACACATCCGCTTCTTAGGTGAACACGCCACAATCGAGACCGGAACGGCGGGTGCCTCTATTGAATTCCGGCTCAACGGAGGACCGTGGCAGCTCTACAGCGGGCCTTTGACGATCGCACCTAACAGTCACATAGAAGCGCGTGCCCGGCGATACGGCTGGGCCGAGAGCGAAATCACCAAGGCACTCAACTAAGGCCTCTGCCTACTGCACCCTCATGCGCACGACCGACTCACCCGAATCGCCCATTTAGCCCGAAGTCGACCCCATCACCGGCTGGTCTGTCGCAGCGCATATCCAGGAGGACGGTTGCCCTCTTCGTCGAAAATTTCGAACTCCTCAGCCAGATCCTCGACCCACTCGATGCTCCCGGAGCGCGCCAAGAGATCGTCAAGAGCCAATAGCGCTGCAGCGGCTCGCCCCACAAACAGGGGGCTCTGGGCTTGGCTCAGATCCATGCCGGTCTGAGCAGCGCTGTCCGCGATAAATTCCGTCGCTACCAGACCAGGATACAAAACGTTCGCCGAAACCCCTCGCGGCCTTAACTCCTGAGCCATATCCGCGGTGAGACGATCCAATCCCGCTTTACCTGCTCCGTAGGAAGAAGAGAAATGGTAAGACTGGCCACCGGGTGATGAGACATTCAAAATCGCTGAACCATGGTTCGCCTTAAAGAGAAGAGGCGCAGCATGCCAACTCGCGACGTAATGTGCTCGCAAGCCAATTCCAACCTGATCATCCCAGATTGAGATGGGATGATCCCAAAACCCTCCCCCCCACGCAGGCGGGTCCGGAATTTTGTAAACGTTATTCACAAGAATATCGAGTGCATCGCATTCTTTCTCCACACGCCCAAAGAGCGCTTGAATCTGCTCGTCTTCACCGTGGTCACATTGAACCGCCCTACCTTGTCCGCCCGCTCGCTCGACTGCTTCGGCCGTTGCCTCAATGCTGCGCTCACCGCCGCCGCTGGTTCGGCCGGTCACATAGACAATCGCGCCCTGCTCACCGAGTGCGATCGCAATCCCCTTCCCTACTCCACGGCTGGCTCCAGTTACGACAGCCACGCGGCCTCTCAGAGAACTCATTGATTCACTTCTCCTCTGCTGTTCCCTAAAGGCATTCCCAGCCTCCCGTCCGCGCCCCATGGGGAGGGGTGGGGTGTCTAATGTATCGCGACCCTCGGTTGAAATCCCCTCCCTCACCCAGCAAAGCACTGACCCTCATCCAACCACGATGAACTTCAGTCCGCAGAACCAAGGGCTAAGCAACTGCAACCATTTCAGACCACGCCTGCAGCCATCACCCTCTACAGCCCGACCCTTACAGCCGCCACGGGCCCTGTGCGCAGTGAGCCGCAGCGACAACTTGAGCCTTACCCAGTCCGGAAACCTCCGCCTCGTTTCTACGTAATTTTCGGTATCTGTTGCAATCATTTACCCCAAATGAGCCCGACAAGACTCCTCACTCGGTGCCCTCAGATCCCCCAACAACAGGCGCTCCTTCTGCTCAACCCAAAGAACTGCTTTTCGACAAAACGCAGCAAGAGCATGATTTGAGCGCGAATTACGACAACTTGGCTCTCTGCCACTGCAAAAGACTGCCCGCCGATTGCGCCAACCCAGGCCCCCCTTGCCCAGTTGAAGCTCTCCACAACCTCATTCATGCTCCGCCCAAAATTTGAATGCCCAAACCGAAATCCCTCAACCCACGAAGGCAGTAGGTTCCTCATCAGATGAATTACACAACGAACTTTGAGTGGACAGAAACCGACTCTCGTCATCTTGCCAAGCTACAGAAGATTCTCGTCCCGCAGGCCGAGTCGGCCCTCGACGAGTTCTACGACTGGTTGATGACAAAAGGGCCCGGGCCGAGCTTTCTCACGCCGGACACAATTGATCGTGTCAAGGCGCTACAGCTGAGATTCTGGATCGAATTTTTCGACTCGCCACCCTCCCCTGCGTATGCCGCTTCAAGATCAATCGTCGGAATTCAGCACGCAGAAATCGGTCTCAACTCTCAACTCTTCCTCGCATCAATGCGAAAGTTTCAGAAAATATTCGAGCGCCTACTCAGTCAACGCATACGTTCCCCAAGAGCCCTCAAGCCATTAAGTCAAGCAATGGCAAAAAAGATCGATATCGACATTACGATCATCATCGATGCCTACACAAAACATTACACGGAGATCGAGAAAAAGAGGACTTCGTTCCGGGCCAAACTCGTCTCCCTACTCAATGAGCTCACACAGGGAAATTTTAACGTTCAGATTCCCGAGGCAATCGAAGCAGATGACCAAGCCTTCGCCGATGCCTTGCAGGAGCTCACCAACACTCTCCGGAACGTCACCCACCAGACTCATGAACTCAGCCAAGGACGCTATGATCTTGCGACAGGGACTGCACAGACTGACAACTTCCTCGGCCAAGCTCTTCGGGAACTCGCGTCCGCGCTTAAGCAAACCGCCGAGGCCAACGAAGATCACACGTGGAAACTCACTGGTCTAAATAGGCTATCGACAATCCTTCGAGGAGACTCCACGACCGAAGTGATCGCAAGCAGCGCCGCCCAATTCCTGGGGCGTTACATTGGATTGCCCATCGTATCTATCTATACCATCGACTCGGAAAAAGATGAGTACATCCTAATGGGCCAACACGGCAACAGCGAAGGCCACCGCACATCAGTCCCATTTGGCACAGGATATGTCGGCCAATGCGGGGCTTCGATGGAAACTATCTCCGTCGACGAGATTCCCGAAGAGTCCTTATCAATTCAAACAGGAATCGGCGCCCTCAAACCACGAAGCCTCTTCGTCGCGCCTCTCCGTTCCT
Organism: Myxococcota bacterium; assembly: GCA_029268645.1. GTDB lineage: Bacteria > Myxococcota_A > UBA9160 > UBA9160 > UBA4427 > TMED88. The sequence goes on from JAQWNI010000189.1 coordinate 5,872, forward strand.
CAACTCGAAGCGTTGGCGTCATAGAAATCGGAAGCTTTACGCCCCTGACCATTCAAACGCGAGATTTGCTGGAAATATCCGGACTCGCCATTGCCAGCGCCCTAGAGTCCTCCATCGCCCGAGCATCCGCCGCCCATCTCCTAAAGAGCTCCGTGAGCCTCACAACCAAACTCGAAGCTCAACACGATGCACTCAGCGCTGCGAACCAAGAACTCGAATCTCGCACCGAACAACTCGAAAAGACTGAAATCCGACTGCGTCGCCAACAAGAGGCTCTCCGTGAAGCCAATTCGCTGCTACAAAAAACCAACTCAGACCTCCAGGCCACCGAGGCACTAGCCAAAAATAGAAATTCAGAACTTGAGATCGCTCGACTTCAAATCGAAGAAAAGGCGGATGATTTGGAGCGTGCAAGCCAATATAAGTCCGACTTCCTCGCCAACATGTCACACGAACTGAGGACTCCTCTTAACAGCGTACTCCTCCTATCGGGACATCTTGCAGAAAACAAGGCGGGACGCCTCGACAGCTCAGAAGTGGAGTCAGCCGAAGT
>JAQWNI010000190.1 GCA_029268645.1 Myxococcota bacterium
CAGGGCTCGGAGCGCATCGCGCGGCGCCACGGCCGCCATCACGCTCGCCTCGACCGGCGGCGCGCCCTGGCCCACCTGGTCGGTGGAGCCATCCGGCCACCCGCGGGACCCGCTCTCCTTGAAACGGCGATCCGGGAGGATCCGCTCGACGTGGTTTGCCTTCGAGAACCGGCCATCAGCTGGGCTCCCTTACGGACGGTCTTGGCCGAATCGGCCCTTGTGCCAATGGAGCGAACAGCCGAATACGAGATTTGGGCGCGACCCCGCGTGGACTCGGACTGACGCCGGAACACAGCGAGGTACCATGCAGGCAGTCAAGGAGGCAGACATGAAGGCGAACGACGGGAGTCTCGCCGTCGCCGGAACGGAATCGGCGCAGAGCCCCCCCCGCATCGCGGTGGTGGTGCCCTGTCACGACGAGGCCGAGTCTGTCGCGCGAGTCGTGGCGGCCTTCAAAAGTCAATTGCCCGATGCGGAGATCGTGGTCGTCGACAACGCTTCCCAAGACAAAACCGCCGCCGAGGCCCGACGCGCCGGAGCCCGGGTTGTGGGAGAAACTCGCCTGGGCAAAGGCTTTGCCTTGCTGACCGGCTTCGCCGCAACACGGGATGCCGATTGGACGATCATGGTTGACGGCGACGACACCTATGCGGCGGAGGATGTCGAGCAATTGCTGGCAACGGCCGTGCAACAGCAGGCCGACATGGTGGTGGGAACCCGCCTTGAGGGGGCCGGCGTCGATGCCCTACCCCCGGGACATGGCCTGGGAAATCGGCTCTTTATCACTTTGGCGCGATTCCTCTTTGGGCTCCGTACGCGAGACCTTTTCTCTGGTTACCGGGTTCTCTCGCGACGATTCCTCGACATGACGCCCCTGGTCGCCACCGGCTTCGACGTGGAAGCGGAACTCTCCGTTCAGGCTCAGGTCAGCGGTTTCCGCGTGGCCGAAGTCCCCATCGGATATCGAGCTCGACCGACCGGGAGCACTAGCAAGCTACATACCTGGAGGGACGGCTACCGAATTCTTCGTGGCATCATGATTCTCTTTCGGGATTACCGCCCCATGGCGTTTTTTGGTGCGCTCTGCCTTGCCTTGCTTGGCGCTTCCCTCTGGAGTGGCTTTGCACCCATCGACGACTTCCTCCGGACCGGCCTCGTCCATCACGTGCCCCGGGCGGTTCTCGCCGCGGCTCTTTTTATTCTCGCAGCCCTCTCCATCGCTCTTGGAATTCTTCTCTCCTCGATCAATCGGAGATCAGTCGAATTGGCCGCGCTGATTCGGAAAAATTCGCCTTGACCCCCCCCAGCGAGACGGGCCCCGACGTCTCGATCATCGTGGTCAATTTTCAAGGAGGTGACACCCTCGAGGCTTGCCTCAGCTCCCTCTTCAAGCATGAATCTTTGGCGACCCGGGAATTTTGGGTCGTGGACAATGCTTCAACGGACGGCAGCCGCGCATTGATCGAACGTATGATCCCCCCCCAAGACAGGGCCGACTGGATCGCCAGTGCCGAAAACGTGGGCTACGCGGCGGGCGTCGACTTGGCGCTTCCGCGTTGCCGCGGTCGCTACATCGCCGTTCTTAACATGGACACCGTGATCGAGCCCGGCTGGCTCGATCCACTGGTTGAACATCTCGATTCTCATCAAGATGTAGCGGCTGTTAGTCCCTTGATTGCCCTCGCCGACGGAAGCGCCATCAATGCCGCGGGGCAGTGGATTCACAGGACGGGACTCGGCTTCAATCGAGCGCTCGGTCGCCCCCTCGCCGAGGTCGGGGATACGCCTTTTCAGACCGCTGGGATCCACGGGGCCGCCTTCGTCATTCGCAGAACCCTTTTGGAAAAAATCGGCGGCATGGACAGCGGGGGGTTTCTCTATCACGAGGACGTCAATCTCTCCTGGCTACTACGGCTGATGGGATATGAACTCGCCTGTGTTCCTCGGGCCCGCGTACGGCACGATTACTTCCTTTCCATGCATGCAGAAAAACTGGAACTTCTAGAGCGCAATCGTGAGGCCATGCTGCGCGCCTACCTGACACCCAAAACCCGTCGAAAGCTTTGGGGGTGGCGGGGCCTGACCGAAGGCATGCTTTGGGTATACGCGGGACTGCGCGGGCCCGCTTTTCTGCGTGCTAAGCACCGAGCGCGAAAATGGGTGAAGGAACAAACTGAGCTGATCGAGCGACGGCAACAACTGGCCGAAGGGTTACGCGCTCGAACCGACCAAGAGGTCTTGGGCGCCATGACGCGGCGGTATCCGATCCAACAGCTCCTGACGCTCGCGGGAGAGAGAGGCGCTCCGCGACGACCCCTCTCATGATTCGACCGGCGGCTCCGAACGGTCCTGAGCTGACAGCTCCATGCGTCGCAAGCGATAAGAGAGGTCCTCTAGGATAGACCGACTGGAGTTGATCAGATCCGCCACGATCCCGGTCAGAACCATCTGAAGACCGGCCAGCATCAGGATAGCGGCCAGAATGAGCGATTGGACATGTAGGTGATCCGTCTCGCTGAAAAGGAAGTAATAGAGAAACCGGATCCCAAGCAGCACGCCGAGCCCAAAGGTGACAGCACCAAGCGATGCGAAAACACGCAGCGCGCCATACGAGCTGTAAACGCGAACCATGACTTCCGCAGAGCGCCCGACGAACTCATAGATTGAACCGAAAAGTCGGGATTCCCGCAGCTTCGCGTTGGTCTGAATGCGGACACTGGTTGTCGGAATCTTCTTTCGACCCGCCTGGATGAGATGGTCGACCGTATGATCGAAGCCTGTTGACATGCTGATCATCGCGGCCGCCTCACTCGTGTAGGCCTTGAAGCCACTCGCCGCATCGGGCACCTCAAGGCCGGCCAGACGGCCAACAACCCGGCTCCCCACCTGTTGAAGCCATCTTTTTCGCTTTGAGAAGTCCTCGACTTTTTCGGTTCCCCGATCCCCAATCACCAGTTCCGCCCGACCCTCAAGAATCGGCTTCACTAACAACGCTACATCCGCCCCAGCGTATTGATTGTCCCCGTCAGTGTTGACAATGATGTCCGCGCCATGTCGAAGGCAGTAGTCCATCCCCGACGCGAAGGCATGACCCAGGCCTCGGTTCTGAGCGAAGCGCAAAATATGGTCGACCCCGTGCCGCTGGGCCACTTCGAGGGTGGCATCTTGACTGCCATCGTCGATGACGAGCACCTCAATCCGATCGATGCCGTCGATTTCGCGGGGAAGATCCGCGAGCGTAGCCGCAAGCGTGCTTTCTTCGTTGAAACACGGGATCTGGATCATCAGCTTCACGCTGGACACCCCCCCTGGCGACGGCCCATTTCCGCAGGGTAACGGATTTGAATCAAGAGCAAACAAATGGGCCAGCCGGCGGACTCGAATCGGCTTCGAGCGCCCTCGGTCTGCTAGCGTTTGCCGATCGAGGCAGGGGAGCGTATCGAGCCCTCTTGACCCCAGTGAGCCCCACTGAGCCAGCAAGGAGATATCGAGCATGATTCGACTGTGCAGTCGCGCTTTGGTCCTCGCGGCCTGCCTTCTCATGGCCGGCGCGTCCACTGCGGAGAACCGGTTCTCCCGACCAGGCTATTACATCGCCGTTTCTGGGGCGTACGGAATCGCCGACATCGATGCGAGCCCGCTCGGCGACTTTCAAAACCTCTACACACCACCCTTTTCGACCAGTGGCTCCGGCGGCCTGAACCTCAGAGCGGGGAAGCGACTCAACAGTTGGGTGGCGTTTGAAGTCCAATACGAGTGGATGGATCGGTTTTCGATCAATCAGGCCGGTGGTGGCGAAGCCGCCAGTTATCGACCCAATGTTTTGACCATGAATGGAAAATTCGTCTTGCCGACCCCCCGAATCCAGCCCTATTTGCTCGCTGGAATCGGCCTCGTGAATTACGATTTCCAAAGCGTCCCGCTACAAAATTTGCTTGGCCTTGGTGGCAACTTCAATGGCTTCGCCGTGCGAGCCGGGGGCGGCCTTGATGCGTACATCACGGACCATATCGTCGTCTTCTTTGAGGGCACTTACCTGCTGAATACGGATCAGCCGACGATTCCTGGGACCGCCAGCACGAATCGCACTAAGGTAGTCAATCAGCTGAATTATGCGTCTATGGCCGTGGGACTCGCCTATCGGTTCTAGTTCAGAGGTCGAGGAGGCCGGCCGAAATGCCGATCGGTCGGGCGAAGTCGACTGCCATAAGATGGACCATCAGGTGTGTGGTTGGCCTGATCTTTGCGGCCATGGCCGTCCATGCGGAGACCAGCGACCCAGGTCAGGCCGGATTGGCTGCGCTGGATGCTGGGGAGTTTGAGCAAGCTCTACCTCTGCTCGAAAAAGCCGTCGCCCGCGAACCCGGGGATGCCTTTCTCCACTATGCCCTCGGCATCACAGCCGTTCAACAGGGCAAAAACGTACTGGCGGCGGCAGCCCTTCAGCGAGCCGTCGAGTTGGAACCGGATCTACCCGGTGCACAAGCCGAGCTCGGCTTAACGCTGGCCCGCCTGGGCGAGCGGGAAGCAGCCCTCGATCACCTCCTTGAGGCGTTGCTTCAGGGACCCGACGATCCTGATGTCCTTTTACAACTCGGCATCCTCGACGCAGATGAAGGCGAATTCGACAGAGCTCTTCGCTATTTCGCCGAAGCCGCCGACATCGACCCCGAAATCGCCGGGGCCGCTTGGTACGAGTCAGCAGGGGTTGCCCTCGACCAGGGCGATCTTGAGGCAGCGACTCGCTACCTCGAACAAGCCGCCGCCTCGACGGGCAGTGAAACGGCCGCCAAGGAAGCGAGGGAAATGCTCGCCGCTCTGAGCCCAGCCCCCCCTCGCCGACTGGTCATTTGGGGCGGGTTCGGTTTCGAATACGACGACAACCTGACTCTCAGCGACGTGGACCTCACCACGGGAATTGGAGATACGGCGACTCTCTTCGACGCCAGTCTCGACGCCTTTCTGGTGAGACAACCCGATCTTCAGATTTCAGTCGGCTACGATTTCTACCAAAGCCTCTACACCACGCTGTCCGAATTCGATCTGCAATCGAACTCTCCCCATGTGGAGATCGCTGCCGGTTCAGGCCGCCTGATTGGATCCGCCGCCTATCGTTTCACCTACGACACCCTTGGCGGGAATGCCTTCCTAGCGACCCATCGAGGTGATTTCGCTCTGGAATACGCATTCATCCCCTATATCGTCGGGTCCCTCGGTGCCCGGGTCGAAGGCCAGACTTTCGAGCAGCTCCCCTCTCGCAACGCGCAGCGGATCACCTTGGAAATGGGCGTACGGCTGATCGATCCCGATCGCCCGGTCACCTTCGAAATCGGTTGGCGGCCGATTTGGAATGACGCCTAGGGCCCAGAATTCGACTATTTCGGACAGGCGGTGACAGCCGGGGTCTTTTTTGCGCTGAACACGCCGCTGCGGCCTCTGAACTTTCTTCTCAGCTACGACTGGGAGTACCGCGACTATGAGAACATTACACTCAGCATCGCAAAAAAACGCTATGACCAGCGACATCTGGCCGGGACCGGCCTCTCGGTGCCTCTGTTCGGACCGACAGAGCTGGCCCTCGACTACCTCTTCATCGCTTCTCGATCAAATCTCCCCGGTCTGACTTTCAACGAGAACATCGTCTCGTTCCGCCTCGGCCTCTTTTACTAACCAGAGGACAAGGCGGCTTGAGGCCAACCGGCCGCTACCAGTTCTCGCCCTGAGGCCTTAGATCGACTTCGAAACTCCAAGCCGACGGGGGTTGACCATGAAGCGCCCAAAAGGTCTCCGCGATGGCGTCGATTTGAAGCATTCCATTTTCTCCCTGTTGGGCACGGAGTTGCGGAAAGCGCTGGTTGAGCTGGTCTCCATCGATCATCCCATCGATGATCACATGGCCAACGTGAACACCTTGAGGCCCGACCTCTCGAGCGAGGCCAGCCGCTAAGGACCGAAGGCCCGCCTTCGCAGAGGCAAAGGCGGCAAAAGGCGGGCGAGAACGCAGCGACGCCGTGGCCCCGGTAAAAAGAATGCTTCCGGAACCTTGCGCAACCATCCGACGCGCAGACTCTCGACCAACGAGAAATCCGCCGAGGCAAACCACTCGCCACACTTCCTCGAAAAATTGCGCCTCCATGTCGATCAATGATCCCATTGCCGCATTGCCGGCGTTGTAGGCCGTCACTTCCAATGAGCCCCCTTCGGCCTCGGCCCGCTCGAATAGGGTCGCCACTTCTTCGGCCCGGGTGGTATCCATGGGCACAGCGGTGGCCCGACCCCCAGCGCGGCCGATTTCCTCCGCCACCGAGGCCAGGCGCGACTCAGTCCGCCCGGCGAGCAAAACGTGTAAGCCCTCCTGGGCGAAGCGTCTGGCGAGGGCAGCCCCCAACCCCTGAATTGGCCCAACCCCGACCACGACTCCAACTCGATCTGCTTTTGACATGCGCGTGTCCCTCACTGGAAGAAATGCCCCACAAGAATGTCTCGACATTTTTCAGCCTCGCGAGCCTAGCAAGCGGGCGGTCCTCCATGGGCCCGATGCGCTTTCCGAGGCGTGCTACATCTGAATCAGGATGCAACGTCTCCATCGCCAGACCCCGCAAAGGCGGGCCGCCACGAAAGAATCGTACTCCCGGAGAGACCACCGGGGGCCATGGAGACACTTGCCCTTCGCCGTTCTGGCCTGGCTTTTCCTCGCGAACTGCGGAGCTCCGGAGCCCCCTCCCAACATTCTGATCTACGTCGTCGACACTCTCCGAAGCGATGCCGTTTCCCTGGAAGACGAGGCCACAAGCCACACCCCCCATTGGGCGGCCCTCGCAGAAGACGGTGTCACGTTCGAAAACGCTTACGCGAATGCCTCTTGGACCCGTGCCTCGATGGCCAGCCTGATGACGGGCCTGCTGCCGTGGCACCATGCCACCGAGTCGCGGTCAGACCGCCTCCCTGAAACCGCGCGGACATTGGCTGAGCTGTTCGCCGAGCATGGCTACTCAACGGCGATCGTCAGCGCAAACCCCAACGTCAGCCCCGTTTTCGGATTTGAACAAGCTGTAGGAGATTTCAGCGCTCTCTATGCGCGATCCGAACCGGGAGTGGTCGGCGGCCACGAGCTGGTCACGCCCTCGACTGTCGTCAGCGCCGAAGCCATCCGGTGGCTTGAGGAGGCCCGAAGACCTTTCTTTCTCCTTGCCTTGGCCATTGACCCACACGCCCCGTATGCGCCCCCTGCCGAGTTTGATCCGGAGCGACACAAAAAGGCTGATCCAACCGCCGACGCCGCCCGAACACAGTCCAACATCAGCCGGGTGCGTGAACGCTATCGAGGCGAAGTCGCCTTCAACGATGCCAGCTTTGGACAACTGGTTGCGTTTCTGAAGCAAAAGAACCTTTGGGAAGACACCGTTGTTGTCCTCACCTCTGACCACGGCGAGGCCTTTTGGGAATACGGTCAAGCAGGCCACGGAAAATCACTCCATGAAGAAGTGCTTCGCGTGCCGTTGATCCTTCGCGGCGCCAACGATCGACTGACCCCCGGTCGGCGAGTCGAGCGACCCGTCTCACTGATCGATCTGGCGCCTACACTGCTCAACTTGGCCCACCTGCCCGTTCCAGAAGGACTCGACGGACAAAACATCTTGGCCCCGGCGGCCGCGCCTACCCCGATCCTCGCGGGCCTAGACCTCGACCACCATAACCTGCAGAGCGCCTTCGATCCCCCTTATAAGCTGGTCCGAAATCTCGCGACCGGCACGCAGCATCTCTACCGCCTCGACGGGCCTGCTTCCGAAGCGCGCCCCGTGGACCCCACCCTAGATCCAATCGCTCGCGAAGCCCAAGCGCGCCTGAACGCCGCTCTCGACGAAAGTCAAGCGCGCACGGGCCGCACCCTACCGAAAAGCCGTGCCGGCCGGATTCCCGGCCGAGTGGAAGAGTCACTCCGGGCCCTCGGTTACATCGAGTAGAGCCCAGGCAACACCTGCAACCCCCCCCCCGATCAACCCTTGGCTTATTGGGCGGCCAAGGCCGCTTCGCCGGCTTCACTGCGTAGCTGCGTGTACTCCGGCGGATCGCCGACACCCAGTCTGCGGCGAACCGAAGCGAGGGGCTGCGGGAGCAGCGCCTCCCAATCCGAGGCGGGCAGCCAGCCTGCTCGGCGACCGCGACGATAGCCTTCCCGAATCATTTGGCGTCCGAAGGCGATCTCTCCCTTGGACCGCAAATAAGCCATCAGAACGAT
>JAQWNI010000191.1 GCA_029268645.1 Myxococcota bacterium
CGGCCAGATCGGGCCGGCCAGCACCCAGCGATTGACCCACATGGGTCGAAGCCGCGATCGTAAAGCCCGAACCAACCACAAACGAGAATGAAAGGATCTGGACGCCAATTCCGTAGGCTGCGTACGGCGCGGTTCCATACATCGCGACCAGCCACAAGAAAACCATGAAACCCAGCTGCATCGCCCCCTGCTCAAGGCCTGCGGGATAGCCGATTCTTAAAAGGGAACGAACTCGGTGCCACTGCAGGCTTTTGGCTCTTCTCCGAAAGCGAATTCGGAGCGTGCCGGAGAGCCACAGCCCAGCCACAACAAGGCCTCCGGCCAGGAAAGCAAGGCCATTGGCGAGCGCGGCCCCGGTGACGCCCATCTCGGGAAAGCCAAAACGACCGTAGACAAGGGAGTAGACCAATCCAATATTCAGACCATTCATCAATAGCCCAATCCACAACGGAGTCATCGTGTCGCCGGCCGCTCGAATGCCCGAGCCCACCGCCATATTGAAGGCGACAGCCACGTTAAAGACACTGAGCACACGAATAAACTGCGCAGCCTCGGCAGTGGCTTTCGCGTCCAGATCAAAAATCCCGGCCAAGGGCCGCGCCAGCATGAAAGTGGGCACGGTCACGATGAGCGCCAGAACGATGCAGATCACCACCGAAGCCTGGGTCACCCGATCGGCCTCCTCTCGGTCACCGGCTCCCCAAGCGCGAGCGACTCGAGCCGTAGTCCCAGCGGTGACAGCAATCAAAACCGCTTGAACAACCCAGAACAACCGGTTCCCCGTGGTGACCGCCGCGACCGCTGAGGATCCCATCGAGCCAACGATCTTGATATCCACGAATCCGACCAGCGAGAAACCGAGATTGCCCAACACCGCGGGCCATGCGAGACGAAGGATGCCGGGGGTTCGGCCCACGACGTTCGCCCCGTCGCCCTCTCCCTGAGGCCCGGTCGCTTCTGCCGTTCCGACTTCACTGCGCTCGAGATCAAAGGGGTCCGAAGACATCGGTGTTGCCTCTTGACACACCGGAGCCCAAAAGAAACGAGCCGCCCGCCTGGCGACCCGCAGAGAGAACGGCTCAGGGATCGGCGGACGATAGCCCGGCCGATCGCGGCCTGACGCTTGCCCTGGCAGGACAAAAAGCCATGACCGGAGCCCGGCTCCCTTAAAACAGCCTGAGGCCAGCGTGCTTTATGGTGATCTCGCCCCGAGGCCTAGGGCAACGGATCAGCTCATTCCCGAAAGCATCGAATCCAATTGTCCACCGGGAATCGATCCTCTTTCCATCAGCTCTGCAGCAACCCACTCGACACCTGCCCAACTGGTTGACAAAAGCCGTATCGCTTCATCCCAATAGGCCGGCACGAAACCTGGACCCGGGTCTGAACAGGGATCCGGCAGCCCCAACATTCTGGCAAGAGCCTGATGACGCTCAAGATCTTTTTGAAAACGCGTCAACCGCTCGCCCGCGAACAGCGTGGGCGCACATTCACTGGGGTTCTCCGCTCCGTCGAGTAAACACTCTGCCACCCCTCCCGCGTAGGAGAGCACGCCATGGGCATCAAGAATCGCCTCACTGGATACCGGCGCTGCATGACCACGGCGGGGTTTACCCGGCACCGGCCGGCAAGACAAAGGAATCGGAAGGCGCGAGTAGGTCTGCAAGGGAGGCGCGATCGTGGCGGATGTGACCAAGCTGACTTCGCGAACGACCTCAGCCCCGTACAAGACAAAACACACGAGCGCGTGGCCCGCCTGATGGTGGGCGATCTCAAATAGTTGTCCCTGCCCGGGCCGAGCGCTCAAATACCGCCCTGCCCCCGCGGGATAACCAGTGCCCAGCTCTGATTGTACGTTCAACATTCGTTCTCTCCTCGCCTAGCCACCCGTAATCTATGCGGTTCGGGCAACACCCTATCTTTCGGCAGCAATTCGCCGGAAGTTGACCCTTGATTTCCTCGCACCCAAAGCTTTCCGTTCCACCGAAACAAGATGCACTGATTGCGGAAATCCGATAGAAATGTGCTGGGGAAAGCCTTCGTCGAATCGCTGCGCATCATTATCCAGTTGAGCGCGGCGATTTAGGCCATCGATCAAAACCGATAGCCACGAAGCCCAGCTTAGGCTTTCACCGCTTTGCTTGAGACTTTTTGCTCCACAGACCGAAAGGGAGTGACGTGCAAATCAGAAATCGGGTCTGCGGGCGGCGACTACGCCTCCGCTCCACCCTGCCCCTCCTAGGCGCCACAGTCGGATTGACGGGCCTCGCCTGGGCGGCCGACATCGAGACGGCGTTGGCGGTCGAGGAAAAAGCGAATTCCGAGTCGGTCCAGTCCCAAAAGCGGATCAACAGGATCGATGACCAGACCGATTCGATGGCGATGGAATATCGAGCGGTGATCGACCACATTCAATCGCTGCGGGTCTACAACTCGCAGCTCGAAAAAGTGGTCGGGACTCAACTCGAAGAACTCGCTTCGCTGGAAGAGCAGATTGGCAACGTCACCGAAATCGGCCGTGAAGTCATGCCGCTCATGATGCGCATGGTGGACACGTTGGACCAGTTCGTTGAAGCCGACGTTCCAATGCTCCTCGAGGAGAGACGGAAACGGGTTAATGATCTCCGCGAACTCTTGGTCCGCGCGGATGTAGAGAACTCAGAGAAGTACCGCCGCATCATGGAGGCCTACCAGATCGAGAACGACTATGGCCGCACCATTGAGGTCTACCAAGACACAATTGACGTAGATGGTGAAGAGCGCACGCTCGACTTTCTGCGCATCGGCCGGGTGGCACTGATGTACCAAACCCCCGATGGCAGTGAACTCGGCACATGGGACCAGGAGCAAGGACGCTGGGTCACTCTTCCTGATGACTACCGAGATTCGATCCGAAAGGGCATTCGAATTGCCCGCAAGCAAGCTGCCCCCGACATGATCCGAGTGCCCGTGAGCGCGCCGAAGGAGTCGAACTGATGAAACGCCTACTCAGCGCGGCCCTTTTTCTGCTCGTAACGCTTTCGTTCATGACGGACGCGACACCCGCGGCCGCCCAGAGCGATGCGGCCGCGGCTAACCCCACCCTCGACGAACTCCTCGAGCGCGTGCGCAATGGCTGGAGGGAGGAGCGACGCAACAATGAAAAGCGCGAGGCCCAATTCCGCGCTGCGAGAGCTGATCAGAAGGAAATACTTTTATCCGCTCAGGCCACATTGGCCGCCGAGGAAGCTCGAAGCGAGCAGCTTGAGCAAGACTATGAGGAGAACGAGATCGCGCTGGCCGAAAGGGAGGAGCTGCTGGCTCAACGCCTCGGCACCCTGGGTGAACTCTTCGGCGTTGTCCGCCAAGTCGCGGGGGACACCCGCAGCCAAGTCGAAAACTCCATCATTAGTGCTGAATTTCCGGGTCGCATACCCTTCCTCGAAGAACTGGGGCAAAGCAAGGCTCTGCCTTCTGTCGAAAAGCTGGAAGGCTTATGGGCCACTCTTCTGCAGGAGATGGTCGAATCCAGCAAGGTCTCACGATTTAATGCGAAAGTCGACGCGGTCAGCGGAGAAGAAAGCAACCGCGAAGTCGTTCGGATCGGTGCATTCAATGCCGTCGCGGACGGGGAGTACCTCCGCTGGAAAGAAGACGTTCAGAAGCTTGGCGAAATTGGTCGCCAGCCCGCACCCAAATTTGTCAACACGGTCCCGGACCTAGAGCAGGCCCAGGGCGGCTTGGTGAAATTCGCTGTCGACCCAGCCCGGGGCCAGATTCTTTCCATGTTGGTCTCGACACCCACATTGCGTGAGCGCATCGACTACGGCGGTACCGTGGGGTACGCGATTATCCTGCTGGGTTCAGCGACCCTCATCTTTGGCCTCTTCCGCCTCGTCTACGTTGGCGTGGTCAGCCGAAAGGTGGCCGCCCAGAAGAAAAGCACGGAACCCGACCCCGGAAATCCGCTGGGCCGAGTGCTTCAGGTCTACGCGGATAACCGCCAAATGGATACCGAGACCCTCGAACTCAAGCTGGAAGAGCAAGTCCTTAAGGAAACGGCCAAGATCGAGAGCTTCCTTTGGCTCATCAAGGTGGTCTCGGCGGTGGCCCCCCTCATGGGCCTTCTCGGAACCGTGACAGGGATGATCAACACCTTCCAGATCATCACCCTTTTCGGCACCGGCGATCCAAAGATGATGGCCAGTGGCATATCCGAAGCCCTCGTGACCACGATGTTGGGTCTGCTTGCCGCGATTCCCCTTCTTCTCTTGCACAGCCTCCTCGCTAACTTGGCCCGAGGCGTGACCTCGGTGCTGGAAGAGCAGACAACCGGACTCATTGCCGTCCAGTCGGAATCCGAAGGCGTCGGGCGCCCCGGAGTGGATCGCGCCTGATGATCCACAAACGCATACCGACTACGGCCCGGAGGGTCGGCGGATGACCCTCTGGTACGAAGCGGTCAGCGACTTCATGAACCGGGGTGGAGACGTACTCCTCCTCATTTTTGTCGTCACCCTCGCGATGTGGACGCTTATCCTTGAGCGGCAGTGGTACTTTCGCATCGTTTTCCCGCGAGAGGCCTCAGCGGTTCTCGATCGATGGAAAGCCCGCGAGGACCAGACCTCTTGGCGAGCCCATCAGATTAAAGACCTCTGGGTTTCCGAGACATCGATCAACCTGAATCGGTCGATTTCGATGATCAACACCCTGGTGGCTCTCTGTCCCTTATTGGGCTTGCTGGGCACGGTGACCGGCATGATCGAAGTCTTCGATGTCATGGCCACCGCCGGAAACAGCAACGCCCGCGCCATGGCCACCGGCGTCTCAAAGGCCACGATCCCCACCATGGCCGGAATGGTCGTGGCCATCTCCGGACTTTATTTTTCGGTCCAGCTACAACGTTTCGCCAAGACGGAAAGCGAGCGCCTCGGCGACCGCATGACTCACGACTAAGCGGGACCCAGTCGCCCGACTAGGAAGGCCAGCTCTGCCATGCGAAGAAAACGAAACAAAGAGGAAGATGAGGCGGAAGTCAATCTGACGCCCATGCTCGACGTCGTCTTCATCATGCTCATTTTCTTCATCGTTACCGCCTCCTTCGTCAAGGAGTCCGGAATCGACGTCAATCGACCCGATGCCGCCACCGCCACAGTCAAGGAGCGAGGAAACATTCTCGTCGCGATCACCGAGGGCAATCAGGTCTGGATCGACCGGCGACAAGTCGATATCCGCTCCGTCCGAGCCAACATCGAGAGGCTACACGCCGAGAATCCGCAAGGTGCCGTGGTAATCCAAGCGGATAAAGACTCCAAAAATGGACTGCTCGTTCAAGTCATGGATGCCGCGCGACAGGCCGGCGTCTTAAACGTTTCCATCGCGGCGAACGAGGTTTCCGACTAATCCATCATGCAATTGGTTCGGATCGGAATCGCGGCGCTCGTCGCCATCGGAATTACCTTCGGGCTTTTTTTCTTCATGCAGTTCCTCATCTCCATGAGCGAGGAGCGCGCAGCTGAGTCCAGCAAGGGCCCCGTCATCGAATTTGTCCGACTCAAGCGGGACTCAGAGCTGCAAACCCGCAAGCGGGAAATGCCCAAGAAAGAGAAGCCGCCCGAGCCGCCGCCGCCGCCGGATCTCCAAATGTCCCAAAGTGATGCCCCCTCTGCCGATACGCTGGCTATCGCCGCCCCTGCGATTGACGTCAACCCGGACTTAACCGGGGGCCTCAATATTGGATCGGGGTCCGGAGATTCAGACAGTGTCCCGATCGTGCGGGTTCAGCCCCAATATCCGATGAGAGCCGCTGAACGAGGTATCGAGGGCTGGGTGCTCGTTGAGTTCACGATCACAGCGAGCGGGACAGTTCGAGATCCGATCGTTCTCGACGCCGACCCGCCCCGCATCTTTGATCGGGCAGCCAAGCGGGCCATCAAGAAGTGGAAATATCGCCCTCGCGTAGTAGACGGTGTGGCCATCGAGCGAGTCGAACGCAACAAGCTCACATTCAAACTCGACCAAAGTTCCTAGACCCGCCGCCTGCAGCGGCAGAGAGCCATCACATTCAAAACCGGAAGGGGACCCCGATGCGAAGACACCCGCGTTTCACCCGAATCGCCTCGATCCTTCTCGCTCTGGCAATGTCCTCTCTCTGCGTTCATGGCGCCGTGGCCAAAGAGAAAAAGAGAAGCAGCAAGAAAAACTTCATCCCCAGCGAAAGCGTGGGAAAACGGCTGCTCCGGGTCTCCGAGTACGCCGAAGAGGAAAACTTTGCGGAAGCCGAATCGTACCTCGAGCCCCTAACCCAGAAGAAACGGCTTAAGAAATACGACCGAGCGCTTGTCTTCCAAACCTATGGATTAATGTTGGCCGCACAGGAAAAATACGAACCCGCAACCGTTGCACTCGAAACCGCCCTCTCTGTTGACTACCTCCCCGATTCTTCCATGCAGGCCCTTCGCTACAACTTGGCGCAGCTCCACATGGCTAAGGAAAACTTTCCCCGTTCCATCGAGTTGCTCAATATCTGGATGGACAACGAGGAAAACCCCAACGCCCAGTCGGAGTTTCTCCTGGCCGCCGCCTACGCCCAGACCGACGCTTGGGACAAGGCCCTCCCCCATTCCCGGAAGGCCGTCAGCAAGTCAACCAAGCCGGTCGAACAGCGTCTCGGCCTCTTGCTGGCCGTCGAATTCCAAAACGGCAATCTTCTCGAATCACTCGAAACCCTCAAGCTCCTGGCCTCCTATTTTCCCAAGAAGCGCTACATGGTTCAATTGGCCGCAGCCTATTCTGGGCTGGAACAAGAAGACAATGCTCTAGCCACTCTTGAAATCGCCAACCTCGAGGGCTGGCTCGATCGAGAATCCGAAGTCATTCAACTCGCCCAACGGTATCTCTACGCAGAGCTTCCCTGGCAGGCCGCGCAAGCTCTCCAGCGGGGCCTCGAACAAGAAATCGTCGAAGCCAGCGCCGACAACCTTGAGCTCCTCGCCAACGCATTGCTCAGTGCCCGTGAATACGATGCCGCCCTGGAACCCCTCTCTCAAGCAGCCGAATTGTCCGAAAACGGTGACCTCTACGTGCGCCTGGGGCAGGTCCATCTCCAAGTCGAGAACTGGCCGGAAGCAAGAAAAGCCCTGTCATCAGCTCTGGAAAAGGGTGAGCTCAAGAACCCCGGCAACGCCAACCTGCTGCTTGGTATTACGAACTTCAACGAAAACCGATTGAAGTCCGCGAGAACCTCTTTCCGAGCCGCTCTTAAGGACGAGGAAACCGAGAAAAGTGCGCGCCAATGGCTCCAGCATGTGGATCGGGCCGAGCGCGAGAGAGCTCAGCTCTAGCCTCATTCAGAATCCAAAGGGGACTTCCCTGCGATGACCGCCGCCTTTCGGAAGGGATTATCCGATCTCGGCTTCGGGAACTGGGCCTACCTGCAACCAGATGGCTCCTGGGGCTACAGCAACGCGGGCCTGATTACCGATTCAGGCGAATCACTTCTCGTTGACACGTTGTTCGATCTTCCTTTGACCCGATCCATGCTGGACACTATGGCAGACGCCACGCCCGCCGCGCGATGTGTCGACGTATTGGTCAACACCCATGCGAACGGAGATCATTGCTACGGCAACCAGCTTGTCAAAGGGG
>JAQWNI010000192.1 GCA_029268645.1 Myxococcota bacterium
CTCGATTGGGTTTGGATATTGCCCAGTGCGAAGCCAAGGCGGGCTGACGTGGCCAAGAGTTCAGATCGAGTGCCGATCAAGGTGTAGCGTGCTGCTGCGAGATCACTCTCCGCCCGCAATAGATCATCAATTGTGCTTAGGCCTGCGTCGAAAGCCTCGAGGGTAGCCTGATACGCTTCGTTTGAAGCATCCAGCAGTGCGATGCCGTAGTCGTACTTCCGGTAAGCAGCCTTGTAGTCATAGTAGACACTCCAGACTTCATTGGTGGCTTCAAGTTCTAGGGCCCGCAGTTTGGCTCGCTCCCGTTCCCGTTCAGCGCGTGCCTTTTTGACTCGGTTCATGCGCGAAAAGCCTTCGAAGAGCGGCCACTCAATCACTACGAGTGCTTCGTAGACAGAATCGAGGCTCTGGATTGTTGTGCCGCCTTGGATGAGCTGGCTGGGCCCCCCCGAAAGGCGGTAGTCCCACCATCTGCCCCCATAAGATCCCTCTAGTCCGATCACGGGAAAAAAGTCGGCTTTGGCTTTGACGAGGCGCGCTTCGCTGGCCCGCAAATGAGCGACCTGAGCTTGCAGGTCCGGTCGTTCGCCGAGGGCGATATCGATCATCTGCTCGACGCGCTGGTCAAGCTCTTCTGGGATGGGTTGTTCGAAGAGCTCGATCGCATGAAGAGGCGTGTTGGCGGGGAGGCCCATTGCGAGGGCAAGTTTCGCCCTTGAGTTATTGACTCCGACTTTTGAGCTCTCAAGATCGTAGACCGCACGAGCTTCAACTTGTTTTGCGAGGAGGTATTCAGGTCGGGTAGAAAGCCCGACCTCAACCCGTTTTTGGACGTCTGATTGCACCGATTGAGCAAGTTGCAGGTTGAGCCGAGCAGCCGCTTCAAGTGCCCGCGCGGCATCGTAACTGTAGAAGCTGGCTTCGACTTCATAGATGACGCGTTGAATGGCGCGATTAAATGAGAAATTGGCGGCAGCCAGCAATCGCCTGGCTTCTTCCGCTTTGGCGGTTCGGCGGCCAAAATCGAGGAGCGTGTAGCTGACCTGTAGTTCGGGGACGACGATGGTTTCACGGACAATGACTCTTTTTTCTGGGAATGGCTCGACGTCCTTCGTCGCTCCTCCGGCGCCTTCAAACCTGAGTTCCGGGTAGTAGGGGGCCATGCTTTCCCCAAGACGCGCCGCGGCCGCCTTGGCGCCTTGCCAGGAGGCTCGAGTCGTGGGGTTGAGTTCAAGGGCAACTTCAATCAGTTGCGGTAGATCGAGGGGCGCGTTTTCTGTCGAGGGCGGGCCCTTGGCCTCGAAATTTTGCAGGATCTGGTTGGCCGTCTGTGGGGTGGGAATTTCGGATTTGGGCGTCGTCTCGCGATCCAGAGGGGGCAGCGTGAGTAAGTCATCGAGTGATCGAGGGGTGGACTGCTCTTTCTGGGGAGGAATCCAAGTCTCTTGAGGCGATTCGGGGGCGCTGGCTGCAGGATTCCACTCCGGGCTTTTTCGGAATGAGGCGCAGGAGATCGCGAGGACGACGCTGAGGAGGGCGACCCATTCGAATGAGCGCCTGAACGAGGATATCGGATCAGCAGACATTTTCTCTATAATCCTGCGAACCGGCGGATGTGGCAAGCGCACGGGAAGAAAGGGCTGGAAGTCGTGACCGAGTCTCGCGCAGGCAGATTACATATTCGATTGGGGTGGATTCTGTGCCTTCCGGTCTGGCTGGGCTGCGATCCGATCCTGAATATCGATGGTGCCTTTTTTCCGGGATGGATGCTGTGCCTGATTATCGGGATCGGCCTTGCCTTCGCGGCTCATCCGGTCTTCGTTCGCTGGGAGATCGAGGATTCGATCGGTCCCCCTGTTCTGATTTATCCCTGCCTGGCGCTCCTGTTTACTCTCGCAACATGGCTGATTTTCTTTCGCAGCTAAGCTGGAAGGTTCCGTGGATAAAAACGAGAATTCAGAGAAATTATCTGAGGGAAGCGAGCTGGCGGAGGGTGCGCGGCGATCTCGACGGCTGATCGGACGTCTGGTGGGTGCGCTGATCGTTGGGGCCACCGTTTTTCTTTCCTACTGGGTTTATTCGGACCTGGTCTTTCATCCGCGTACAGATGATGCCTACGTCAGGGCGAACACAGTCGGAATTGCTCCCCACGTAAGCGGACCGATTGTGTCGTTGCCTCTGGTTGATAATCAACCAGTTGAAGAGGGCCAGGTTCTCTTTGTGATCGACCCGAGGCCCTACGAGGCCGCGCTAGAAGAAGCCCAGGCGGAGATGGTTTTAACCAACTTGGAAATTGAGGGGCTATCGAGGGGTGTCCTCGCTGCGGAAGCTGAGCTTGAGCACCGTCAGGCCGAGGCGGCCTACGCTCGGCAGTATCTTGATCGAATTCGTCCACTTCTCGCAGATCAATTTGTCACAGCGAATCAGGTTTTCGAAGCCGAAACCGATCTGGCGGCGAGTCAAGCCTCAGTGGAGCGTGCACGATTCGAACTTGAGCAGGCGAAGAAAGACCTGGGTGAGTACGGTGGAATGAATGCGCGTCGGCAAGCGGCCGAAGCAAAGCTGTACAACGCCGAGCTGAATTTGGCGTATTGCACCGTCCGATCGCCCTTTAACGGATATGTGACGAATCTGAACATC
Organism: Myxococcota bacterium; assembly: GCA_029268645.1. Classification (GTDB taxonomy): domain Bacteria; phylum Myxococcota_A; class UBA9160; order UBA9160; family UBA4427; genus TMED88. The sequence continues at coordinate 2,641 of JAQWNI010000192.1, forward strand.
GCGGTCGGAGAATATGCGAATCAGGGCCAGGAAGTTTTTGCGCTTGTGGATAATCGAACTTGGTACGTGTTGGCCAATTTTCGTGAAATCTTTCTAGATCAAATCAGGCCAGGAATGGAGGCTGAGGTCTACTTGATGACCTATCCCGGCCGTCGATTTAAGGGGGTTGTGCAAGGCATCGGGTGGGCACTTTGGCAGAAAAACGGAAGTACGGTTCGTGGTCTGCCGGATGTCGAGCCCAGTCTCAACTGGGTCCGGCTGGCTCAGCGATTTCCCGTTCGGATCATTCTTGAGCCCCCGGACTACAACCAGCCCTATCGCATGGGAAACACCGCGGTGGTGACGATCAAGGGCTCTGCGTCCAGTCGGCCCGCTGGGGAGGCTCCTCTCTAAGCGGGGCGAATGTGGGGCGCCTCAGGGCGACGTCGGGTTCCTCGGACACGCGCCAGGATCGAGAAGCGATCGGTACTGATTTGGAGGCGATCGGCGTCTTCCTTCAGTTGGCCCAGTAGGATTTCGAGTTGGCGATAAAATCCCAATTGAGAGTGCAACAGCCGGTGAGTCTCTTTTTCCTCCGCCGAAGCACCCTCTGCGAGCGGGTGACCTTCCAGGACCCCCTCAGCGATTCGGAGCTTGGCGGAAAACGTCTCAAGGGCTGGTTGGGCCGTTGAATCGGCTTGATTGACTTGATCAACTCGAAACGCAAATGCACGGAAAGTTGCTGGAACGGATCGTCCCACGGCTTCGACTTCCGGTCGACCAGGGTGGGCCAGATCGATGCGTCTTTGGAAGTCGAGTCGATTCCAGAGAAGCGAGAGCGTGACGCGATGGACTGCACGAATTCGATCGAGTAGGCGGCGGAGGCCTTCGCTCTCATTCGTGGTCTTCGTCTTGTCTTGCGCGAACCAGTCTTCGTAACTGGACTCAGTGAGCAATTTGTAGCCGAAGGCGATACGGCGAAATAACTCGTACCGGAAGCCTAGAGGGGGTGTCTCCTGTCGAGAGGGCTCGATATCTGGAAAACCCAAAGCAGCGGCCCGTGAGAGCAAGCGGAGGGTTTCTGCGCAATTATCGATGGCCCAGACTCTCGCGCGAATCTCGCCAAAAATTCCATAAACGATGACGACAAACGTTAGTCCGGTAAAAATGCCAAGCATCCGATCTCGAAAGGGGACCAAGTCGACACTCGGTGAATGGCTGACGATCAGGCACAAAGACACAGCGAAGCAGACCTGGAATCCTGCATAAGAGATTCGAGCGCTGCCGGTTAGTCCCCACGCGCCGAGACCGAATGCAACCCCCGTGGCGACCAAGAAAGATGGAAGCGTTGTAATTTGTGGGATGACATAAAGAATTACCAAGAGGCTGAGCAAGCCGCCGATGAATGCTCCCGTAATCCGAAGCACGCTCTTGAGGATCATGGCACCGTAGTTGTCGAGACAGACCAGAACGGCTGTGACCACTGCGGTGATCCCGCCGGGCCATTCAATGGCGTTCAGGTAGATGTAGGCCAATATGCCGGCCAGCGCGCCCTTGGAGGAGGAAACCAAGTCGACCCATCTGATTTGAGTGAACGACCCCGTTCGAAAGCTCGCCTGTTCTCGGAGGAAGCCAGGGCTTCGAGTTCTTACGCCTGTTCGATTTTTTTCCGGACGCAGAAAGTCGACATCGTCATGCATCGAATCCAGCGCTTGGGCGATGCTAACGGTTGAAGAAAGGATTGAGTCTCGAGCGTTTTGTAAGCGTTCCAAGGTGACGTCGGATAAATCGGTTTCCTCATCGTTCGCGATGTGTTCAGCTAAATCATTGGCCAATGGGGGCAGGTGATCGAGTTCGCTAGACCAGTGCTGAGACTCGATGGCCGTGGCGTGGAGATCACAGCGTTTTTCGACCGAAAGCATCCGCTGGACAATATCCGAGGGGATCTCGAGGTCGCTGCCCCGTTCAGCGACGGCTGCCGTGATGCGAGCGATCTGCTGAGAAGCGACGGCGACCTGGTTGGTTGCCCCGATCAGATTCATCAGCCCATCCTGGTGGGACCGTATTTTTCGTGACGCATGGGTGGCGTGGTCGAGCCAGGTTGTCCAGAGCGCGAGAGAATTCATGATGCGTTCTTCGTTGGCCGCAAGGACTTCAGGGTCGGTGGCGACCTCATTGATAGGGAGCAGCGCCTGATGCATGCGCTGCTTCGAGTAGCGTAGACTCGTCGATAAGCCGTTGATGAGGAGTTTATTGGGACGTTCCGGCCAGATGAAGGCCTGGCAGGCGGTACCGATGATGTTCCCCGCACCAATTTCGACGAGTCTCCAAAGCGCCCGGGTGATGCTTTCGGGGGAAGCGACGTCGACGACGCCAGGAATCGAGAGAATCATGGTTAAGGCCCCGAGAAGCGGGACGGAGGGGGCTGCACTGGTTCGACTCAT
>JAQWNI010000193.1 GCA_029268645.1 Myxococcota bacterium
CGAGAAAACGACGAACTGATGGCGCACGCTGATCAGGAAGTCCGGACTCTGCACTTGCGAAAGGAGTGCCTCACGGTTCGGAGACTGCACGCTAAGCCAGGCCAGACTGGGCAGGGTCAAGTCGTAATAGAAACCTGGGTAGGGGCGTGGGGAGCGGTAGGCCTCTTCCTCAATGGTTTCGACCCAGGCCGCAACCATCCAATGCTCGTCCCAATGCCGACCGAAATCACTCCCGAGCCACCCGACGCCGATAAAGAAGACCACAATCCCCAACAGCGCGCAGCGAGTCCAGAGGATTGTCGCCCTCGATCGCTGCCCCTCACTTTGGGCCTGGTTCACCAGGAACTCCTGAGCGTCACCTCGACCTCTTTTCTGCGGACCAAATCAAATTCGGCGACGCGGATCGTCGCGAACGACCGTGCCTTCTGGCTGCCGCTCTGACCGATGAGACCGTGATGTATTTAGCAGAAGCGCTGCCTTCGCGAGATAGGGCAACGTCAGGAAGCAGCGGTCCGCGACGCACCGCGATTGGTGCATAAATATCCTATATTTCATCAGTAAGCGAAGTCGCTCGGGGGACGAATAAATGCTGAGGGCCGTTTGGCAAGTCTTGGGCCTGTTCGCACTCCTCTTGGTCTTGACTCTCATTACTCTGAAGCTCAAGAACCAGAATGCAGATGGCCCATCCGTCCTCTTTCCGGGCGGCGAGCTGACTTCAGGAGAGCTTTACCAAGGGGCAGAGCCTGACTGGGCTTTCACAGATGATCTGTTCTTCATCGAATTGCAGACAAATGATCCGGTCAGCTCACGACGAATCTTCGTGATGGAAAGCGGCGGGAAGGTTTACGTCCCCTCTGGGTATATGCAGTCTTTTCTAGGCAGACTTTGGAAAGATTGGGCGTTCCGAGTAGAAGAGGGCAGCCCCCTAGTGGTGGCTCGCATGAACGGAACGCGATACGAGCGAGAATTAGTTCGCGTCCGGGACCCAGAAATCATCAATGGTGTGGCTGAAAAATTGGCGCAGAAGTATGCGGGTGGCGCGACGCCAGAAACGGTGGCCGAGATCGCTGACAGCGTGACCGGCGGAGATACGTGGATATTCGAAATGAAACCCCGGAGTGAGTCTCCATGAAGAATGTGACCTACATCAAACTTTGCGGCGGCGTTGGCCTAGCTTGGGTCCTCGCGCTGCTTTTTATCCCACCGTTTGCCCAGTTGGTCGAGCAGCTCATGCTTCTCTTTCTCTCGACGAACGCCCGTTAAACCCGTGACGTCGACATCAAGTTCTCAAGAGTCGACACGGATCACCCGCATCGGGCCTCGCCGTGGAAAGGTTTTATCGACCTCGAATATCCAGGACTACGAGCGGGATGGCTTTATCTTCCTAGAGCAATTCATCGACGCGAGTTGGTTGGGTCGATTGCAAGACGCGATGCAGGAGTTCGTCGAACACAGTCGTACGCTGAGTCAGTCCAACGGACTCTTCGACCTTGAGGCCGGACATTCGGCAGAAAATCCTCGGCTGAGGCGTTTGGTTTCACCGGCGGACCTCCACGAAACATTCTGGGCGTTCGCGAGCGAATCCGCTGTAGTGGACTTGGTGGAGGACCTCATTGGTCCTGATATCAAATTTCATCACAGCAAGTTAAATTTCAAGGCGCCGGGCGGAGGCGAGGAGGTCAAATGGCATCAGGATATTTCCTTCTGGCCCCATACCAACTATACGCCCCTGACCATCGGTGTATTCCTCGATGATGTCGATGCCAATATGGGGAATGTCGGCTTCGTGCCGGGAAGCCATCTACAGGACATTTACGATCAATACGATGGAGAGGATTGGATCGGGTGCCTCGCGAAGCGGGATGTCGCGAAAGTGGGCGCTGATCGAGCAGTCTACCCTGTAGGCCGAGCGGGCTCGGTGACGGTTCATAACTGCCGCACCGTGCACGGGTCAGCCCCTAACCGCTCGAACCGAGGGCGACCCCTCCTCCTACAAACGTACGCGGCCGCCGATGCTTTTACGTATACGGACCTCGTGGCTCAGAGCCCTCATGGAGATCTGCTGATTCGGGGGCAACCCGCTCGCTGGGCCCGCCATGACCCACGCCCATGCCAAGTCGGTCCTTCACGGATCCGAACCATCTTCGAGGTCCAACAACGCGAGACGTAGTGTTTTTGGGGGGAGGGGAGAGGGGGCCTGCAGTCCACTCCCAGAATCTGGCCGCGCCATACTTCGCAGGACTCGAATAAAAAATCGAGGTGCGTCGACGGGCTAGAAGTCCCCCCGTTTAGTCGTGATATTGAGCTGTCCCTTTAGCCCTGCGACGCGGTGGACCTCGATCTCCCGGAAGGGCTCGCTTGAGGAAATTTCGATCAGCGCTCGCGCGCTCGGGTATTCAACAATGCCCACTAAGTCCCACTCCTCGTCTACTTTGCCCAGCAGCATCCCGACGCATTGGGCCCCGAAGTGAAACGTGCCGCCGGACGCCTCGACCAGTTTGCGCATTTCGGCCGCGTAGAGCCCGTAGGCCTGTTGTCCCGTCAGGTCCGTCTTTCGGCCGTCTGCGTACTCGGCCCGGTCTTTAAACTTCAACAAGTTAACCATACAGACGGGACCCTCGGTCTGGATAAAAGGACCGATCTGCTCGGGGTCCGGGTGAACTTGGTTTTCGACGTTCATGGGGTCTCCTTCGTTGGTTCGAAGCGTTCAAGTTATGACATCTCACAGACCAATCCAAGCGGAACTGTCACGCAGCAGCTTGAATCACGCGTCAATGATCCGGCCCGCGGCCGTCCTGGTCAGGATTGATGAGGGTCTTCAGGATCTGCGAGCGTGTGGGCCTCATCGGGCACCAACGGAATCACAGATCGAACCTCAGTTCCCCAGCGAGGGTCATGCCAGAGCTGCTTTCAGCGGAGGGAGGGGAACAACTGAAGAACGACAAAAGCGCACGAAGACCGAGAGACCTCCGCGCGCTGGCGGTCAGCGAGGGACCGCTCACCTACGCCTGGGTGGCCCCAGGCTCCGGTGTGCGCGCGGGGATCGACCGTGACCTGGATTCGGTCCTTGACGGCCTCGACAACTGTCCCGGATACGACAATCTCGACCAGCTGGATGATGACGGGGATGGAATTGCGAACATTTGCGACCCGACCCCGGTGCCCGAGCCCGAGCCCGAAATGATGGCGGGGCTCTGCTTTGGGGGCCTCATGCTGTTTATCCTTGTATCGGCGCGGCGGCGAGAGCGAGCTTTCCGGGTCTGAGGAGCCCCTTCAGTTTTGACTGCGCTCTCGGGGTGTAGCCTTTTTGGCCCCGGACGCCGCGCTGGCGGTCTCCGCTAAAATTTCGGCGTGAGCAGTCGAGTCGATCAGATCGGGGAAGGGCGACACACGGTTCTGGCCGAGTATTTGGCGGTGTTCCTCGAGTTCGTGGCTGAATGCGGCTTGGATGCGTCCTCGATCCTCGCTAGCGCGGGCTTGGCGCCGGAAGAAGTCGTGCAGCTTCCAAGATTCGTGGGGAGCAAGACGTATTACCGCTTGATCCGGAGCCTCCTCGATCAGCAGCCCGATCCTCACCATGCTTATCGTTTTGCTCGGCGTGGGAGCGAATTGCGTCACGGCGCTGCGGGAATGGTTGCGCAGAACAGTCAGACCCTGCGGGAGGGGCTCGACGTGGGACTCCGCTACGCCCGACCGCAACTCGGCAATAGCGAGCGGTTGGTGGTGGAAGTCGAGAATCGGGAGATGGTGGTCCTGATCAGGCCCCCCGATCCGCAGATTGAGATCGACGAAAGCGTCGACTGCTTCAACTCGATCGTCATGCTGCTCGGCCACGAGCTCCGGGGGCGGCGAATGGCGGGGATGATGTCGAAGTCGTTCTCGAACGAGCTCAAGGTGACCCATTCAGCGGAAGGTTTCTCGCTGGCTCGAGCGGGTCTTCCTCCTGGCTTGAAGATCTCCTTCGATGCACCGCAGGTTGAATTGGTGCTCCGATCAGACTATCTCGACACGCCTCTGCTCTCGCCGAGCACCGAACTCCGCTCAATTGCCCTCCGTCAGCTCGAAGGCTCGGATGCCAATGCGAACATCAGTGATCGGGTCCGGGCTGTCTTCCAGTCATGCGAGCCGGAAGTTCCCGGTGTGGACCAAGTCTGCGAAGCGCTTCATATGTCTCGTGCAACGCTGAAGCGAAAGTTGAAGGCCGACGGCGCGACCTTTCAAAGTTTGAAAGACTCTTTCCGGCTTCGAAGGGCGACGTTCCTGCTCGGGGATACCGAGGCTTCAGTCGACGAGATCGCCGACGAGTTGGGATTCAGCGACACGAGTGGTTTCACAAAGGCCTTCCGGCGCTGGACGGGGAGCGCCCCGCGAGCGTGGCGCCTGGCCCGCCAATCCGACCCAGGGGCGAGCTCACCTTGATCCGCTGAGTAGGGTGTGGCGACTCGGTGAAGGGCTGCCCGTGACGGCGGGCGCGCGATCCGGAACCTTCGAGCCTTTGGGGCTTGGGGGCTTGGGGGCTGCGAGATCGGCGAGGTCAGGCGCTGTCTGAGCCGCATTTCCTGGAAGTGGACCCGAGCGGACCTTTTTCTCAGATCGAGCGTATGGGAGAGTCATTCCCGCGAGGAACGGCTTTGAGCAGGTGGGGCTGGTGCGTGAGCTCTCGATGAGGGAATCCGTCGAAATTTGCGCAACCCACGCCGAGCCCTGGGGTTGGAGCAGTTGAGCCCGGGACTTGCCGGTTCGTGGCACGCCCAGTGCTTGGCCGGCGAGCAGAGTGGGCTGGCTTCTGCGACGGCCTTCGCCATGCGGCCAGATCGCAGGGTTCCGTTGTACCAAAAGAGATAATCGAAGGAAGGAGATGACGTTGACCAAGCCGAAACTTCGATGGGCCATCGCATGGGCATGCGCGGCCACGCTTCTGCTTATCGCCGGCGGTGCGCAAGCCCAGCCGTCCACGGGCCCGACGCTGGACGAGCCCTTCCACATGCCGACCCTGACGGACACGAGCACCCTGGACGTCGTCGTGGTCGAAGATTGGCATGTTGACACCGTCGACGGAACGACCCGGCAGAAGCTCATCAACATCCACGTCGACGATTGGTGGGCCGGCGTCGAAATTCGAGTGCCGGTGCGATTCATCCTGCCTCTAACCGGCTCGGTGAACGGCTTTGTGATCACCGGGTCGGGGCTCACGGGCACGGGCGTGGGGGACAAGGCGACCTCTGCCGGTGATCGAGTGGCTTTGGAGGGGGGTGTCGGAGTGGTCAAGACCAAGATCAAGTCCCTGGCCAGCTATCCCGAGCTGCCAGGCTTTCCCTCGACGGCCGACCTTCGGCTCAGGTTCATCGAGACGCTCGACTCGCGCTACACCGAACTCTACCTGTGGAACGCCATCATGATGCGGTCGATCACCGCAGCGTTCGACGATCCGCTGATTCAGCCCGGCCCGGTGATCGCGCACGGTGGTTCCAAGAACGGCATCAGCCCGCTCGTCTCTTCGATTCATGACGACCGCATCACCGGCGTGCGAGCCAATGTGGCGTTCACCGCATACACACCGATCCGAGCGAATGACTCGACCGCAGTGGCTGAGGTCCTCGCGGCCAACGACGATTTCGCGGCGGCCCAGGCAGGCCTACCCCCGGGAGATCGGCCTTGGACCTACTACAGCAAGGCGTACAGCGACGATCTGCTCGAAGCCGCCCAGATCTACGGGTGGTCCGAAGCGGAGGTTCAAGAGAGCATCGACCGCGTGGCCGATGACTTCTATGTCAGCGAGAACTGGGATGCCTTGGTGGCGCGCGGCGTCGACATCTTCAGCCTCCCCGGTTCACACGACTGGGTGGCCTACGATGTCCCTGGCGCCAGCACGATCCTTCCCGACCTACGGACCTACATCGTCCCCAACGGTGGTCACGATCGCGACGGCCATCCCGAGGCACCGAGCGACGTCGTCGATCCCGCCTTCTTCGCGGAACATCTCTTTGGCGAGGATGGCGGACTGGAGATCCCCGATATCGCCACCACGATCAACGGACCCAACCTCGACCTGACGATTACTTTCCCGTCGGGTGGGGTGCCCGAGGACAGCCGCATCTTCTGGATGTACGACCGCCGCCCCGATGGTTCGGCGTGGTATCTCTATGAGCTCTTCCCCGAGGACAACTGGGCGACGATGACCGGCGCGGGCAGTACCTGGACGGCTTCCATCCCGCTCGAGGCCGGTCACCAATCAATCGACCTTGTCACCACCCACACCGTGACCGTTGACGGCAACATCATCCCCATCAGCGCGCCCTACACCCGGGTGGCGCTCGTGAGCGCCGTTCCTTCCTCGTCCCTTCCGGGGCTGTTGGTTCTGATCTCGACCCTGGTCGGGCTGGCCTTCCACAAGATCCGATATCACGAGGGCCTCGTCGAAAGGAATCGATGATGGACGCGTGAGCGCTGCGGCTCCCTGTGCGCGCCGCCCCAGGACGTTGCCCCGTAGGGATAGAGCATCGCGGGTATCCGGGCCCTGTCCTCGATGAGCCGCTTTTCCTGCCAATCGAACCGAGTCGACCTGTTGGCGGGCTCCGGGGTAGGGGAACCTCTCCAAAGGGATCGCTTGGCCGGTCTCAGAAGCCTGATCGAAGAGACCGTTCGGCGTTGACTGAGACAGGGAGAGACCTTGGCTTTCACAGAATCGAATGCCCTCGAGGGGCTGCACGTGCTGGAGGTCTCCGCTGCAGGGAACTGGGCGGCCTCGCTGCTCGGTATGCTGTTGGCCGACCAGGGCGCTTCGGTCGCGAAGGTCGGTGTGCACTCGGAGCACGCACCCATCGAGGATGCGGCTGCCCGGGCTCGATCACGGGAAGCCCGGTCACGGCCCGGCATCGACCGAAACAAGCGCGTGCTGGAGCCCCTCGCCACCGCAGCGGATGTCGCGCAGTTCGTCGCATGCGCGGACGTCGTGATCCTGTCCTACGACACGGGATTCTCGGAACTCGACCCGGCCACGATCCGCGCCCGGCACCCTTCCATTCTCGTGGTGACGATGTGCGAGTTCGATGCGCTCGAGAAGCACCCGCCCGACGATGGGCGTTGCGGAGCCGCGACCGGGCTCTTTACCGACATGAACCTCTACGACCGGCTCTTCGAGCCGGGAAAGACCAAGTACAGCGCGACTCCGCTGCCCAGCGCCTACGCCGCGATGCACGCGGCGTCTGCCACGTGCCTCGCCCTCGGGCGCAGAGCCAGCACCGGCCGGGGGGACCACATCCGGGTCTCGCTGGCGGGTGCCTTCTTCCAGGCGCAGACGGCACACCTGGTCAACGGGTTTCCGGGCAACAAACCCGTTCCGGCTTGGCTCCGGTGGATCCCGCAGCTTTTCTTTCGAGACTGGCTCGAGCAGATGATTGCGGACAAGCGGCTTGATTGGTTCAACCGAACCTATGACTGCGCGGACGGGCCGAAGAAGCTGGTGGTGATCTGCAGCTCGCGGAAACACCAGCCGGCCTTCCTCCGCGTCATGGGGCTCTGGGACGAAGCCGTCCGCGTCGCAGGCATCAAAGACAGCGATTTCGATCGATCCGGGAGCCTCGGGATCCGTCAAAACAGGAAGCTCGCGGCGCTCCTGGTGGAGGCGTTCACCAAGCAGAGCTCCGAGTATTGGGTGGAGCGGCTGGCGCCCGTCGTTCCGGCCACCGTCTTCCGCACCACGGAAGAGTGGCTCGAGCAACCCTTCGTTCGCGAGATGGGTCTGCGTGCCGATTTCGACGATCCGCTCGTGGGGGCCATCGCCACGTTTGGGCGTTCCGTCACAACCCGCGTTGGCCCGTCGCAGGGAGCGGACCCGTCTTTCCGACCGCGGACAATCGTTTCCGCCCCGGCTCTGCTTCTGGAGGCGTGGAATCAAGAGCCCGGCTTCGAGTTGGAAGGCCCCACCCCGGGAGGCGACCCCGGGGGCTTTGCGAGCGGGCTCCGCGTGCTCGAGTTCACCACCGTGGTCGCCGCACCGTATTGCGGTCTGACCCTCGCGCAACACGGCGCCCAGGTCACCCGCGTTTGTGCTCCCGAGCCGTACCACGAGAAATTCATCGAAGTGAGTGTCGCCGCCGACGTCCAACGCGGGAAGGAGAACATCGCGTTGGATCTCAAGTCCGACGCTGGACAGCAGCGTCTCCGCCAGCTGATCGCGGAAGCCGACATCGTCATCCGTAACATGCGTCCCGAAGCCGCGAAGAGACTGGGCGTCGATGCGGATTCGGTTCACGCGATTTGCCCGGAGGCCATCTACTGCACGATCTCGGCGTACCCCCGGACCGAATGGCCTGGCTACGACCCGCTCTTGCAGATCGGAACCGGCATCGTCGAAGCCTACGCGGAGGACAGCCGCAGCGGCTTCCGCAACTGGCTCGGTGTGGCCGGGTCGGTCGACTATGGGTCGGGCGCTTCGGGGCTCTTCGCGATCAGCCTGGGTCTCCTCGAGCGGGCTCGTGGCCAATCCGAGCTACGCGTCGCCACCAGCCTGGCCCAGTATGCGCAGTTCGTTCAACCGGATCGCATCGTCACGGGTCCTGGGCTCCCGCCGATTCCCGCGTCACCCATGCCCCTGAAACAGAGCGATAACGGCGAATGGCAATACACGAACCCAGACCCGCAGGGCGGTTGCGAGTCAGCGCCTGTCGCGCTCACAACGCTCCGGTCCCTTCGCTCGCAAGCGACACCCGTAACGGACGCCCAGGTGGGAAGGCCGTGCCCCGCGGATCTTGGGGTTGTGAGCGTGATCGCCCAGAAGCAGGCAGATGGCAGTACAAACCACTTTCCGGCTCCGTCGCACGTTCGCTTCGATGAATCAAAGAATCCGCTGATTGTTGCGGCCGCCGTGTTGGAAGGTCCTGAGTAGCCCGTCGGCGCCACTCAGCATGCACGATGTGAGCTGTACTCAGCCGATTTCATTTTCCTTCAATTGATCCAGTCTCGAGGTTCCAATGCCCAAAGTGTTCGTTCATGGTGTCCCGGAAACCGGCGCCATCTGGAGTGCTCTTGTCGATCAACTCAAGAGCCGCGGCGTCGGCGACATCCAATTGCTGACGCCACCGGGCTTTGGAGCGCCGGCTCCGAAAGGCTTCGAACCGAGCCAATCGAACTACCGTGATTGGTTGGTCGCCGAGTTGGAAGCGCTGGGTGGACCCGTTGATCTGGTGGGCCACGATTGGGGTGCGGGGCATGTCTTCGGTGTCCTCGCTGCCCGCCCGGACTTGATCCGCTCTTGGACCGCGGATTCCGCCGGCCTCATCCACCCGGAGTACACTTGGCACGATCTGGCCCAAGCTTTTCAGACACCCGAGGCGGGAGAGCAAGCCGTGCAGGCCATGATGGGTGGCGCTCCCGCGGACCGGGCCGCGATGCTGGCGGGGCTGGGGATTCCCTCCGAAACGGCGGCGCGGGTCTCGGCTGGCCAGAACGAAGAAATGGCTCGCTGCATCCTCGCGCTTTATCGCTCGGCGGTCCAACCCGCCATGGCCAATTTGGGGATGCGCTTGGTGGACGCCGCACGGCGCCCGGGTCTGATCTTCATCCCAACGGAAGATCACTTCGCTGGGACCAAGCCGATGTACACGGAAGTCGCCATGCGGCTCGGTGCCCAAACTCTTCCGCTGAAAGGCTTCAATCATTGGTGGATGTTTGGGGATGGCGCCGAGATGGCCGCGGACGCCCTCATCGCGCATTGGGAAACCGCGGCACTGCGGGTCTAGATTGACCATGGAAGTGGGATCTTCAAAGTCCCCAGGCCGGAACCGGGCCACTCAACCGACGTCGGGAAGGATAGAGACCATGAGCATCGTGGGCACATTGCTGAGTCTTCTTGGCCTGATTGGCCTTTCCGCTGTCGGCGTGTGCTTGTGGCAGCATCGACGATATTTGAAGGCCCGTCGTGAAATTGTCCAAGATCAGCAGCCCGTGCTGTATCCCAGTCAAACGTTTCATGCGGTGATCTATCTAAAAGGGAAGCCGGGGCAGGACGTGATCGACGCATCGCGATCGCTGCGCTCTGCTCTTGAATCGTCCGGTTCGGGGCGGCTTATGTATGCCGGTCAAGCCGCTGCTCTATTGGTCCGCTCGGAGCAGGTCGAAAACGACTGGAATGCTGTCCTTCTCGTTCAATATGACTCGCGTCAGGCGTTCGATGCCGCCCAAGAACGAACGGAGCTGCGGCAGGCCCTCGCAGGTTTCGAAAAGGTCTATATCCATGGATTCCAGCGTCCGGCACTGACCAATTTAATGATTCCGCAAGCCCTGTTGATGCTCCGCGCAACCGACCTCCTGCGTCGGACTCCGTCTCCCTTTCCGTTTATTCCCGCCGGCGAGGCGGCCTTTCCAGCACAGAAAGCCATGATCAAGGAAGTGGAGGCGCTCGAGAAGCTTCGGCATCTGAGCGAAGATGCGGTGGTGGTTTTTAATCTGATCAAGCCCGGCGACGCGGCACAGAGAGCGGCAGATCGTGCCTACACGCAGAGCATGATGAGCGCGATGGCCGAGCGAGCCCATGGCCCGATGCACTTGGGGCGTGCGGTGACAGTGGAAGGCGAGGCGAAATTCTCATCCGTGGCCGTCGTCTACTACCCGGGGATCGACCACATGCAGAAGATGATCGGAAGCACGTTTATGAACCGGATCGGTGAGGGCAAGCAGCAAGGAGACTCGCTGGCGGTCGCGACGGTCCCGTTTTTGTCGAGGCTCTAGATTCGCTT
>JAQWNI010000194.1 GCA_029268645.1 Myxococcota bacterium
CGACCCCTACCTCGCCACGCTGGCCGCCGCCCGTTTGCTCGAACAAAACCACCGAGTCACCGGTAGCTGGCCACTCGCGATCACAGCCTACAATCACGGCGCCTCGGGAATGCGTCGGGCCGTCCGAAAACTGGGAACACGGGACATCGAACGCATCATACGAGAGTACAAGGGACGCACATTTGGCTTCGCGTCTCGCAACTTCTATGTCGAGTTCGTTGCGGCGTCTCGGATCGCAAAAAATCCCGAAGAGCACTTCGGCCCCTTCGTTCCCGACACCGCCATCGACTACGACCAAGTCGAGATACCCTTCTATGGCACGCCCTCTTCCCTAGCTGAGGCCCTGGGAGTCCCCATCGACACACTTCGCACAGCCAATCCGGCCCTACGCCCCAGCGTCTGGCGCGGTGACAAGAGGATTCCACGGGGATTTAACCTCAAAGTACCGCGGGCAGAACTGAGTCGACCCATGAAGCAGGCCCTACAAAGCGTGCCCTCCGGGCACCGCCATGCCCGACAAACTCGCGACGCTCACCACGTCGTTCAGCGGGGGGAGACTCTATCGGGCATCGCCCAAGCCTATGGACTCAGGGTCACCGACCTACAAGCCCTCAATGGCCTCAGGAGCCGGCACCGGATCCGTGCAGGGCAAAAGCTCCGGCTGCCCGGCGATCGGCCTCGCGCCGCCTCCACCGCGGCCTCTCGACAGCCGGGAAGTCAACCTTCTGCCCTGCCCAGCTCAGGGCGATACACGATCCAGCGAGGCGATACGCTGCAAGGCATCTCCCGACGCTTTGGCGTGTCTGAGAAAGAACTGACCAGCCTCAACGGGCTCAAAAACCCAAACCGCATTCAACCTGGGCAGGTATTGCAGCTTCGCAGAGCACCGGCACGACCGCAAAACGCGCGCATCGTCCAGGCTTTACCGAGAAAAAAAACGGGAGGCCCGCCGCCGGCCTCTTTGGCAGCGCCGGCCACTGGAACCCCGGCTCCCGCAACGGATGATTCAAAAAATGCAGGTCACGCCTTCGCAGAAGTCGCCGCCGAGGCCGGGCAGAGTCGGGCGACAGACACGACGGGCTTACTCGCGGACCCCAACGACTACTCGGTCGGCCACGATGGCACGATCGAAGTTCAGGCCATGGAAACCCTCGGCCACTATGCGGAGTGGTTGGGCATCCGGGCCAGCCGGCTTCGTTCGATCAACCAGCTGAAATACGGACAACCTCTGCCCGTTCACAGTCGCCTTCGACTCGATTTTTCAAGGGCGCGACCAGAGGACTTCGAACGACACAGGCTCGAGTACCATCAAGGCATTCAGGAGGATTTCTTTTCGGAGTGGGAAATCTCGGGCACGGAATTTCATCGCTTGGAGCGCGGCGATTCGCTCTGGGTCCTCTCCCATCGACGGTTCAACGTGCCCCTCTGGCTTCTCCGCCAGTACAATCCCGACGTCGATTTCAACTCTCCGCCAGAAGGGGCGCGAATTACGGTTCCCGTGCTCAAACGGCGAGGCTGGATCGAGAACGCCCGAACGCGAAAAGTGAAACAAGGCCTCGGCTAGAAACGGGAAGAACTTCTCAAGCGCGAGACGGGCCCTCAGTCGGCCTGAAAAACCTTGAGATCGGGCAACCGCAATGCCGTCAGAGGCCCTCCGTATACGGCCCCTGTGTCGATCCCGATACTGAAGGGCGTATTCCATCTCACTTCCAGGTCTTCGCTCGGTGTATGCCCGTAAACGATCGTGATGCCCAAACCATGAGGACGAGTGGGGCTGGTTCGATTCCAAAGCAGGTGCTCAACCCGGCAATGCAGCAACGCCGACTCGGCACTTTTTCGATCCAACTGTCTCGGATCCAACCCGGCGTGAACGAATAGGTAATCCTCTTCCCTGTGATAGAGCTTCAAACGCAGAAAAAAGGCTTCATGACTTTTGGGCAACGTAAAGCTGGATCGGGAGGAGGCCGGTAGATCGAAAAAACCATACTCCGCCAATGTCTTGTCACCGCCATTCGAAAACAGGGCACTCCCCCCGCAATAAGCTGGCCCCGAATGGCCCAGAAAATCGAGCAACATCGACTCGTGATTTCCGAGAAGAAATACACATGGATATTCGCGCTCCAGCGCGATCAAACGATCGATGACGGCGCGCGATTCAGGACCCCGATCGATGTAGTCTCCGAGAAAAACGAATCGATCGGCCGAGGTCAGAGGCAGGACGCCGAGGAGAGCTTCCAGCCTTTCGAGTTCACCATGGATATCGCCAATCGCATAGAGCATTCAGGACCGCGCCCCCTTCCTGATGTTTCGGAGCGTGTGGGCCTTGGCTGAAATCGATCCCGGACTCTCGGGCAACCAAGCTTCAGGATTACAACTCAGCTGGATCCGCCGAGCTCAGAGCGCCCCTCCGTCGCCTCTCGAGCCGCCAGCTGACCGCAGGCCGCGTCGATATCGGCCCCGCGATTGCGCCGCAGCGTGACCCGCAGGCCCGCGCGGTGCAGCTCCGCCATAAAGGCATCGCAGACGGCGCGATCCGGAGGGCGCTGGGGCGCGTCAGCATGCGGGTTCATGGGTATCACGTTCAGCTTGCACGGGATGCCCTGAAGGAGAGACGGTAGTCGACGCGCGTCAGCGATCGAATCGTTAATGCCCTCCATTAAGGTGTATTCAAAAAAAACCGGCCGACGTCGTCCGATCAGGGGCTCCGATTTGAGTGTTCCCAGAAGCGTCGCTAAGGGAAAACGGCGATTAAGAGGAACGAGAATGTCGCGAACCGCGTCGGTAGTCGCGTGTAGAGAAATCGCCAGATTGACAGGAGCCAACTCCAAAAGTGCGCGAATTCGCGGAACGATTCCCGATGTCGAAACCGTCAGCCTCCGGGGCGCCATCGCCAGTGTCTTGGGGTGCGTCAATATCCGAATCGATTCGGCGACCGCCGACCAATTCAGGAGAGGCTCGCCCATTCCCATATAGACCACGTTGGTCAAGGTTTCGTCTGGGTCTAAAACAGAGCGAGCGAGTAAAACCTGTTCGACAATTTCCGAAGCCCGGAGATTTCGGGTCAACCCCATCGCCCCTGTAGCGCAAAATGAACACGCCAAAGGGCAGCCAACCTGGGTGGATACACAGAGCGTATTTCGACGCTCCTCCGGAATCATCACGGCTTCAATCGTCGAGCCATCCCGGGTACGAAGCGCCAGCTTACGAGTTCCATCCTGAGACTTCTGCACCGCCTTCAAGCTCAGTGCATCCATCTCCCACTCGCGGATCAGGCGATCGCGCACCTCGACGGGAAGATCAGTCATCGAGCGCACGTCGCTGACCCCTCGTGCATAGATCCAGCGGAGAACCTGATCGGCTCGATAGGCGGACCAGCCTTCCTGCTGAAATTTCTCTCGAAGCGCGTCGTAACCAAAATCCTTGAGATTCGGCTGACGCACAGCGACGGCTTCCTGCATCGATGCTTCCTCAATCACAGTGACGACTCCGAACCTGCTTTGGGTCGGCGGCGATATTCAAAAAAATGAAGGGGCCGCCCCGCCTCACGCCACTCCTCTTCATAGCCCGTATGCATTCTCCCGGGCACCTCTGACAACCAAGGCCGAGACGGATGGTCCGAGATCAACTCTCCCTCCTCGTCGAGGACCTCAGAGATTTGTTCCGCATAGGGAACGTCATCGGTCGCCACATGAAGCCATCCACCGGGTTTGAGGCACGTCGTGAGTTCGGAAACAAATACCGGCTGAATCAGCCTTCGGCCTTCGTGACGAGCTTTAGGCCAGGGGTCCGAAAAATTGATCCAAGCTTCGTCCAGACTTTCGGCCGGTAGAAGATCTCGAACAACATTCTCCGCCCGGGCCTCGAGGAGTCGAACATTTTCAAATTCCGTTCGGGCCAATTTACGAGCTAATTTCAGAACTCGTTTAAAAGACACTTCGACCCCCAAGAATCCGGTTCCCGGGAATCGTTCTGCCAAATCAAGCAAAAACTCTCCTCGGCCAAATCCAATTTCGAGCACCACCTTAAGGGGCGGATCGAGCGTCTGGGCAAAGAGCAACTCGACGCTCCGGGGCGACCCACCTTCGGTCGATACCGCCGCAGCCGACGTCGAATCCTGTAGCGAAGCCTCGGCCGAACGAGTCTCGAAAAAATCAAGAGCGCTGACGCGCCAGTCTTCACCGGGAATATCGTATTTAAGGGAACGTCCCATTTTAATCCTTGGCTCGCCCTAGCGGGCCCGAATGGGTCGATTGATGTTCGTTAAGTCACTTCACGGTCAGGAAGCCGCAGGCCCCGCACCCCAACCAGATAGCAGCGGGACCATCCAACCCGGCAAGAACGACGGCCGAGGGAGCGTAACGATCGGATAGTGCTCATCCTTGGCCAAACCCGCGCGATGGGCCAAGTCCTGCAGCGCCTCGAGCGGTCCGCCCAAGTGATCCACGAGACCCAACTCAAGCGCGCGGTGACCACTCCATACCCGGCCCTGGGCCATCGTCTCAACGGAAGCACGATCCAAATTTCGGCCACGCGCAACGCGATCGAGAAATATATCGTAAATCATCTCCATTTCGCGGCGAACGGCGGCGCGTTCATCAGCCGAGTAGCCACGGGCCTCGGAAAAAAGCCCCGCCCGAGCGCCTCGACTCACGCCGTCTCGGGCGACTCCGAGCTTGTCGTAGAGTTCTCCGAGATTCATTTTCCCGCCCACCACCCCAATCGATCCAGTCAGAGTACTCGCCTCGGCAAAGATCGCGTCGGCCCCAGCAGCCATGTAGTAGCCTCCGGAGGCAACCACATCCCCCATGGACACAACGATGGGTTTCTCGAGTCGTGTTTTCTCAATCTCTCGATGAATCAAGTCGGACGCCAATGCGTCGCCACCGGGGCTGTCGATTCGAAGTAAAAGACCCCGCACCGAGGGGTCAGTCCGAACAGTTTTGAGCAGCTGGCCGACCCCGATCTCCGAAATTCCACGTCCCGCTCCGCCGCTGGCAATCTGCCCTGAAGCCACCCACTGCACGATTCGAGCGGGGGCACCGAAAACTCGGGCTGCATGACCCCGGGAAACCCACGCCTTGAAATACAGCGCAGCATCGATCCGGTGCACGCGCCGAGCGTGACGATGGTCCGCTGGCCGCTTCAAGCTCTCTGCCTCAAGGCGGTCATCCAGTTCATCCGCGTAGGCAATCCCGTCAATCAGGCCAAGCTCCAGAGCGAGGCGGGCTGGATAAGGCCCCTTGTCGATCCGGTCACGCACCCCAGCCTCCGAAAGGCCCCTTCCAGAAGCGATGACCCGAACGAGTCCGTCGAAGACATCGCCCTGCCACGCATCGAGCTGCTCACGCTCGGTCTCCGACATCCCCTGGCGCGTGAACCCCTCCCCCGCACTCTTGTAGCGCCCGACGTGGACCACCTCGGGGCGAATTCCCAGTTGATCGAGCAGCCCTTTCACGAAGAACCTTTCGATGGAGAGCCCAATCAGCTGGAGTTCAGCACTCTCTGGCATCCAGAGCGCATCAGCTTCCGCCACCATCGCGTACTGCTCGATGGAAAGTCCTCGCGCCCAGACAACGACACGTCGACCTGAAGCTCGCCACTGCGCGACCATTCGACCCAATGCCTCAGCTTGGCCAAAGCTCCCGAGGCGCCCGGTCACCCTCAGCACCAATCCTTCAAAACGAGGATCCAAAGATCCAGCCTCAAGCGTCCTGAGAAGGTCGAGGAAGCCGAGCGCGTTTCCGCGGGCGCCTGTCGATCCAAATTCGGAAAACGGACCGTCCACGAGAACGTCGAGCCAACAACCCGATCGACTTCGGACAGCCCGACGCGCGCGAATCCCTCGAATGGTTCCCCATCCCCCCTGGGCCCATCGGCCGGCGCCCTCCATCGCAACTCTCCCCCTATCCATTACGGCGGGTTCTTTTCTGGCTGATGTAATCAACCATCAAAAAGGATGAAAGCTGATGCGGATGAGTATAGAAAGCGCGCCCCTTATTAATCTGGGTCATGCGTTCAACGAAGCCCACCAGTTCCGGTGCATCATCAAGCATGAAGGTATTGATCGTGATGCCCTGCTGGGTGACCCGCTTGACAGTCTTCAAGGTTTCAGCCACCGCATGAGGCGAAACCCCGCCCATTCCCATGGGCCATTCTACTCGGAGACTACCCGCTTCAAAGTAGGCCGTCGGCTGACCATCCGTAATGACCAGAATTTGGGGCGTCGCACTTCGATGTCGGCGGATCAACTGCTCGGCCAAGATGAGTCCCTCTTGGAGATTTGTAAAGGGATCCCCCATGTCCCAGCACGCTTCGGGAAGGTCTCGAATCGGCAGCTCCCGAGCACGGGTCGAAAATCCGACCACCGAGAAATGATCTCGGGGATATCGGGTTCGAATGAGCTGATCCATCGCCATGGCCACCCGCTTGGCTGCGGGAAACCGGTCCGCCCAAGACATGGACCAGCTCATATCCAACAACAAGATCGTCGTAGCCTGAGTGGCGTAATCCAACTCACGAACTTCGAAATCTTCCACTTCCAGCCGAAGGCCCCGAGTTCGCAGGGGGGACTCTGCGGCTTCCCTCCGCTTCACGCCATTAAGAACCGTTTTGACCACGTCCAGATCCAATGAGTCGCCGAACTGCCACGGCCGCGTCTCATCGGGTCTGAGCAGCCCCGCGCCAAAACCCGGCGTATCGTGCTCTCCCAACAGGCCCTTCCGAAGAGCGCCGTAAACATCGGCAAGAGCCGAAGCGCCGATCTGCCGAATCGCTTTCGGAGTCAGCCCCCCATCCCTTAGGAGACCTGCTTGAGACATCCGCTCCTCTAAATCACGAAGCAAGACGAAGGACTGAACGGCAGAATCTCCAAGCATTTCCCGAAGCTCATCCCGGGACACCGACTCGAAGTCTCCGCTCTCAAGGTCGCTCATCATTTTTTCGAAGCCCTCGACCTGACTCCGAATCTGCTGGGCCGTTTCATAATCGGCGGTTTCTGGCCCAGTAAAGTGCTGCCCTTCCCTGTCCAAGAACCTCTTGAGCCCCCGCATGCGCTCCAGTTCTTGTCGGAGGGATTCAAAGTCCTGTCCCGCTCCCTCATCCTCGAATGTGTAGTCGTCGAAGGCTGCGATCGCCTCGGGCACTCCATTGGTATCGCGATGACGACGCTCCATAAAATCGTTCATCCGGGCCGACTCATGTCCCTGGGAAGATTCAAGGCAGCGCTGTTCCCGAGACAGGATCGACTCAAGTCGCTCGCGCCATTCCGTCATGGACTCGGAGAGATCCCATTGCTGCTGCAGATTGTGAATTTTTTCGCGAAGTTGACTGGCCAGCTCATCGACGCCCATAACGGGCATATCCAGACCACCAAGCTGAAAACCAACGCGCCTCATCCACTCCAGGGCTTCGCCGGCGCTCATGCCTTCCATCAGGAGGTCCGACATAACATCAAGCGCTCGACCCGGATCGAGCGAGAACTCGTCTTGGCTGCCGTCCCATCGACTGTATCGGTAGAGCTTCATTCGTTTACGCCAAACCCTCAGTCATCAAATATCAAGCGACCTGATACCGAGCTCGCCCCTCACGCACATTCTTATTCAGCTGATTACCCAGATGCAGGCCTTCGAGGATGAATTCAATCGCGGACGCCAGGGCTTCTGGCGAATCGCCTCCGGCCAGCTCGACCGCGGCCTGTCGCAGGCCCGCGATTTCATCGAGCCCCTCGAGATAGTCCACTGCCGCCAGGTCCGCAGCGACCTCCACCTGCCAACCGGAATCAAAGGCCTCCACAACAGGTTTCAGCTTTTCGCCCAAGGCCTGCTCTTCGAAGACCCGATGCGCCGCGCGGCGGAGCAATCCCTGAAGCAGTTCCTCGTCGCTCATCTCCGTACCCGCATACTCAAGTTCGATTTTTCCGGTGGTTGAGGAAGCCAATGCATCCAGATCCGACACCCTCGGTATGGCCGCGGCCTCCCCGTGCCGCAGGGCCCGTCGGACTGCGTTCGCCACCATGGTTTCGTAGTTTGCAATGGTCATTCGGACTGAAACCCCAGAGGCCTGACAAACGTCCGGGCTGTTGCGCGCTTGAAACGTCACCTCCCCAACGATATCCGCCATGTAATCCGGAACCCGGACCTGAATATCCTCGACACGGGGCAGCTGAACCTCTGCTTCGACGATGGAGAGTTCCGTCTCTCTACGAG
Organism: Myxococcota bacterium; assembly: GCA_029268645.1. Lineage (GTDB taxonomy): Bacteria > Myxococcota_A > UBA9160 > UBA9160 > UBA4427 > TMED88. Next base: position 8,205 of record JAQWNI010000194.1, read on the forward strand.
ACGGGTAATGGGTGCGGATTTGGGCGGCGTAGCGGTCCTTCAAGGGTGTAATAATGCGACCACGGCTGGTGTAGTCCTCTGGATTGGCACTTGCGACGACGAGGACATCCAAGGGCAATCTCACATTGTGACCCTTAATTTGAACGTCTCGTTCCTCCATCACATTAAACAGACCGACCTGCACCTTCTCGGTGAGGTCGGGCAACTCGTTGATGCAAAAAAGGCCGCGATGACTCCGGGGGAGCATGCCGAAATGAATCGTGTACTCGTCGGAGAGATGGCGCCCTTCCGCCACTTTGATCGGGTCTACATCTCCGATCAGATCGGCAATTGAAACGTCTGGCGTCGCAAGTTTTTCGCCGTACCGCTCCGATCGGTGGAGCCACGCGATCTCCGTCTCACCCCCGCATTGCTCGACGACCTCCCGCGCTTGGATGGAAACGGGCGCCTCCGGATCATCCCGAATCTCACTCCCCGCCACGTACGGAATCCACTCGTCGAGAAGGCCGGTCAAGGCTCGAATCATTCGAGACTTGGCCTGCCCCCGCTCTCCAAGAAAGATCATGTCGTGACCACAGAGCAAAGCGTTTTCAACCGCCGGCACGACGGTCTCTTCGTAACCTTGAATTCCCTCGAAGAGCGGGCGACCTACCCGCAAGTAGTTCAGTAAATTTTCGCGCAATTCCTCGCGCAGGGTCCGGGATCGATATCCCGACGCTCGCAACTCAGACAGTGTGCGTAGAGCGGGGGGCGAACTTCGCATGGCTTCCTCTCAAGCGTTTCGGGAGAACCCCAAGCATGGCGCAGACCGCAACATGTGCCATCTGCTCCCTGTAGAGTAACCGGGCAGACCAAGCTCAAGGCGAAAGCCGGATCAGTCCACCTCGGTTAATTCGCGAGCGCTCTCTTTCCGCAGTGACTCGACGACGTGCCGAATCACCAACAGCGTCGACCCCTCTAAAGTAATGTTGTCGACGATCGGGGTTTGGTAGCGATCTGCGAGCTCGAGCAGCCACTCCTGAATTGTGAGAATCTCGCTCATCCGCTCCACGTAGCGAGCGGCTTGTCGGTGCTTCTGACGCTTAGCCCGCAATTCAAAATGCCCTCGAAAGGCGTCCTCATCCAAACGCGCGACCAGCAGGAAGTAGATATGAGCGCTGGATCGATAGGCTTCCAAATCGATCAACCCTGGAACCAAAGAGACTCCGTCCAGAACTAGGCTGGTATTTTCCTCGATGGCTCTCTCGACGATCGCTCGAGCCCCGACCGAAACCGCTCGAGATTGGTCCATAAAGCCTTCGACCAAAGCCTCCTCATTCTCGCCCGGCGTCAGCGCTCCCCGGTGAGCATTGAACGACGAAGCGTGCAAGGCTGGCATCAATTCTGACGAAAGCGTCAACCGCATCACATTGCGAATCGAATCCGTGCTGAGCACTCTTCGAATCCCCAACCGCTGAGCGACCGCCAAAGCGAGAGAAGTCTTCCCAACCCCTGCCGCTCCACCAAGGAGCAGGATCACCGGCTTATCCGGCTCTTCAAATTCCCTCCAGACCAAATACCGTTCGGCGGTGCGCCGACCAAAGCGATGAGCGAGTTGCCGGTAGGCACGGCTTCGCAATTCCTCCCGAGTGACAGAGGCCAAACCATCGGCGATCAAACCCACTTCGATTTCCTTGGCCACTTCAAAGGCCACGTCCGGCTCGATGGAAGCAGCCAGCAAGGACTGGGAGAGGGTCCCCTTCGAGAAGGAAGCCAAGCCCCGGCCATTCTCGACTTCAACGGTGATCGGAATCGGAATCGGCGGCTGGTGCTCGTATTCACCGCCAAGACGCTCGCTCACCATCGTGCTGATTTCTGATCGTTTGACGGTGCGACGCCCTCTAATGTGATCGGCCACGTCATTGGCGGTCTCGTAGGCGATTTCGAAGCTAAACCCCCGGGCCATCAAAGAATGAACCATGATGCCTCGCATATAAGGGCGCGCGATCCCATTCTCCTCCAAGATCAAAACGCGCTTTGCCCCCTTTTTGCCAACGCGCGGCAAAGCGGCATCCGGGTCGTCGCCTCGATTTTGAGATTCGTCCGTCATGATCTCGCCTGACCTAGAGAGTGAGAGCAGCGCAGGGCGGGTTCCACACGGCGCCAAAGGCTTGGGGTATCCGAAGTGCTGTCAAACCGGAAGCAAAATCCCCCCGGGTAATATGGCACATCCACACCGCCCGTCGCATCCGGAAACTCAGTCGGCATCCCCCACCAGAAAACCGCTTCGAGGGGGCCTGAGAAGAGCTGATTCTATCCGAAAGGGCCAAAATCGAACATTTTTTCGAGAATTGGGTTGACTTTAGGGCGCTCTCGATCTTAGCTGAAGAGTGTCGGATTGTTAGTTGGACATCCCATCGTCAATTCCGCTGATATTTTAAACCCGAAAAAAATCCGGATCGGAGCGCGAGTCGCTCCAGGCCCGGAGGCCGGGGCACACTTTCCGCCTCAAGTAGATATTCTGGATCCAAGTGGGCTCGAGGAGGTACACCGTGCAAACCTCATCCAACATACTGCCGTCGGCGGCTAGAGAATCCGCAGTCGCCCAGTCCGGGACGACTCAAAGCGTCTACCGAACGAAGGACGTGGTGGAGCTTCTCGGGATTTCACGACGACAGCTCCAGTACTGGTCCCAGACCAACCTTCTGGTGCCCTCGGAGAGAACCCCGGGTGGGCACCATCGGTACACCTTCGAAGATCTCGTCGCCCTGAAAGCAGCCAAGAGGCTGATCGATTCCGGCGTTTCCGTGCAACGGATTCGAACCAGTATTCAAGCCCTTCGAAGCATGCTGCCTAACATTCGCCGCCCGCTGTCAGCGCTGACTCTCGTGGCGACTGGGGACGTTGTTCTCGTGCTCCACGACGGTGCCGCCTTCGAAGCCATTAGCGGACAAGAGTGGGTATTCGAAGTCGCTCGTTTCGAACGCGAACTGGCGGATTGGCGAGCCGGACACCGGGGCCCGAGCAACCCGAAGGCGACACAGGAAACCGCGCAGACCGCATCCGTCCTCGCCCAAAGAGCCTGAGACAAGCGCGAGGGCCTTCGCAGGAGAAAGGCAACGCGGAGCGGGCCGAGGGGGAAGAGTTAGGGGGGACGTGAAACGCCAGACGAAATGCGCGCGATAAGGGAGGCCGCAGGTGAGTCTGAATTGAAATAAATCTGCTCGTTCGGGGGGACGGCGCCATGGGGGGGGATTCAAGAAGTATCCAAGCAGCAGCCAAGAAGATGGGCCAAACCGAGACCCGTATCCTCAGCATCGTGAATCAAAAAGGGGGCTGCGGAAAAACGACCACTACGGTCAACTTGGCCGGCGCGCTGGCTGCACAAGGCTCACGGGTTCTTGTCGTTGACATGGATCCACAGGCGCACGCCACTTTGGCACTGGGAATCGACCCCGACGAGCTGAGCCAGAACCTCTGCGAGGTCCTGAGCGACCCCGGTGGCCCCACCCGCCTTGAACAGATTCTGATCCAAGTCTCGACCGGAATTGAATTGGCGCCAGCGAGCTTGGCTCTTTCCGACCTGGAACACCGAATTTCGTTCAAGCAAAGCGGCGCCAAAACCGGACGGCTGAAGTCGGTTCTTCATTCCATTCCATGGGTCTATGACTTCGTCCTGATCGACTGCCCGCCTGCGTTAAACCTCCTGACACTGAATGCACTTTGGGCCTCGACAAGCGTCATTGTGCCCCTCGAAGCCAGCTTCTTTGCGGTAGATGGAGTCCAGAAACTGCTGAGTACGATTGGGCTTCTCGAAGAACGGATCGGACACAGCCTCAACGCGCGAGTCCTTCCCACCCTCTTCGACGGTCGAACTCGCTACGCACGGGAAACTCTCCGTGACATTCGAACCCTCTTCTACGAGCACTGCTTTGACACCGTCATCCGTCAGAATGTCAAGCTCCAAGAGGCCGCTCGCCACGGAATGCCCATCCATCGCTATGCGCCTTCGACCCCTGGCGCGGAAGACTATGCGGCGGCCGCCGCCGAGGTTGCAATCTGGCGTCCCTCTGTCCGCGCGCGTCAACACTTCCTGGCGGAGGACGGGAACGTAGCCCCGACGCTCGAGCGAGAAGTCCTGATCCACTTCCAAGATGAAACATCCGGAGACGTCCGAGTCGCTGGAGATTTCAATGGCTGGGTTCCCGACAAAAATGTCGCCTCTCGCGTCGAATCCAACGGTCCCGATCGCGTCTGGACCAAAGTGCTTCGCCTCGCGCCCGGCACCTACCAGTACCGCTGCGTCATCGACGGCGAGTGGTGCACCGATCCCGGCAATCCAGATTCCGTGGCCGGCCCGATGGGCCACCCCAATTCCGTGCTCCACGTACGGTAGAGTCGGGGGACCGTCATGGCCCGCGACTTCTCGCAACAAATCCCCGCCTCCGAACCAGAGACCGCCGATTCGACCGTCTTCGACCAAGAAGACATGGATTGCGGCGGGGCCCCCACCTCCGCGACCCAAGGAGCAGGGAGGGCTTCTCTGCCGGTTCTCGCGCTCCCAATCGGCGATCAAGATGTACTCCGAGCCGCATTTGCGTGGAATTTGACAGTCGAGATGGCTCGACTCGGGGCCCGAGCCCTGCTCGTGACCCCCGAATTCGATGAACCGTCTCCGCTCTGGCCTGAGCTGGCAGAAAGGCCGCTGGGGGCTGAATTGATCAAGATCCCTGATCGGGATCCCCAGAACATCATGGCCCATGTGAGCCACTTGGCTTCGACACGCGCCCCGGCGAACCAAAGAGGCGGTTTGATCGTCCTCAGAGTCCCGCCGACTTGGTTGCGTCAGCCCGCGGCCGTTCGGCCTTGCTTGCGCTGGACTCTTCTTTTCAGCACGGCCCACCGCAACGACCTCCGCGAGACCTATGCCCTGGGCAAGCTGATCTCCCAGGTGTGCCCCGAAGCCCGCCTGGGCCTCACCATTCATGGCGTCGACCGCCGCGAGCAGGCTGAAAAAAGCTATGCGCGAGTTGCCCTCGCCTTTCAAAGGCATCTCCGCCGCGAGCTGCTGAGCTACGGCTTATTGGTCGATGATCTACTGGTCTACCGAACCATCGTCGCTCAGAGACCCATCGGCCTATGCCACCCGCAGTCCATGGCTGCGCGAGCACTGAGAGACGTGGCCGTCACCCTCCTTGAGGACGCCGGAAAGGTGATGGGTGACTGACCTCCCCTCCCCCACAGCCGCTCGTCGCGGCGCACTGCGTAAAGCACTCGAGAGACTCGACCCCACTCTTCGGATCGTGGCTGAAGATGTGCTTGCCCTCGAATCGCGCATTGACCTCGTTGCAGTAGATGGACAGCGCCGGATCGTCGCCATCGTTCTGGCCGAAGTCGGTGAGGATGGCCATGCGGTGACCCGGGCACTCGCCCATCGCGAGTGGCTGGCTCAGCATCTGCCCAACTGGCTCCAGATTAGCCCGGGCTTAGGCGCGGACATCTCGGCGGGCGCTCGCGCTCTGGTCGTCGCCTCCAGCTTCTTGCCCGAGACTCTGGCAGCGGTCGGCAGTCTCCCCGCTGGCTGGGTTGAGCTCTTAAGGACCACTGAACGAGACCTGCCCAGGGGGAGGGCTGAAGGCCCTTCGGTCGCACGGAGTCAGGGCCGTCATGAGTCGCCGGCGACCATGGTCTTCAGAAGCGGCCTCTCCACCGAGGACCTGCAGGTCAGCGAGGAGGAGTCGAAAGAGTTCGACTAGTCCCCTGAGGAAAAAAAAGCCCGATTCCGACTCCTTTTCGGCCATCTTCGAAAAAAAAATGACATTTTTTGATTCGGAGAGACAAAAAACGTCACCTCGACGCGCATCGCGGCCACTCCCCTAGGAGAGGCGGCCTGTCCGGAGATCAGCGAAGCACCGACAACCGGCCAAGGAACCGTCCTCGAACCCTCTACCTGGGAAGAGAGGCCAACCTCGATGCGTAAAAACGATCAATCAGCCGAAATCGCTCCTACGGACGCCGAACTGGTGGATCGCCTGAGAAAAGGCGACGAAACCTCGTTCTCGACGCTCTACAGCCGCTACTTCAAGCGAATCTACCACTTCGTGGATAAGCGCGTTGCAACGCAAGCCGACGCAGAGGAGATTACGCAAGAGGTCTTTATTGTCGTTTTTTCAAACATCGAATCCTATCGAGGCGAGGCCTCGTTCACGGCTTGGGTCTTTGGAATCACGCGTCGCGTCATTGCCGGACGATTCAAACGGAAGCGGCACCCGACGGTGCCCTTGGCCGAAGACGATCAGGAATCCGCTGCCCAACACGCCCGCACGGCAAGGACACGCTCTGATCTGCCAACGCCCCTCGATGTCTGCGAGGGGCGGGAGCGCATCGCCCAGCTCAACGCGACCCTCCAGTCGAGGCTGAACCCTGAGCAGAGGATGCTGATCCACATGCATCACATTGACGAGCAGCCGATTAGCGAAATTGCCAGCGCACTCCACAAGTCCGAGGATGCGGTGAAGTCAAATCTCTACCGAGCCCGCAAGATTCTACTGGCGCGCTGAAGTCCAAGGCACGATTCGCAGTACCTCGGCGGATCGCTACCTTAAGTCGATGGGCATTGTCGAGGAGACTCGGGCGCTGATCAGATCGGAAGGCTCGGGCGCACTGTCGCCCACGGTGGTCCCATGCTTTCCTGCATCCGGCTTCGCGGCAGACGTCACCGAGACGCGGGTTGAACTAACGAGTCGGGGCGACCGAGTGCCCTGGACGCTCTGGCAGTCTCAGGACGTGCAAAACGGCGGACTCGTCATCTTCCAGTACGACCTGGGCGGATGCATCGATTCCGAACACCGTGCGACGGTCAAGCAATTGCTCGGGCGGGGACTTTCCGTTGCGACCGTGGACTGGCCTCTGCACGGACAGCGCCATAGCCCCAAGTTGTCCGCCCGACTGCTCGATGCGACGAAGGTGAGCGAAGGCGACCCCAACGGGGCCGGACTGGTTCGGTACCTCGTTGAGCAAAGTGCGTTAGATCTGCGAAGAGGGCTCGATTGGACAACCCACCAAACACAAATTCGAACCGAGCGAATCGCCTTACTGGGCTGTGGATGGGCCGCTCCTCTGATGGGTCTCTTGGCGGCCGTCGATCAACGCGCAGCGGTTTTGGCACTCTACGGTGAGCCAACGCCTCCCGCCGGGCGCCTGCCCGACCTGCTGGAAGTCGTAGCAGCCTCGAGTATCGACTCGATGCTCTGGCTCACCTCTGACCTCGCTGACCCAGATTCCAGTGCTTGGGCGGAAGCGCTTCGCCGCAACTGCCCAGGGGAGTTCCAAGCGGAAGTGCAGGCAGGAGGCCGAGTGGACTCCCTGGAAGACGCCTCGGCGCACCGCGTGCACCGGTTCATTGCCGACGCACTCGGCTAAAGCGGTCCTTCGGGCGGTCCTTCCGGCGATCCTTCCAGCGGCACTTCCAGCACCAGCAAGGTGCCCGCAGAGACCAGAGCCGGCAAGATGAGTAGATTCATCCCGGGCACGAAACACAGCGCAAAGGCCGCAAGTCCAAAGCCCACCATGATCGGCCAATGAGTGGAAATCCAGCGGCGCCGCGCCGAGAAGGAAACCTGCCGGCGGTCCAGCACACAGCCGGAGAACTGAAGGGGCATAAAGAGAATCGTCGTCGCCAGCATCAGGGGACCCGTGATCAGCTGAGCGCCGGGAATCAGCAGCCCAATCCCCGTCAGCCCCAGCCAAATCAGGAGCAGAAAACCGATTCGCGCCCCCTCCGCCGCCATAGACCGGCCCGCCTCGCGCAGTCCGCCCACCATCCCGGAATGCGCCTCCTCTTCGACACCACCAGAAACCATCGTTTCCACCCGTCGAGTCAGCGTGTCGAGAAAGGGCGATGCCAGGATGCTGGCGAGGAGCACCGCAAGCGCCGCCCCCCCCGCGATCGACAGCAGAAAAAGAACTCCGCTGAGACACCAAAAAAACACTCGAAGCGGGCCCACCCAGAGCCAGGCGTACCAAGCGCTCGCTTCCAGGGCGGGCCAAAACCCTTCGATCAAGTCCCAGAGGGAGCCCGCGTAGCCAAGAATCAGACCCATCGCGACCGCCAAAAGCACCACTGTGAGGGCAATCGGAACGGCCGAAAGTCCCCAAAGACTCCGCTCTCGGAGCAAAAGGCGAAACCCAGCAAACGGAAGGCCAAAACCACGCCCTAAAGAACCCAGCGCTCCCGCGGCCGCAGGGCGGACGAACTCTGTGGAACCTTCCCGATTTGCCTGCATGGCTCCTCCCGAGACCCGTATCTCATCCAGGCACGGTTTTGATCCATCGCCAGCGCCCACGCACCTGTAGTACAAACTGACCGAGCAAGCATGCCCTCGATCGGCCCGGGATAGGGAGACGACCGAACCCCGGCGAAGAGCCGTTTCTTCTTTCCGTCCATCGAAACCACAATGAGGAAGCCCGAACGTGAAACAAGAGCCGACTCCGCAACAAAAAAAACGATTCAAGAAGACCGCATTTCTGTGCTGGGCAGCCCTGATCGGGGTCGGGCTCAGTGGCGGCTGCGAAAATGGGCGCGGAGCCCTCGAGAACGGGGCAAGCGAAGCGGCCCCCCAGACGGCCGCAGTCGTCGACCAGCATATCATCACCCTGACAGAGGTCGATGAACGGATCCAACAAGCCCTGTTTTATGAGGCCTTCGGTGATGATGCCGCCAGTCTCTACGCCGCCCGCCAAGAAGCCGTTGACGAATTGGTCGGGGAATACCTCCTTGAGCAAGCCGCCTTGGCCGACGGCCAAACCCCGGAAGCCTGGCTTGATCGCTCCCTGACCGAGCTTCCGCCGATCGGCGAGCAAGAAGTCACGGACCTCTTCGAGCAGGCACGAGACCGCCTTCCGCCCGAGGCCCAACCCGAGGACTACGCAGAACCATTACGCGCTTTTCTGGCGGGCCAGCGAATCGGAACGATTTTGGACGGACTGCGTGAACAAGCCCAAGTCAAGGTCTCTCTGCCCCGACAACGCGCCCAAATCGAAGCCGTCGGGCCGAGCTTGGGCCCGCCTTCCGCCCCGGTGACCTTGGTTGAATTCAGCGACTTCCAATGCCCCTATTGCGCCCGAGCGGTGCCGACGTTGAAGGCGCTACGCGAAAAATATCCCGATGAACTTCGCGTGGTGTATCGACATATGCCGCTGGGCTTCCATCCCAATGCACGAGCAGCCGCCATTGCGGCCACCTGCGCGGACGCCCAAGGGCTGTTTTGGCCCTACCACGATCAACTTTTTGAGCAGCAAAACGCCCTCACGGCCGAAGACCTCATGACCCATGCGGAAGCCGTCGGCCTTGACGCGGTGACCTTCAAAGTCTGCCTTGAGGCACCCGAAACGGCCGCCACGGTGGACGCCGACAACCTGGCCGCTGAGTCTGCTGGCGTGACAGGCACCCCGGCCTTCTTCATCAACGGAATCTTTTTGAGTGGCGCCCAGCCTCTTGAAGTCTTTGAAGCCGTGATCGACGAGGAACTTCAACAGGCCAGGCCTTAGGCGCCACTCAATCGACCTCAGGCTCCCCCCAACTCGGCCACCCTTGCCAACATGCGATCACGCTCGGCGACCATTTGCTCGGGCCTATCTGCTTCGAGGTTGAGTCTGAGGACCGGCTCGGTATTCGAGGGACGCAGATTGAACCACCAGTCCTCGTACCGAACCAACAGACCGTCGAGCCTCGAAACAAACAGAGCCTCTCCATGCTCCTCAGCAATCTGATCGATGACAGCCTGCGGATCTTGAACCCGGCGATTGATCTCGCCACTCGCGTGATATCGACGCAGTGGGTCAACGATTTCAGAAAGGGGTCGGCGTTCAGCGGCCAACACATCGACGAGAGCGACGAGGGCCGCCACTCCATCATCGGCAATTAAGCCCGAGGCAAAGCGAAAGTAGGTGTGCCCCGAAAGTTCCCCTGCAAAGATGGCTCCGCTCTCTCTCATCTGTGCCTTCACGAAAGAGTGTCCAACACGGCACATCTCGGCGGTCCCGCCGGCGGTTTCGATTTCCTCCGCGACGGCTCGACTCGACCTCAGGTCATAGAGAACTCGACCCCCAGGATGCTGAGCGAGCTGATAGCGGGCCATCACACCGGTCATCAAGTCCGAGGCAATCGGACGCCCCCGTTCATCCACAAACACGGCCCGGTCCGCATCGCCATCAAACGCGACGCCGAAATCTGCACCGACTCTGCGGACGGCCTCCGAGACGTCTTCAAGGTTCTCGACCTTGAGCGGATCTGCTTCATGGTTTGGGAATCGACCGTCCGGCTCGAAGTAGAGGCGTTCAACAGTCAGCGGCAAGGCCTCAAGAACCGGAGCCAAAGGAACACTCGCCATCCCATTGCCGCAGTCGATCGCGACTTTGAGCGGGGGACATTCTTGGCCCACGCTGAGCGCGTGTCGTCCGTATCCCTCGACGACATCCCGCTCAACAAGGAGACCCCGCTCCTGCACCGGAGGGTCCGAGGCGCAGCCCGCGTTCACCAAGCCCTCGATGTCACGCAGGCCGCTGGCTTCGCCGATCGGAATCGCTTGTTCTCGGCAGATTTTGAAACCGTTGTACTCACCCGGGTTGTGGGAGGCGGTCACCATGATCCCACCATCGGCACCGGACTCGAAAACCGCGTAGTAGACCATCGGAGTCGCTACAAGCCCGATATCCTCGACCGCCACGCCCTCGTCGACAATGCCTCGAATCAAGGCTCCGCAAAGTTGAGGCGAGTGGGTCCGAGCGTCCCGGCCAACCACCAGCCTCCGACCTCCGATGAAGCGGGCCGTTGCTCGACCCACCGCATAGGCGAGTTCTTCATTCAGCTGATCTGGGACCGTTCCCCGAATGTCGTATGCCTTAAAAACCGCCAAAACCGCCTCCTGCCTCACATGATGATGAGAATTGCCCCTGGGGCAGACCGCAATGCCGCTTGACCTGTCCTCGCAGCGGGGGCACTCTCTAGTAGTCGTCTTTTTCGATCACCTCAACCCGGCGAGCTTGACCACCGGCGCCCGGGAGCTCAACGGAAGGCCGCGATGTTTGGATTGGGTGCGACTGAGCTCGCCATCATAATGGTGATCGTGGTGATCCTCTTCGGAGCTCGCAGACTACCGGAAATCGGATCCGGCGTGGGAAAGGCCATTAAAAACTTCAAGGCCGGCGTCACCGGGAGCGAGATCGACGTGACACCCGACCCAGAGTCCGTCACCGACCAGGCGGCAGGCGAGGGGAAAAAATCTCCGCAGTCCGAGGCGTGACGCCTTCGCTGCGTCAGCGACCCACCTGAATCGGGAACGCTTCCGAAATCTCGTGGCCCCAGCCCAGCAGGGAAAGCTCGCCAGATGTCCCCTCGGTCAGCATAGGACTGGCCCCGGTCGTCTCAAGACCGAGCTCGGCGCGGAGCCTTGCCCCCTGGCGCCTCAAAGGCGTCATCCGTGGGGACGCGCCAAGCGGGCCGAAGGTGAGGCACCCATTCAAACTCAGCCTCCACGGCTTCCTCGGGAACGTTCTGGATCACCGCTTCCACCTCGAAGGGCCCTGCATCCCTCGCCCAAAACGCGTTCAATGGCCCCTCGTTTCGCGCGTGCTCCTGCCTCAACTCCGACGGCGTCCCCTCCCTCAGGAGAAACTCAGCCAATGGCTGGCCCAGGGCTTGGGACGGGGTCGAGACGGGTTGACCGAAACGATCGACCAAGGTGACCCTGAGCGAGCCTTCCCAAGCGGCTGCACCCGGCGGCCACCCCTCTAAACGAGTCCGAATACGAAGAAGCCAATCACCCCGAGCCGTCTCCAACCAGCTGGGTTTGATCTCCTGGATCTGAAAGGGCGCACCGGGAAGAGATCGCCCCGCATCGCCGAAACCTGACCCTTCTGGCCAGAGCCCCGCTCCGAGGACAACCGCCATCAAAACCAGGGTCATGGTCCAACCCACCACGCGGCCAGTCCAAATCCAAGCGGGGGGCATGCTTTGCGGCACGGGGCCGCCAACAGCCTCGATCTCTAAATCGGATCCAGCACCCCAGGCAAACTCCGCTGAGACCGGGCCGAGTGTTTGCGAAGAATCGGGTGTTTGTTTCGAAGTCAGAGGCAGTCGCGCTAAAAATGCTTTGGATTCGCTCGGCGTCTCGCCATCCGAGTTCGACAGAAAATCTTCCGCGAAGGATCCCGGGGCAGGTGTTGGATCCTGAACCCCATTTACGGAATAGCGGCCCGCGAGCGGATCCCAGGCAGATTGTTCCTCCCGGAGTTCCTCCTCCGAAGACCCACTCATTGCGACAGACTCCGCTTCTTCTTCCATCATGAGAGAGGAATAATCATCAATCGATCCAAAAACCGTTTCCGTCTCGATGGCTTCTTCACCCGCGATTTCAACTCCCGAGTCGAGCGGATGGGCCCCACTTCCAAAGTCAACGGGATCGGATCGATCGACTCCGGCGGGCGACGCCGCCGGCTGCGCCTCGATCAGCGGTGGGTCGATATTGAACTCCCAATCAGGTTCATCCTCTGAATCCGTTTCGCAGACTGATCCCTCGCCAGAGGCCATCCCGGCCGGTTCAATCAGGTCCTGGGTCGTGTCCGGCGGTCGAGGCTCTTCCTGAACAAGGGTCGTCCGCACCGTCTCGTTAATGGCCTCTTGCGGTGTGGAGCCGGGATGAGCCAGAAAGAAGGCTTCCTTACAGCGCGAACAGCGAACCCTGACCCCGTCCGCGGGAACCCGGGCATCATCGAGCTGAAAACTCGTGTCGCAGCGTTGGCAGGTAACGATCACGAATCCCTCTTCATCGGGGCGCTGCGCGTCCCTATGCTAATTTTCTGAGTCCAGTCCACATTTTTCCATTCACCATTCATGGTCTCTCTCGGCGTTTCGGCCCACAGCGCACAGCGCTTGAGCGTTGAGCGAAGTCGTCGAGTTCTGATGTCAGCGGAACATTCTTCCTCTCTTTTCGATCGCCGGATCATTGTCGTCACGGGCAAGGGGGGGACAGGGAAAACGACGGTGTCGGCCGCCCTAGGCCTCGCGGCTGCTCAGCAGGGCCTCTCAACTTTGATTGTTGAGGTGGGTGCCTTCGAACAAATCCCCACGTTGATCACCGGCCAAAGGGAGAACCCCGTCGGTTACCGCGGGCGGGCCCTACGGCCCCGTCTCCGTACGATGCGCATCGAGCCTTTCGCAGCCTTGGCCGAATATCTGGGCCTGCAGATCGGTTCCCAGCGGCTGGTTGAAAGGGCGCTACGCAACCGTTCTCTCAGTCAGTTTCTGAACGGAGCGCCGGGTTGGCGAGAATTGATCACACTCGGCAAGGTTTGGCAGCTAGAACAAATGCAGCGATCGGACGGGGGACCACGCTACGACTTGATCATCTTGGATGCCCCAGCCACCGGTCATGGGCTGACCTTTCTCGACGTTCCTCAAGTCGCTCGAGCCGCCGTCCGAAGCGGTCCCCTCGCACGCAATGCCCAACGTGTGGAAGCGTTGATCCGAGATCCCGAACGCACTCACATCCTCCCCGTCAGCCTCGCAGAGGAACTACCTGTTCAGGAAACCAGCGAGCTCGTCGAGCGCCTGCGCGACAAGCTCAAGTTGCAACCTGATCGCATCGTGGTCAATGCCGTCGCCGCCCCAGTTCCATGCTCAGACCCCGCTGAACTCGAAAAGAGCCTTCGAAGCCTATCCAGCCCTCTCCCCCTCCGGCACCTCCCTCAACCAGGCCCACTCGCCGACGCTGTCGCCCATCTCCAAGCGCGTCATCATCTCAACCAAGGGTACCTGGATCAAATCGCCGACCGGACGGGACTTCCTTTGGTCGTTCTTCCTCTGCTGAGTCAAGGCGTAAACGGCCCCAACGATCTTGAGATCCTATCTGCCCCCTGGCTTGAAAGACTCCGGACTGCCGGGGCCGAGCCCACCGGAGACTGCACGGAGTGAGGACCGTCCAGACCCTCGATAAAATCTTGCAACAGCGGATCGTGGTCTGTGTGGGCACAGGCGGAGTGGGTAAAACAACCCTCGCTGCAGCCCTCGCCCTCGAAGCCTCTCGCCGAGGTCAACGGGCCGTTGTCGTGACGATTGATCCGGCCCGACGCCTCGCTGGTGCGTTGGGGCTTCAGGGACTAAGCGCCGAGCCCCAGTCTCTGCCTGAGTCCACTCGCGCTGAGCTGGGCATCGGAACAACAGGGGCCCTTTCGGCCATGATGCTGGACACGCAGGCCACCTTCGATGGCCTCGTCAAAAAGTTCACGGCGGAGGCCACCACGCGCAAACGCATTCTTGAAAACCCGATCTATCAGCATGTCTCAACAACTCTGGCAGGAAGCAGCGAGTATGCTGCCATGGAAATCGTTTTTGAGCTTCTTGAAAGCAGTGAATTCGATCTCATCGTTCTCGATACGCCTCCTGCCCAAAATGCCGTAGATTTCCTTGACGCCCCCAACCGATTACTCGAATTCATCGAGAGTCGATTGGTGCGGAGCCTGATCCAGCCAGCCTTGGCGGCGGGGCGAAAAGGTTTTCGGTGGCTCGAATCGCCTACGCGACGAATGCTTGACCTCCTTGAAGGTCTCGTCGGGATCGGCTTCCTGCGTGACCTTTCAGAGTTTTTACTGGCTTTCGAGTCCATGGCCGACGGCTTCGCGGACCGCGCCCGGCGGGTCCGCGAAACCCTCCTCGGTCCGGACTGCGCTTTTCTTCTGATCACCGGAGCTTCGCGGCAAACAGCCCAAAATGCCGTGTCCTTCTTGGATCATCTGGAAACGCAGAGGATTCCTCTGGCCGGCCTCTTGGTCAATCGGATGCGCCTCTGGCCACAGGGCGCCCCGCCCGGAGCCGACCATCCGCCGGATCCGCAAGACGTCAAAATCCTGAGCGAAGCCCTTCAAGCCATCCACCCTACGCCCAAAGCGACAGATCTGGCGAACTCGGCGTGGGCCGTCGCCAGCCAGTACAATGCGTGGGTGAATCAGGATGAAGAAAACGTCGAGCCCCTTCGCCATCGCGCCAAAGATCGAGGGCTTTTCTTTCGTTGCCTGTCCGAACGGGATAGCGACGTTCACGACGCCGCCGGGCTACGCAACCTCAGCGACGAACTTTTTGACTCCAACCTCCAGGACCGCCGTCCATCATGAGCCGCGCACGCGGAATCACGCCGCCTTCGAACGTCGACGAAGCCCTCCGCCGCAGCGCTCAACACGCGCGCAATGCCATTGCGGAAGCGCTCTTGGCCAGCCATGCCCTGCTCGACGCCCTGGCCCTAGCGACTACCGGACGCGCGGCGTCTGAGCACGCAGACGGAGCGGAAGCCAATTCAAGACGTGCTGGACTGGGCTCCTTGGCCGACCGAATTGCCCTTCTTGCCACCGCGGTTCGAGGACGCGACGCGGATCTCCCCGAAGATTGGACCCACGCAATCCTCGAGGCCCTCAATCAAGAAATTCATCGTTGGGAAGAACAATCGCGGGACGACCCCGATGCCCGTCCCGTTTTGCGCGCCTTTATCGGTTTACGTGAAATCCTTTGGGAATTTGGGTTGCGAGACGGCCAGCGGTCCCCTCATTCGAAAACCCAGCCAGGAACCCAAAGCGACCGGTCCGCGCAGGGAACTCAGCGCCCCGCACGGGTGCAGCACATTAAAGTCGAAGGCTAGTGGTCGAAAGCCCTATGCTAGGGTGACGAACCCAACCCGGGCGATCGCGGAGTCCACTCATGGCCATCCTCATCAAGCGCTACGCGAATCGTAAGCTCTACAACACCCAGTCCAGTCGCTATATCACGCTCAAAGGCATCGCCGAACTCCTTGATGCGGGCGAAGAAGTTCAGGTCGTCGACAACGAGACTGGCGAGGATATCACCTCGGTGGCCCTCTCCCAGATTCTGGTTGACAGCGAACGGTCCAACGAATCTCCCTCTCCGACCCTCATCTCGCAGATCTTTGGTCGAGGCGGAGATGCGCTCTACGGCGCTTTGAGACGGGGTGTCGGAGAAGCCAATGAAAACCTTGAAGAGCTCGGCGAGCGAGTCCGCCGGATGGTGGGTTCAGACGAAGAGGAAGAACGACGCGAGCAGGAAGCCGCCCAGGGTCAGTCCGATTCTCGGTCGGGCCGCGGCGGCTGGTTCCAACACGGTCCTGCTGACCTTGAAAAGTTGGTCCAGAATGCTGTGGAACGCGTTTTCCGGGTATTGGATCTGCCCCGACGCAGCGACGTTGACGAACTGAACCACAACCTCGAACGCGTTGCCCAAGCGATCGAAACCTTGGAAAAAGCGCTCGAACGCCGAACGGCCCGACCCAAGGATGAAGACCCCCACTCGCCCGCTTGACGGCCAACGCGATGCCGAGTGAAGCCATCGCTTCTACAGCGCCCAGAAGGAACGACGTAGCGCTGACCGCTGGTGCGCTCCTTCTCTGGTTATTCCTCACCGCAGCCGAATGGGGAGTGTGGCCACCCCTGCGACATGGCTGGGCCTATAACTTTTGGCAATACCTTCCGCCGCTTGTGGGGCCGGCGCTGGCACTCATCGGGCTTTCGTTTGCTTTGCCGCAGACCCGGGTGGCCTGGATCCAGGGGGCAAAATGGCTCTCTCGACCCCTAGGAGCCAGGCCATCGGTCCTGGTTCAATCCGCGCTCTTCCTGCTGATCACGGGTGCCCTCTGGCTGCTTCGAGAGCGGGAAATTGCTGGGGACTCGCTGATTCTGTCTGCAGCCGTCCATGCGGGCTACGCATACATCTTTCCCGAAGTCGGAGCGACGGCCCTGGGCGCCCTCGCCTACCGCTTGCTCGCCCCCCTTGGATTCAGTGTCTTTGCTGCGGCTCAGCTCTTGAGCTGTGCCTTCGGAGCCGCCACCGCCCTCATTCTCTCGCGGGCCTGCGCGAGATTCGGCGATGGACGCTCGGGCCTGGGTCCCCCCTTGGCGGCTCTGATTCTCTCAGCCGGGCTGCTCCGGGTGTTTGCGGGCCACATCGAGGTTTACCCCGCGGTGCTGATGTTCAGCAGCCTTTATCTATGGGCCGCGATGGGTACTCTCGACCGTCGCGTCGGCCTTTGGGTCCCGGGCCTCGCCCTGGGGTTCACGATCTGGAGTCATGTCGCCGCGTTGTTTCTGATTCCCAGCCTTTGGGTCCTTTGCGGTCTCACGCTGCCGTCTCCTTCCGCCATGCGATGGCTCCGCCGGAGTCTGGGCGCGACCGCCTGGGCAGCGCTCCCGGGCTTGGTCTTCCTGCTGTGGGCGTTTTCAATAGGCCCTGAGTCGGATGCCGATCGACTGGTTGCCACAATGCTGGAGATCGCCGGGGTTCAACCCGCAGCCCTCCCGAAAAGCTGGTGGGTCCGTTTTTCAAGCGAAGCCCCCATCCCGGGCGTCGGCCTGGACTACGCTTTTTTATCCTTGGCGCACCTCAAATATCTCGCCAATGCCTTTCACGTACTTGCGCCGGCCGGCCTATTCATCCTCGCCATCAGCCTGGCCAAAACACCGCGAGAATTCCTGAGTCCAAAGTCGCTTTTTCTTGGATCCGCCGCGGCCGCCACAGGCGTTTACGCCACTCTGGTCCGACCTTTCTGGGGACCATTTGACTGGGATCTCTTCGCCGTGACCGGTCTGTTCTTTGGCGCGCTCGCCGCTCAGCTCTTGGCCAGTCCGCCAGCTCGGCGTTTTTTCAACGAAGTCGTTGCGGTCGCGATTGGGTTTCAGTTGGTTTACATCGGATTGCCCTTCGTGCTGCTCGCCGCCATCGAAACAAGACCTGCGGGCCCCTTCGCGACGGGCGTCTTTCCGACGGAATTTTTCCGGGGAGCACCGCCCCCCCCTCCCCTGATGCCCTGGTTCTAAGGTTTCAGCGCGTTAGCCTTTCCAACCGTCTCACCACTACCCGCGCCCGATCAAAAGGGAGTCTCCGATGTCCGTCGTCCTTGTTGAAGCCAATGGCCCCGTTCTCACCGTCACGCTGAATCGGCCCGAAAAACGCAACGCGGTGAACTCCGAGGTGATGTGCCGACTCTACGACGCTTGGAACCAGCTCGACCAAGACGATGCGCTGCGGGTCGCCATTTTGACCGGTCGGGGAAACACATTCTGTGCCGGCATGGACCTGAGCGAAATCGGGAAACTCGGAACCGGCAAGCCCGAAAATGAATATATGGAACGGGTCATGAAAGAACCCGCGGTGATCTACGGCGCGTGGCTCAAGACCTACCGGCCGACCAAGCCCGTGATCTTGGCCGCCGAAGGCTTTGCCCGGGCAGGCGGAACCGAGATTCTGCAAGGAACGGACATCCGAGTCGCCGGCGAAAGCGCCATGTTTGGAGTCACCGAGGTCCAAAGAGGGCTTTTTCCGATGGCGGGCTCCGCCGTTCGTCTCCGGCGTCAGATCGGTTACGCGGTGGCCGCCGAGATGCTGCTGGCTGGCGAGGACCTACCCGCACAACGAGCCCTGGAGTTGGGACTTGTCAATCATGTGGTTCCCGACGGTCAAGCACTGAACAAGGCCCAGGAAATCGCCGAACGCATCGCCGCGAATGGCCCACTCGCCGTTCGGGCGATCCTCGCCACGCTACGCGAGACCGAAATGCTCTCCGAGGAGGACGCTTTTGCTATCGAGCAGCAACACGGCATGAAAGTCATGGGCTCGGAGGATGCCCGAGAAGGCCCTAAGGCATTCCTTGAGAAGCGCCCACCCGTTTTCCAGGGTCGCTAGCGATCCTCACCGCCTCCGGGCGCTGAGCCCTCGCGTTGAGCCAGAACTCGTTCAACTGTCTCAACGATCGCGACGGTGCGCGGGTCCAGTTCAACGTTGACGCGGTCGCCTACGGCCTTATCGCCAAGCAGGGTGAGCCGGAGAGTTTCAGGGATCAGATGTACGGTAAAAGACCCGGTCTCAGAGCGTTCGCCGACCGTTAGGCTTGAACCGTCTACAGCGACAAATCCCTTGAACAAAATGTACTTCATCCAGGCGTCCGGAACCTCGATTCGAACATCGCAGACGTCCCCCTCGCGGCGAACCTGACTTACGCAACCCGTACCCGTGACGTGCCCAGAGACATCGTGGCCACCGATCTCGTCACCGACTCGGGCACTGCGCTCTACGGAGACCCGGCCCCCTTCAACCAAATCTCCCAAAGTCGTGCGGTCGAGGGTTTCACGAATGGCTTGGAAACGGACCCGGGGCCCCGCAATCCCGGTGACGGTCTGGCAGACACCATCGATCAAAACACTCGCCCCGATCTCCAACCCCGCAGAAAGGTTCTCCCCCAGGTCAACCTCGAAGGTGAGCAGGTCGGGCGCTTTGTCGATTCGCGTCACTTCGAAGGTGCCACGGGTGATCCCGGTGAACATCTCAAGCGCTCCTTAATTTCCAGGCGACCCGGGTCAATCCCAAACCGAATCTCGACGATCGAGTCCCACTTCGACCAAAGCCTGGATCCGCTCGCGGAGAGCAGCGTTGGCCTGAGAGATCACCAGAGCCTCGGCCGCAGCGTCGGTGGGCACAGGCGGCGTCATGGGCTCACCGAAAACCATGACCCACTTGGTGGGCAAGGGAACCGCGCCCAAAGGTCCCAGAAGCGGAAAAGTCGGTGTCACAGGAAGAAAGGGCAACCCGACTCCGCGCGCCACCCGATGAGATTTAAACATCACCGGGTGAGCCTCTTCCGGACCGACCAAGCCCACGGGAACAATAGGCACCCCGTTTTCAATCGCCGCCCGAACCACTCCGCCGCGACCAAATCGCTTCAGCCGATAGCGCTCCCGAAATGTTTTGGTGGCCCCCTTCGCACCTTCGGGAAAAGCGATCACAGATCGCCCAGTCCGCAAAAGACGGTCGGCATTCTCACGACAGGCGCGCACGCCTCCCATGCGAGCCACGAAAGCTTGGACAAAAGGCAGCGTCACCAACCAGTCCGCCAGCATCGGACGGGGTCGCTCGAACCGCGGGGCCGCCTTTCGAATCACATGCGCCAGCATCAACCCGTCCCAAGGCAAGATGCCCGCTCGATTGGCCACGAAGAGTGCCGGCGAAGATTCGGGCAGATGTTCCAGCCCCTCCACTTCGATTCGCCAATACACAGACCGCATCCAATCAAGAACCGGTTCCGCCCGTTCAACCAGCGCCAGATCGAGGCCAAAATCATCGACCTCGACAGTCCGCTCGCGCATCCCCAGAGTCGAGAGCCTCCTCCGCAGTCCATCCACCAGCGCCACAAAGTCGATCTCGGATTCCGCGCCCGGCTCTGGGCGACTACCCACGCTTTGATCAGGCACCCGGAGCCGAATCTCTCGGCGTAGGTCGTCAAGGGCCTCTCGAAGCGTCTCAAGGGTCTCCGCGTCGAGTTCCAACTCTTCCTCTCGGGCCGGCATCTGGATGACATTCTCCGGCTGCGGCCGGTCATCGCCCGTCGTCATCTCCGCCTCCCTAAATCGATCTGAAAACCAGTCGGTGCCTTCCTCACTCGAATCGTCATCATGGCCATGCCTCTATAACCGCCTTGATGAGACGAACGAGGACCAGGCCTCTTGCGTGCTATAGACCGGGTCGCCGAATTCTGCCCAGGCCCTCTCGCCATCGGCCACCCAGAGATAACGAAGGTAGTCAAAAAAACCGGCGGGCCGATCTCCGGTCTGCTCGATCGACGGAAAGTCCGTCGCCCGGTAAAGGAGCGGAGACGGCAAGGCCAGTCGACGCTTTCCGGCCAGCGCCACCAAGGTCGAAAGAGGCAAAGCTTCTCGACCCACCACGTTCCAGATGCCCGGATGAGAATGGAGAATCGATTCCTCGTAGACGTCAAGGAGATCATCCTCATGCAGCAACTGGAGCAATGGGTCGAACCCCAGTACCGTCGGAATCACCGGCGCTTCGAAAAAGCGCGAGATGTAGTTACTCCGGCTCGGGCCAACGACCCAACCACTGCGCAAGATGGTGACTTCAGTCTCCGCATTTCGAGCTGACCAATCCGCCAGAAGGTTTTCAACTTCGACACGGTTTTGCACACAATGGGCGTCCGGATGACCGCGAAGTGCGTGCGATTCAGACAAATAGTTGGGATTGTCCGGCCGAGCGCCATAGAGCATGGTACTTGAGGAAACGACCAGCCTGGGCAGCTTAGCCGCGGCCACTGCATTCATAACGTGGAGGCTGCCAATGGTCTCGAGTTCATGATCCTCTTCGATATCGGGCGTCGGCGAACTTCGAAAGGCCAGATGGACCAAAACTTCGACCCCCTCCGCCGCCAAGCGCTCAGCCAAGACGACATCGGCGGTAGGCGAGGTCAAGTCAAGGGCATGAAAATCAATCTTGCCTGCCAGGCGCAGCGGCCGGCTCAGGTCAAGACCCATAATTTTGGCCGCCGGATCTCGGCTCAGAAGTCGTTCGACGATCCGAACTCCATCCTCGCTGTTCAGACCGGTCACGGCAATGCGACTCGGCGACTTCACAGCGGAAACCTCTTTTTCGCCCTGAAGCTGCGACCCGCAATTCTCGATGACGCGCAGCACCCTGGGCGCATTGGTCTCGCCGCGCCCCGAGCCATTAGATAGGCTGCTTCATCATGAAAAGAAATCGTGTCGTTCACGTCATCGAGGATACCCGGTTTCGAGATCACCGGTCTCCCGTGGGCCACCCGGAAAAGCCCGAGCGGCTGGACGCTTTGGCCCAGGCAATTGAAATATTCGGTCAACAAATCCGACGCCTAACGCCCCAAACGATCGATTCCGAGGCGCTTCTGAGAGTTCATGACCGGGCCCTTCTCCAGGTCATTGAAACCTCTTGCGCCGAGGGCATTTCCCGGCTCGACGCCGATACATTTCTCTGTCCGGAAAGCCTCGAGGTGGCTCGACTCGCCGCGGGAAGCGTACGCGACCTCGTGTTGCGAGTGGCTCGCGGCGAGTTAGAAGCCGGCCTGGCCGCCGTTCGCCCGCCCGGCCACCACGCCGAGGCCGGGCGGGCGATGGGGTTCTGTTTGTTCAACAACGTGGCCATCGCGGCCCGGGCCCTGCAGGCCGAAGCGGGACTTGAAAAGATCCTGATCCTCGACTGGGACGTTCACCACGGCAATGGCACCCAGAACAGCTTCTACGACGACCCGAGCATCCTCTACCTATCCACTCATCAATTTCCCCACTATCCCGGCACCGGTGCCTTCGATGAAACCGGGGCCGGACGCGGCGAAGGAAGCACCGTCAATGTGCCTTTGCCCGCGGGATGTGGAGATGAAGACTTCTTGGGCCTCCTGGGCCGGATTTTGGTCCCGGTGGCCCGGGGCTTCCAACCGGACATGATTCTGGTTTCCTGCGGCTTTGATGCCCATCAAGATGACCCCCTTGCAGGCATGCTGCTGACGGGCCGTGGTTACTACGAGATGACCCAGCTGGTCCGGGCCCTGGCCGATGAGGTCTGCGAAGGCCGACTCGCTTTTGCTCTCGAAGGCGGCTACGCACCGACCGGAATCG
>JAQWNI010000195.1 GCA_029268645.1 Myxococcota bacterium
CGTGTAGAGACCCCCGATGACTTGGGAACTCTGAGGGATCAGCCGATAATCGAAGGCGTATTGTCCCCGGGCTCCGAAAGCGATCTCATGGCTTAATCGTGAACTGGCGGTGGAAGTCGGGTCCTCAAAGCGAGAGCGAAACAAAAGGGGCTCAAGGAAGTAGCTTGCGCCGACATTGAAATTGAGGGTCCACCAGCGGGGCGACGTCTCGGCCCGACCCAGGTTGGCATCAAACGCGGCTTCGTAGTCGGCCAGGCTGCCGAGGGGGGCGTCACGTTCGGCCCAGAAGCCCATATTGAAAGAGGAGTATTGGTTGTTCCTTTCAGCCTCGATCCCCGCTTCGAGGATCAGCAAAGTCACGCTTCCGATATTTCCCGTGGTTTCGTTGTTGAGTTGAACTCCTCGGAATCGGCCGCCGGCAAAGACGTCGAGGAAAAAATTGTGGTACTGCCAAAGGTTGTAGATGAAGCGTCCGCCGACGTGCCAGTCGCTGGTCTTGAGTTTGTCGACGCCCTCGAAGCTATCGGGGAGAACCTTGGAGTTGATGCCCGTCCACCCACCGGTGACTTGCCAGCGCAGACGCCCAAGGCCCCACCATGGCACCTGGCTGCGATCGGCCCAAGCCAGCCAGGGCGGTTCGCTGCCACTGGTTTTCATCCAGTTGGGGCGTTTGGGGGCAAACCAGGGAGCTTCGTAGGAAACTTGAATTCCGTTGGCTGCGTCTCCGCCGGCATTGAGATATTCGATGGCCAGGATGTCATCGTGATTGGTGAGTTGCCGGTTGATGTACCCCATTCGGGTTTGCCAGCGGGCCGTGCGTTCGGTGCCGGTATTAGTCGCCTGGACAAAGGCGCTCCACGGCCGTGATTCGTAGACTCGGTAATCCAGCGTGACCCCATCGGCGTCTTGGGATGGGGCCAGCGCAGCCTCGACCTGCCGTCCCGGATGCCGGTTTAACCGGTGGATGTATTCCTCGAGTGCATGCTGATCGACGAGGTCCGTCGTTCCCTCGATACCCGCTGCGGTCGGGTGGAGGGGGGAGTAGCTGCGGATTTTTCGGTGGATGGGATTGTCGATCCGCCACTCATTGCCCACGCGGTTTCCCTCGGCCACCGTCCGGACATCATCGATGCGGCCAATCCAGATGTCGATCAGAAGCTCGGTATCGCCTTCGGGGCGAAGATCGCTTTCGGTATTGATATCGATATCTTGCTCGCTGGGAACGACGTAGACGCCGAGCAAACCTTCCTGATGGACTCGCTTCAGCAATGCGCGAGAGACTGAAGCCAACGCGCTGGCATGAAAGCGAGGTTCTTGGATGGGGCCGCTGTCGATGCGAAGGCGGGTGACCGGCTGTCCGGCTCGGGGCGCAGCCCAGCCTGTTTCCGTGCGGCGCAGAGGAACCTGGACTGGAAACAGATCACCGATCGGTGGCAGACCGGGGTGCGGTCGTTCGTACTCAAGCTCGAAATGGCTGACCGGGTAGACGGGGCCGTCGACGGGTTCGGCGGCCGGGAGAACGGAAGGGGCCGGGGGGGCACTTTCTGTGCCGTTTGGCGCGGGAGCTGGGCTTTGGGCTGCTGCGGGCAAGGCCCACATGAGGAGCCAAAGGCACAGGCTGAGGCCTCTGTGACGTCGGTCGATCTGGGGCTTCACGGACCAATGGCGGGTCCACCGCGTGCACCGAACTCGCGGTGCCGGCTGGCGGCGTTCGCCCCCGTGGGCCTGATGCTTTACGGAACCGTGCAATCGGCGACTCGGATGACGCGGGCCCGCCCGCACCACAGTTCTCGGAGGAATCCAAGCGAAACAAATAATTGGGTCGAGGGCTTGTACCCTCCCGGCTGCACCGTGCAGCATTTTTCGAGGGCTCGCCTCCCACCGGCCAAGCACCCCATTGCGGCATATCCCCCACTCCGGGGATGACGCCGACTTTAGCGAGACTCTGAGGGGATTGGGGCCTGTTCCGCTCACCTTGACCCCCGCATTTGTCCAATTTGACGATTCTCGAAGTCGGGGGGGCCAGCATTTCCAGGGGCGACACGCGGAGGTCGTGAAGCTCGTGGCCTCATTGGGACACCGTCGTCCGGCGAAGGTTCCCTGGGTCGGCCCTCGCGAGGGGATTCAGACCCGATAGAGGGACAGGCTTTCGTCGAGGGCCCGGGCGACGTCTTCGCGGAGTTCCAAGGGCGCCAAGACCTCCGCGCCGGGTCCAAATGAGAGGATCCAGCTCAGAAGCTCTTCTGTGCTTCCGACCTGCATGTCCAGGATAGTCCGTCCCTGACCGTCGGTTCGGAGCTCTTGGCTGTCGTGCCAGGTGCGCTCTCGGACCTGGGTGGCCCATTTTTGGCTGAACCGGATCGAGACATTGACAGCTTTCTCCGCGACGACCCCAAAACTGGAAGCCGTGTAGCTTTCGAAGTCAAAATCCGGATTCGGGGTGAAGCGATTGGGGCCGACCTCGATCTCCCGAATGCGGTCCACCGCAAAGGTGCGAATTTCCCGAGAACGATGGTCCCAGCCGATCACATACAGGGCGCCGCCGCGGTACCACACGTGGTAGGGATCGAGCCGCCTCGTCGATTCCTCGCCGGAGCGACCCGTGAAGTAGCGAATGGCTACGGTGGTTCGGCTGAGCACGGCGTCGCTGAGCGCTTGGATCGTTTCCCGGTACTCCGCGTAGCGTTTATGCGGGCCAGGCCGGACCCGAAAAGATTCGCCTAGACGTTCAAAAAAAAGCGTTAGCTCTTCGCCCAAACTGGAACGGATTTTTTCAAGGGCTGAGGCAATCGAATCGTGAAAGAGGGTGCCTTCTAACGGGCGGAGGAGGTCGGCCCCAAAAGCTAAGGCCATAACCTCATCCGTGCTAAAAGGGACGTCGCCCAAATCGAAGGTTTCGATAAAGCGGTAATAAACTCGGCCGTCGCGCTTCTCGCTGACGACGGGAAACCCCGCATACATCAACGCGTCGAGGTCGCGGTAGACGGTTCGTCGTACGCAACCCAAATCGTCGGCCAGTTGATTGAGTCCTACGCCGCTCCGGCTCCGAGCCAGTCGTTGGATCAACTGCCACTGTCTTGCCAGTTGGTCGCCCCGCATGCTCTCAGCGTAGCGAGTCTATGCGAGGCGGGTCGTCCAAGCGATCAGTCTGATGAGAGTGTCGCATTGTCATCGAAAAACCGAATCAGGCGATCCGATTGGGCTTGGGCGTCGCGATAGCCCAGTTCGGCGAGCTCAGTCGTGAAGGCGTTGTCGAAAAGCAGGTAAGAGAGCAGGTCGGCTTCTTTGAAGTCCTCCCCGGTGCGGGAGGCTCTTAGGAAAAGCTTCATGAACGCATTCAGCTCAAGTTCATCTTTTCGCTGGCTGATGAGCTCGCCGGCCAATAGTCCGAGATCTCGGGAGGGTCGAATCACCATATCTTCGATGGTCTGAACGGGTCGGCCCCCTCGGGCCAAAGCGACTTCGTTGATCTGCTCGAGAAACGAAGTCCCGTAAGCCTCTTGGCCATACTCGATCAAATGGTTGATGTAGTGAACGCGAGCGAGGTCGGCGTCGACAGGGCTCAGCATCAAGGCATTCAGCACTTTTCCGAAGAGGAACATCGGGTTGCCGAAGCCGGCTGTCCGCTGCTGGGCCAGGGATTCACTGACGGTGGGTGGGATCCCGTGCGACAGGCCGATCACCAGCACACGGTTGGCCCCGAGGCGGATGGCCGGAGCCAGGGGGGTGTTCAGGCGAAGTCCCCCGTCGGCGTAATACCGCGATCCGACCCGGACAGCGGGGAAAAGGAGAGGGATGGCCGCGGACGCCAGCGCGTGAACCGGAGCGAGGCGAATCGGCTGGAGCCTGAGGTGTTGATCGGCTGGCGATTTGGGGAGGTCATTTCGGCTCGTCTCCGAAAAGACCACCGCCCGGCCCGTGGCCAGTTGGGTGGCCGCCACGCAGACCGCTTCGATCTGGCCCGACTGAACGTTTCGATGGATGCCCTCCCAGGGAATTGATTCCATCACCAGTTTTTCGAGAGGGGCGGTATCGAGAAGGCCGAAAAGTCTGTCCGGGCGGCGGCCCTCCCTCAGTTGCTGGGCGACTTGGCGGACCCCGAGTAATTTACGAGGCAAGCTGATGAAGTCGCGCGTCCCAAATTGAAAGACTTTATCAATCTGGAGATCTTTCCAGATCTGGACCAGTTTCGGTCCCCGTCCCTCGGTTTGGTCGGCAGTGGCCGCCAGGAAACAAGCGTGAATCGCGCCGACCGAGGTGCCGCAGAGGATGTCGAAGTGGGGCGCTTTCCCGATCTGTTTGGGCAGATCGTCGAGAATGAACCGCAGAACCCCTGCCTCGTAGGCGCCCCGTGCCCCGCCTCCGGAGAGGACGATGGCCCGTCGAGGGCGCTGCTGCGGAGTACTTTGGGTCAAATGGCCCCCTACTTACTGACCCGTTCCGAGTATTCGCCGGTCCGCGTGTCGACCCGCAGTTTATCGCCTTCTTCGATGAAAAGGGGCACATTCAGGGTGTAGCCGGTTTCGAGCGTCGCGGGTTTCGAGGCGCCGGAACTCGTGTCGCCTTTGATGCCCGGATCTGATCGCGTGACCACCGCTTGGATGTAATTGGGCAGGACGATATTGACCGGACGCCCCTTCCAGAAGAGGACTTCGACCTCCATGTTTTCGAGCAGGAAGTGCGTCGCGGTACCGAGGACGTCTTCCCCGATCGGAATCTGATCGTAGGAACTCGTATCCATGAAGATCCGACCGTCGGCATCTTGGTAGAGGTACTGCATGGTCTTCTCTTCGATGTCGGCTTCTTCGCAGCGCTCGCCGGATCGAAAGGTCTTCTCCACGACCCGACCATTGAGGAGGTTCTTCAGTTTCGTCCGAACAAATGCGCCACCCTTGCCGGGTTTGACATGTTGGAAGTAGGTGATGACGAACGGATTGCCGTCAATTTCGATCTTGACACCGTTCTTGAACTGGGACGTATCTATGGCCATGATTTTCCTCGGTTTTTCCCGGTGTGGCGGCGCGCATCCTAGCG
>JAQWNI010000196.1 GCA_029268645.1 Myxococcota bacterium
GCTGCGCTGAAAGAGGTCGGCGTAGACGATGGCGGACATGAAGAGGGTGATCATGGTGCGCAAGCCCGCGCAGGTTTCGATCACCTGAAAGCGGCCCCAGTCGCTGGTGACGATCGTCCCGGTGACGACCGTCGGCACCCCCAATCCATCGAGGAGCAAACCGGCGGCCTGCGCGTTGGCCTGCTGTAAGGGGTAGATGAGATGATTGAGCAGGGTGGCGGGCAGGGGAACGAGAAGCAGTAAGAAGGTGGCGGGCAGGAAAATCGCTTGGAAGCCCTTGCGGCCCCCCAGAGCGCCGAACGCGCCCAGGCAAAAAAGGGAAAACGAGAGGAGGAGCAGATCTTGGGTTCCTGTGTGGAGAGCCCAGAAATAGAGCAGCGTGGCGGGCACCAAAAGCAGCGCTGGGAGCACGCCCCCCTCGGGTCGTTGGAGGGCCGCCGAAATGGCCCGGTGGCGCGTGAAGAGAAGGCAGGCTGCCATCCCAACAATGATCAAAGGGGGCTGAGTCGTCGGTTCGAAAAACCACTCCTCTAGGCGACCGGGGCTCAGCACCTTCAGAGGGAAAGGTCTGTAGGGAATAAGCCCCTTGAAGACAAAAGCCCCGATGGCAATCAGACCGATTGCCGACCAGGCGCTCTTTATGTGGACCCGTTCGCGCTGGCGTGATGGGTCCAGATTGGGGGTTTCTACCATCAGAGAATTAATCCTGACGCGCGAGGGTTTCGCGCTGGGGGAGGCCATCCGGGTTATCGCCTAGGCGAACTCGCCCCGGAGGGTTCAAAAATGCTGTGAAGCTCCGATCGAGCTCGCAATGGAGGATCGGACCAATGCATGCGGGCCAATCGAGCTCTCCGGAGGTAACCGATCCCTGGGGCAGATCATGACTGAAAGCAGGCGCTGTTTGAGCGTCGGTGAAGGGTCGAAACTTTTGTGAATGCGGCGTATCATGCTGGGGCGATTTTTAAATGCCACTCAACTTATCCAGTGGAGAAAAGTTACATGACAAGCCGCTTCAGAGCATTTTTTGTTGCAGTCAGTTTTCTTTTCAGCGGACTGATTGCCTCAAGCGCCTTGGCCGGGTCAGGTGGGGGACCGGTCACGCTTGGAGACTTTAACGCCGACGGACGAATCGATGTTTTGGTCGCAGACGACGGGGTGCTCTACGTCTACGCGACGGCCGCAGGAGGGACGACAGTCAACGCGACCGAGAGCGCAACGATTGCCCTTCCGCCGGCTGGCACGGTCGTGAGGGCCGTTGCGGATTTTAACGGTGATGGCCGGGCCGATGTGCTGGTCGAGACGGACACGGGCAATCTCTATACCTACATCACGGACGCCAACAGCGGAGATGGAACTCCGATTGCCGTCGATATCGGCCTGAGCGGTTCCCCCGTTGCTCTTCCGTCTGGCTATGTGGTTGCCGGCGCGGGGGACGCCAACGGAGACACGTTTGCGGATATCTACATCCGTCAGGAATTCCCCGAAAACCCTTCTGGCACGACTTTTCTTTACACATATCTCGTGAATTCGGACGGGATTACGGTGGACGAAGCCAACAGCGGAAGCCCCGTCACCATTCCGGACGGTTGGAGCATCGATTCGATTGGTGACTACAACGGAGACGGTCGCAGCGATGTGCTCGTCCAAGAAGCTGGCACCGGCACCCTTTACACGTGGACCACCCAGGCGGACGGGATTTCGTTTCAGCTGCCGCCGGACAGTGGCTCACCCTTCGGCTTGCCCGCCAACTGGACTTGGGGCGGCGGCGGCAAGTTTGTGAGCGCCAAGATCAGCAGCGACCTGGCGATTCAGAACAACAATGACGGCTTGGTCTACACCGTGGTGACCGATGCCACGGGCGTAGCTCCTGACAATGCAGCCAGCGGATTGAACGTGGGTGGCATCGGGGACTTCACGGTGGCTGGCATCGGTGATTTTGACGGAGACGGAGTCGCAGACACTTTGGTGCAGAATTCTTCCGGGCTGCTGTACGTGTTCATCAACACCGGTCCTACGGCGCAAAGCGCTCAGGGCTTGATCACAACGGTCCCGGCGCCCTTTGCGATCGCGGGGAATGTCGGTTTCTAAGGCCTTTGTTTTCGCCCCAGATTTTCTGGGGATGCATTGAAAGCCCCCGCGGCCTTGCGCTGCGGGGGCTTTTTGTCTTGGGAGAGTGGGGCTGACCGCGAAAGTCGAAGCCCTTTGGTCGAGGAGGTTGGCCTGCAACCTCGGCGTAACATCGGCTTCGTTTTCAGGCGGCGAGATCAGGCCTGAGCGGTGCTTCGAGGTGGATGGCCCAGCCTCAATCGATGGTGTAATCATCCGCGGGTAGGGCGCTGAGGCCCGCAGGGAGCAGATTGATGCCCGGCTTTCCGGACGGCCATTTTTATTCTCCAGTGATCGATGTGGCGGATTTGAGCCGCCGCAAAGAGGCGCTCTGGCCCGGCACACCGAGGCTTCCGGCCGGGGTCGATTTGAACCTGGAGGCGCAGCGGTCTTTTTTAGCTCAGGCCCAATCGGTTGCGGGAGATTACGACTACCCGCTTTCGGGTTCGGTTGACTCCTCTCCGCACCAGTTTTGCGAGCCCAATGGACTCTTTGAGTCCCTGGATGCGCGGGCCCTTTACTGCATGCTGCGGATGCGCGAGCCCGCCCAAATGATCGAGGTGGGAAGCGGTTACTCGTCCCTCCTTGCAGCGGATGTCAATGAACGGTGGCTCGGAGGGAAGACGGAGATCGTCTGCATCGAGCCCTATCCACCGGATTTCTTCACGCCGTTACCCAAAGGAATTCGCCAGCTTATCCCCGAACGGGCCGAGTCCGTGGGCGTCGAACCTTTTCTGGGGCTGGGTCCAGGCGACTTCCTCTTTATTGATTCTTCTCATGTGTCCAAGACCGGCAGTGATGTCAACTTTCTCTATCTTGAGGTACTTCCGCGCCTTGCCCCCGGCGTGGTGATTCATGTACACGATATTTTTATGCCCGCGGAGTACCCCCAGGGCTGGGTTCTCGACGAGCAGCGCTCGTGGAATGAGCAGTACCTCCTTCAGGCTCTGCTGATGTACTCGTCTGCGTTTCGAGTGATCTTCGGAAGCCACTTTGCCCAGCTGTACTTGGCCAAGGAAATTGAGGCCGCCTTCGAACGTCCACATGGAGGCGGGAGCTTCTGGTTTGAGAAGACCGCCTAAGAGCCTTCAATAAGACGAGCAAGTTCAGCTCAATCAATTGTGCCAGATCGAATTCACCTGAGGACGAAGCATTCGGAGATGTCTCTTTACGCTGAACTTGAGTCTCTTTTTGAAGAGGCCTGGTATGTCGCCCACTATCCCGAAGCTGCGAGCTTCGGCCGGCCTGCCCTCACTCACTATCTTGAGGTCGGGGACGAAGCGGGTCTTTTGCCAAACCCCTTATTTGATGCCGAGTTCTACTCGGTTCAGTATCCGTCGGTTTCCCGCCAAGGGGGAGCACGCCTACTTCACTATCTGAGGATGGGTGAAAAGGTGGGCGCCTATCCGTGTGCGCTCTTCGACCCAGAGCACTACTCCAGAGCCTATGCAGACTTACAGTCTGTTGAGGGATCGCTGCTGAGCCATTACTGCCGGCATGGCGCGGCGGAGATGCGATCGCCGAATCCGCTCTTCAGCCCTAAGTGGTATCAAGGTCAATCGATCGGAAAAACGGAAGGCAACCAGAATCCTTTGCTGGATTACATTGATGAAGGGGATGGCGCAGGAATTTCTCCCCACCCGCTTTTTGACCCAGCCTACTACGGTTCTCAGCACCCCGATCTTCCAACGACTGGCGGCGCCCGTCTTGCCCACTATCTGAAGGAGGGAGGAAGAGGGGGTTCCAATCCCCACGTTCTCTTCCGGTCCCGATTCTATTTGGCTCAATCTCCGGGGCTCAAGGAAGAGGGCGGTTCGTCTGCTCTGGCTCACTATTTGGCAGAAGGAGAAATGAAAGGCCTGCTGCCGAACCCGCTCTTTGACCCCCAATATTACTCGCGCCTACATCCTGATTTGTCACATATCCAGGGCGGACTCCTGGCCCACTACAGCGAATTTGGAGCCCAGGAAGGACGGCGGGCCAGTCCGCTTTTCTCGGCGGAGTATTACCTTCGGTGCGTCCGGGAACTGGGTGTCGAAAAGCAAGATCTGATGGGTCATTACTTGGACTCGGGCGATGCTGCGGGCCTGTGTCCGCACCCCCTCTTTGACCCCGTCTACTACGCGAAGCAGGTTTCCGATCTAGAAGCGCGGCAGTTGAGCCGGATCGAGCATTATTTTCTCTATGGCGACCGCGACAAGAAGAGCCCTCACCCGCTCTTTAATTCAGCCTACTACGCGGCTCAGCTGTCGGAGCCCCCTGGTATTCATCGGACCTTCCTCGGGCACTATCTTGAGGTGGGCGAGCGCAAAAGGTTGAAGCCCAATCCGCTCTTCGACCCGAAGCACTATGCGGAGCAGTTGGGTCCAGGATCAATGGGCCTGCTTGAGCACTGCTCTCTGGCCGGAATCGCCAGCCGAATTTCGCCTTCAATTTTATTCGATCCCAGCTGGGTGGCCCGGCAAATGCCTGTGGATTCACCGGTTGGGCTCGGTCCCCTGGAATATTACCTTCGGGAAGAAGGTCGATTGAAGGATGGCCCGCATCCTTTCTTTTCTCCAGAGTGGTACGCAGCGCAATATCCTGAAGTGGACAGTTCCGGACTCGAACCG
This sequence comes from Myxococcota bacterium, assembly GCA_029268645.1. Classification (GTDB taxonomy): domain Bacteria; phylum Myxococcota_A; class UBA9160; order UBA9160; family UBA4427; genus TMED88. The sequence goes on from JAQWNI010000196.1 coordinate 4,719, forward strand.
CTGGCCCACTTTATGGAGAAGGGGGCGGCCGCGGGTCTGGACCCCCATCCCCTGTTTTCTTCCGATTGGTATCGGGATTTCTATGGGGAGTGCGTGCCGCCCGCCATGTCCAGCATCGAACACTATATAGAGGTCGGCCTAGAGCGGGAATTCTCGCCGAACCCCCTGTTCAACTCAGCCTATTACGCCAGCGAATATGCCCGTGATATCCAAGCAGGGGAAACTGCCTTGGGTCACTATATTCGCATCGGCATGTCTCGTGGCAACAAGCCCTCCGCGATCTTCTCATTTTGCCTCCAGTTTTTTAGGGGGCCTTCCGAGCAGCGAATGCGATCGGTGAATCCGGCTGCTGGATATCTGGACCCAGTGTACGACGAGATCTACTCACCGAACGCCGAGTTGCCGATCCGTCTCCGCACGGTTCACCGGCCCGATGTCTCCATCCTGATTCCTGTTTTCGGCCAGCTGGTTTATACACTGGCGTGTCTTCGGTCGATCTCGATGGCCACAAATGAGGCGACTTATGAAGTGATTGTGATCGACGATCATTCTTCAGCCAAGCATTTTGAGCCGTTGACCCGAATAGATAATCTCCGACTCTTTCGTAACCAAGAGCAAGTGGGTTTTTTGCATTCGTGCAATCGAGCAGCCCGAGAAGCCCGTGGTAAAAAACTGATTCTCCTCAATAATGACACATTGGTCACAGATCATTGGCTCGATGCATTGTTGGAAACCCGGCTGGCTTATCCGCAGGCTGGCCTAGTGGGAAGCCAACTTATTTTTCCGGATGGGCGACTGCAAGAAGCGGGAAGCGTCATTTGGAATGATGGGGGCGCGGCCAACTATGGATCCGGGGGGAATCCAGACGACCCGCGGTATTCGTTTGCCAGGAAAGCCGACTATGTTTCGGCCGCCTCCGCCATGGTATCCGCAAAAGACTTTTCTGACCTGTCGGGATTTGACGAGCGGTATGCGCCGGCTTTCTACGAGGATACAGACCTTGCTATGAGGTTCCGAGCGTTAGGAAAAGATGTCGTCTATCAGCCTGCTTCGAAAATTATTCATTTTGGCGGTGCGAGTCATGGGCGATCCGTTGTCTCGACTCTAAAGAAGCATCAGGTCGGAAATGCAGTCGTCTTCCGATCGACTTGGGCTAAAAGCCTTATCGAGCACATGCACCCCGAAGCAAACATTGATGAGGCAGCTCTTAGAGTCAATGGGCCGCAGGTTCTTGTCGTCGACGCAGTGATGCTTACGCCCGATCAGGACTCGGGTTCGTTGAGGATGTTTAACCTGCTTCGCGTTCTTGTCCAACTTGGCTTTTCGGTGTCCTTTGCCCCGGGAAATCTAGATGATCAGCAGGATCAAAGGCGTCTTCTCGAGAAATATGGAATTCGGGTCGTGTCCAGACCCTATGCAGAGTCGCTCGACGAATTTCTTCAGGAATTTGGTGCTTCATTTAAGCTGTGTATCGTGAGTCGTCCTGATACAGCCGATCAATACTTAGATTCGATCAAGCTACTCTGCCCGAACGCGCTGGTTTTCTATGACACCGTCGATCTTCATTTCCTTCGGCGAGAACGAGAACTGAAGTTGACAGGAGTTGCGCCGTCGCCCGATTCAATTAACCAGCAAGAGCTATCGGCGATTGGTCGAGCGGATGGGACCATTGCGGTCAGCGAATACGATCGCCAGGTGATCCAAAAGAAGGTCCCGGACGCTCAGGTCCATGTCGTGAGCAATATTCACGAGACTAAAAAACTGAATCGGCCTTTTGTGGATCGCGATGGCATTCTCTTTATCGGTAGCTTTGCCCACACGCCAAACGTCGATGCGGTCCTTTGGTTCGTCTCTGATGTGCTGCCAATGATTCATGAGTGGCTTCCGGAGCTTCGGTTTCACGTGATCGGCTTGAATCCGCCTGAAGAAATTCGAGATTTAGCCTCAGATCGGGTAGTCATTGAAGGCTTTTTGAAGGATGTGGAAGGTCAGTTCGGAGCACGGAGGCTCTCGGTGGCGCCGCTTCGATACGGTTCCGGTGTGAAGGGCAAAATTAATCAGAGCATGGCCTATGGATTGCCCTGCGTGGCCACCCCGGTGGCCGTGGAGGGAATGGATCTCGATTGGGAGTCAGAAGTTTTCGTTGCAGCAGAGGCTCGTGAATTCGCTGAAGCCGTGGTGGAGATTTACGAAAATGAGGAACTCTGGTCGACGCTTGCGGTCAATTCACAAGCCGGCATTGAGCGCTCTTTTTCCATGAAGGTGGCGGAGGAGAACTTTCTCAAAGCGCTGCGAGAGCACGGATTTCCAGACCCTCGGTCTAGACCTTAGGGTGCCGGATGAAGCGATTGTGTTGTCAGAGCGTGGTCTGCTTTAGTTCGCTTCGATGTACGAGGCGATGCTTCTGGAATTGAAGTGGAATGCATTTTTTCGGGCGAACACCTCGAAAAACGATTCCCAGTTCTCGGGGCAGGGCGCGAGTTCGTTCGGCGCCCCCTCTTGAGCGCAAAGCCGCAGGAAGCAGTTGAGGGCTGCGGTGACTTCTTGCTCCTGTATGTCTCGCAGGGCATGGGTCGAATTGCTCCCGTGGGCACGATAGTTCAAGAGGGGTAAATCGATGAATTGCGGCTCAACTAGGCGAGTGGCTCGCATCATAAAATCCCAGTCATGGCAAAACTTGTAGCCAGCAAAAGGACCGACGCGATCATATAAGGCTCTGCTGAAGGCAAAATTTCCACTGGTTACGGAAATGTTGTGCCGCAGTAGGCTGAAGCCGAAGGTTGGCGAATTCTCGATTTCGTCAGCCATGGAGGTGTACCAAGCTGAGTGAGCATGGTCTGCATTGAGCGCTTCACCCGACTCGTCTATAAAGTTGACTCCCGTGCAAATAAAGAAAATCTCTTGTTTTTCTGCTGCGGCCAGAAGGTGGTCAAGCCGGTCTGGCGCATACGAATCGTCCGAGTTCAGCAATGTGATCAACTCGCCGCTCGCGAGCTCGATGCCCTGATTGATGGCTGAGTGCGCGCCCTGATTGGACTGACGATGAAGCCTTGTCTGGGCAGATGGAAACTCTCCGAAAACGCTCTCGATGGCCTCGATGCTCCCGTCGCTCGAACCATCGTCGACGACAATGAGTTCTAGATCTGAATGGTCTTGATGAAGGACTGATCGGATCGCATCGGCGACATACTTTTCGTGATTGTAGGAAGGGATGATGACTGAGGTTTTCATCGAAGGGACTTTCCGGACTACAGCGGGGCAGGTTGCGGGATTGAATCGGCCGCAGGATGAGAAGTCTGAGGGGGGGGTGGATGGGATTCGAGGATGCTCAGAATTTTCGTGGCGTAGGCCGAGGCCGAAAATGATTCATTGATCTTTGATCGGGCGCATTCGCCCATTGCCGTTCTTTTTGCCGAGTCGGAGGCTAGGCTCGTGACGGCGGCCGCCATGGCGTCAACGTCAAGGTAGGGCACGACAATTCCTGCATCGTTACCGATCAGCTCGGGGGCTCCTCCGGCATCCGCGAAGGCGACCACGGGAAGGCCGAAAGACATCGCTTCCATGTTGACCAGGGGGAATGGGTCTTCTCGGGATGTCAGCACAAAAAGGTCGGCCGCTTTGAAGAAGGGAGTCATATCCTTCTGGATGCCTACGAAACTGACCAAGTCGTCGACTCCCGCTTTGGCTGCTGAGTGTTGGTGCTGAAGTACGCCATCATGGGAAAGGGCTCCACCGACCCAGATGAAGCGTAAAAAAGGATCCTCTTGACACTCCTTGATCGAGCGGGCGAGTTGGATGAAAAGATCTGGCCCCTTGCGGGGGTAGAGAGTTCCACAACCGAGAATGATCTTGATTTCTTCGTGATGGGCAAGCTCCGGAAGAACGGCTTCGCGGGCGCTTTGCTGGGTGTGTTGGTCGCCCCGGAAGATGCGGGTCGGCGGGTGGACCACAGTATGATCGGGTCGAAGCGGTCCATAGTGTTGCTCAAGGGCCATGCGCGAGTACTCGGATACGCTCACGATCTGATTGACGTTTGCATTGATAAGGTTCATTGTTGCCTTTCCGCCAAACAGGTTGTTGATTGAATCAGGCTGCTCGTGGATGAGTGTGACCACGGCGAGACCTTCATTCCTACAGACCTCTGCTGCCGCGGCGGTGACCACCGTGTTGCAGAGTGCATGACGGAGGCCCTCGCTGCGGAGGGCGCGAATGGCTCGGCTGAGTTGTTTCTTCGCTCGGCTGCCTGGTACCGGGGGGCCGTTGATGATGGTCGTTTTCGCGATGTGTTTGTACTGTTCGGTCAGGGGTCCATCGCCCTGGAGGACGAGGTGGACATCATACCGGGAGCGGTTTTTTAGTTCTTTGAGTAACTCAAGGAGGACGAATTGTGAGCCGGCAGCCGCGGCGTCGTGGGCAATGACAAGAAGCGGCAAGTCCCTTTGGGCTTTTTCGGGCGTTCCGTGTTGAGACGACGTGGTGCTCTGGTGGCCGCGGAGAGGAAATCGCTGCGGTTGCGGGTTTTTACTTCGGGTCTGGGTGGTGAGCGCCACCGCACGGCGTGTGGCCTCGAGTAAAGCCAGGCCGTTCTCTTGGTCAGGCTCCAAGTGGGCGCCCTCTGCCCACTCGTTCCAAGCGTTGATGAAGACGAAGCGGCCCGAGGTGGTGACTGTGCTTCGTGCCTGATTGAGGACTGCAGTCAGCCAGAGTTCGTAGTGTTCGGGTGTTGCCCCGTGGTAGATCGTGGCTGCCATTCCTCTTCTGGCCGTGTT
>JAQWNI010000197.1 GCA_029268645.1 Myxococcota bacterium
CAGAAGGTCATTTCCAAGGCCGAGGGGCGATTGGTGGCACTCTCCGACATTGAACCCAGCCCACGGGCCATCGAAATCGCGCGCGAAGACGAAAAAGACCCGCGCCATGTCGAGGTGGTGCTCCGAGAAACGGTTCGAATCGTGCGCCGCGGACACCGTGTCATGATCTGTGAAACACGGCACGGTTTCGTCTGTGCCAATGCCGGTGTTGATCTCTCAAACGCCCCCGATGATGGGGTCGCCGTGCTGCTCCCCGAGGACTCGGATGCCTCTGCCGAACGCCTTCGGTCCGGTCTCATCACACGGGGCCACCGAGATCTCGGAGTCATCGTCAGCGATACCTTTGGTCGACCCTGGCGCGAAGCCCTTGTCGATCTCGCGATCGGCTCATCGGGAATAAATCCCATTCTGGACGTTCGGGGCGGTCGCGATTGGGTCGGACGACCATTGGAAGTCACGACAATGGCGACCGTGGACCAACTCGCCGCAGCCGCGGGGCTTTTGATGGTCAAGGATGCCGGGATCCCCGCTGTCTTTGCTGAGGGCGTGCAGGCTGCGGGTCAGGGCAGCGTTCGGGACCTTTTACGCGATCCCCAAAACGACCTGTTTCGTTAGGCCTTCGGCGTTTCGCACAATCAGTCGACGTGAAAGCCCCCGGGAGAAACACATCCCGAGGGAAGAATATGTCGTCTGTCCCAGGGGCAACGCGCTGACATCAAACTGGCGAAGATTCCCTTTTCATTGACTCCAGGGTGCTTAAGCCTTCCGCGTTCGCCGAGAAAAGCGAGACCGGAGGATCGAGACCCATGCATTGCCCAACCGACAGCCCGCTCCAGCCTCTCAGCGGACCCAGTGCGTTTGCGCTTGGGACCAAAGGCCGCGTACGCCTCGCCGTCTTCTGCCTGGCCGCCTTGGGGCCCCTTGGACTCCCGGCTCCGTCCATCGCGCTGGATGGTCGACTTAGCCCCGGTATGGCGCTGATCGGTCCATCCACTGAAAGGTATGGGTTCGCCCAACATCGACATCGCCTCCCGACAACGCAGGAGTCGGAAACGCCGCGCTTAAATCAGTGGCTCAGTAAAACCTTGGCCAGTGTGCCTCTGCGCCCGGTTCAAATTGGAGAGGAACCGCGTCGGCCCGACGATCCAGAACCCGGGATGGGCGTGGTCCTCCAGTTGCCGTTTTAGAGCGCAACGACCCGGATGGGGACCTTCTGCTTCAGAAATGTTCGCGAAGCAAATTCCACAACTCGGGTAAACCCTCCTTCGACTGGGAGGATGTGACGCGAACGGGCACATTTCGGTCATCCATCTGCGATCGAAGCGCCGCCACCCTTTTCCTGCGCTGCATGCTCTTGAGCTTGTCCGCCTTTGTGATGGCCACGACCGCCGGGATTTTGCGCTGCGCCAGCCAATCCAACAAGAGCGTTTCATCGTCGGAAAAATCTCTCCGGACATCCTGCAACAAAATGGCCGCTCGCAACTGATCGCGGCTTTCTAGATAGCCTTCCACCAGTCCCCGCCAGGCATTTCTTTCTTGGCGTGATACCCGAGCGAAACCATATCCCGGAAGGTCGACCAACAGCAAAGGCTGGACGTCAGTCGTGACTTCGAAGAAGTGAATCATTCGAGTCTTCCCCGGCGTGCTGCTTGTATGGGCCAAGTTTTTGCGCTGGACTAATGCATTCAAAAGACTCGACTTACCCACGTTTGAACGGCCCAAAAAAGCGAACTCGGGCCAAGTGGTCTCGGGGAGCTGAGAGACCTTCGGACAGGACGTCAAGAGAGCCGAATTTTTGATTCTCATCGACTCGCCTTTCCCTCCGGTGTGGCTGGCGAACCCACCCGCAATTCTTCGAGGACCGGTTCGAGTCGCTGGAGCGCTTCCTCGATGGCCCCCTCCTCGACCGCGTAACAGAAACGGAGCATTCCTTCGCCTTCCGGCCCAAAGTCGATGCCGGGCGCCGTCCCGACCCTAGCTCGTTCGAGCAAGCAATCCGCAAGACGCCGGGAATCTTCCCCAAACACCCGGGCATCGGCCAGCACGTAGAAGGCCCCCTCCGGTACGGTCGGTACGCCAAAACCCAACCGACGCAGACCGCTCACTAGCAGGTCTCGTTTGCGTTGATACCCAGCTCGCATTGCCTCCACCTCTTCCCGGCCTTCCTTCAGGGCGGCGAGCCCGGCGTGCTGGACAAAGCGATTCGCAGAGATGAAAAAATTCTGCTGCATGATCTGCAGTGGCCGCGTCGCCCAATCCGGAACCACTGCCCACCCGAGACGAAAACCCGTCATGGCGTAGCGTTTTGAAAATCCGTCGAAAACAAACGCATCAACGTCTAGAGCCGAAGCAGAAGCGACTTTTCGGCCGTCGTACGTCAAGCCGTCGTAGATTTCGTCCGAAAAAATAGGCAGCCCCAACTGGGAGAGATTCTCAAGAGTCTCCCGACTCTGGATCGCCCCCGTAGGATTGCAAGGAGAATTTACGAGAATGGCCCGGGTGCGGGGGGTCACCGCTTCCACAATCCGGTCTACATCGATCGCGAACCCCTCCTCGGGTCGAGTTGGAACAAAAACAGGGCTGCCCCCGCAAAAGCGAATAAAATTGGGGTAGCAGGGGTAAACCGGAGCCGGCACCACGACCTCATCTCCCGGATTGAGGAGCAAAGAAAAGGCCAGCAACAAAGCCGGAGACGTCCCGGACGTGACCAGCACATTATGGGGATCGACTTGGGCGCCAAAACGAACCTCATAGTCCGCCGCGATCGCCTCGCGAAGTGCCCAGAGCCCTCGGCTGTCCGAATAGCTGGTTTCTCCTTCGGCCAGGGCCCGAGTCATGGCCTGGGAGGCTGCCAGCGGGGGGACGGCGGCCGGTTCCCCTATTTCGAGATGGACGACATCGAGGCCCTCCGCCTCCATTTGGAAAGCGCGCTCCATCACTTCCATGGCGAGGAAAGGCTCGAGCCTAGAGATGCGGTCGGCCAGACGAGGTCGGTAAGGCGCTTCCATCGCGCGGGATTAGCCATACCCGTCCCAACTGTCAAGACACATATCGCTGCAAGTGTCTGAAATAAAAAGACTTTTTAAATATACGGCAATTGACGCTCGCCGGGCCCGCAGCTACCTTTACAAGGTCGGAAAGTGAGGACCACGTAGGACAGCAAACCGTCGTCCCGCTGAGCGCAGTGGGTCGCGTGATGGTTTCTCGGGCCAAGGCTCCAGAGCCGGTCAAAAGGCCGGCCAATTCGGCCGTCCCGAGCCCGCCGATGAACGCCGCCAAGGGCGAACGCGACAAGGAGCAGAGAAGCAGGATGCCGAAAGGAACCCAGATCGCCATCGGAGCCAGCATCGTCGCGATCCTGCTCGGATGGTTCGCGTGGACAAACCTTCGGGAAGGCGTCGCCTTCCAGTACTACAAAAACCTCGATGAATTCATGGTTCAAAGTGCCTCCCTGGAAGGCCGTCCACTCCGGGTCCACGCCTACGTGGCGAACGAATCCATCTACAGGAACTTGGACGACAAGAACGTTCGCTTCTCGGTCCAGAACGACCCGCCCCATGCTGGATTGGCCTCAGGCCGCACGCTTGACGTTCTGTTCCTCGGTCTCGAGACGCCCGATATGTTTAAGGATGGTGCAGAAGTGGTCATCGAGGGACGTCTCCGGGACGAGGGAACTGAAACCGTGTTTCTTGCCGACAATGTAATGGCGAAGTGTCCCTCTAAATTCGAAGCCGAGGGGCAGGCCATGGGATCCGGCCCCGGCAGCGAGCTCAAACTCTGAATCTCAGACGGACCTCCATCAACGGTCCGGTCTAATCCCAGTGGGAGGGGCCTGCGCTCCTCCCGGCCCGCGCCCGACCCAAGGAGGGGTCGACCATGCCCGAAATCGGATTGTATGCCCTGAGACTCGGCCTCGCCGTCGCCGTTCTTGGAATCGGGGCCGGCATCTATGCCGGAATTCAGAAGAAAAGTGACTGGAGCGGTGTCGCCGAACGAGCGGTCTACGCCTTATTCGTCCTGCTGGGTGTGGCCATGTTTGCTCTCTTTTACGCTCTCGGAACCAATGACTTCTCATTGGACTACGTGGCGAAACACTCGGCCCGATCCATGGAGTGGCGCTACCGGCTCGGGGCACTGTGGGGGGGCCAGGCCGGTTCTCTGTTGCTTTGGGCGTTTCTCCTCATGGCGGGCGGCGCAGTAGGCGTATTCACGAATCGACATACCAACCGGCTCCTGATTCCCTGGGTGGCGGTCTCACTCTTGGTGAACGCTGCTTTCTTTTTGGTTTTGCTGAATTTTCTGACCAACCCCTTCGACCGCCTCCCGCCCGGCGAAGTGCTTTCTGACGGTCAAGGCCTCAACCCCCTCTTGCAACACCCCGTGATGATGATTCACCCCATCATGCTGTATATCGGGTTCACGGGCTTCGCGACGCCCTTCGCGTTTGCGTTCGCAGCCCTCATCACCGGCGATCTCGGCACCTCCTGGTTTCGGACAACGCGCCGCTTCAGCCTTTTTGCGTGGCTCGCGCTGGGCTCCGGCATTGTCCTCGGAGGACGGTGGGCCTATGAGGTACTCGGATGGGGGGGATACTGGGCCTGGGACCCCGTCGAGAATGCCTCCCTCATGCCATGGTTGGCGGCCACAGCTTATCTTCACTCTGTGATGATCCAAGAAAAGCGCGACATGCTCAAAACTTGGAATGTCGTCCTTGTCGGCTTGACCTACACCCTGTGTCTGTTTGGCACATTCCTCACGCGAAGCGGAATCGTCCAGTCCGTTCATGCCTTCACGAATGACGGCTGGTACAAGCCTCTTTTTCTGAGCTATGTGCTCGTCATGGCGGTGAGCTTCTACGCTGCAGTTTGGTTTCGCAGGGATCGTCTCGTCAGCCCGAATCGGCTCGAATCTGTTGTTTCCCGCGAAGCCAGCTTCATCCTCAATAACTGGGTCTTCATGGTACTGCTGGCTGTGGTTTTCGGATTCACACTGCTCCCGGTGTTCTCAGAGTCCTTGAGTGGTGAGCGGCTCACCCTGGGACCTCACTTTTTTAACATTGTCACGGCTCCCTTAGCTCTGATCCTCATGTTCCTCACCGGTGTGGGTCCCCTGATCGCCTGGCGCTCTGCAACACCGGCCAGTCTCAAGAGGCAGTTCAAATGGCCCACCGCCGCTGGGCTGGTTTCGGCCGCGGGCATCACCTTTCTATTTTGGGGACAGGTCGGTTATTGGGCCATCGGCTGCTGGGGACTCGCAGCCTTTGTGATCGCAGCGATCTTTCAGGAGTACGGACTGGCCATTCGAGCCCGTAGGCGCTCTCAAGGGGAGTCCACCATCGCCGCGTTTCGCGCCCTACTTCGAAAGAACCAGAGGCGCTATGGCGGCTATATCGTTCACCTCGGGATTGTCGTCATGCTGCTCGGTATTTCAGGGTCCGTCTTTAATTACGAGAGCCTCGAAAATGTCGAACCGGGTGACTTCATTGAGGTCCAGCGTGACTATCAAATTGAATACCTCACAGCTCGACCCATCGAGCAGCAACACTACGGCGGGGCCAGGGCTCGCCTCGCGCTTTACCGCGACACAGAACCCGTCGCCGTCATGGAACCCGAAAAGAGAACCTACTGGCTCGAGCAACAGCCCTCGACGATTCCTTCCATCTACTCGACATGGTTGGAAGACATCTACGTCATCCTGACCGCTATCGAATCCGACGGTTCTGCAACCCTCAAGGTTTATCGCAATCCTCTCGTCAACTGGATCTGGGCCGGGGCCCTGATTTTTGCTTTAGGGGGCGTCGCCATTCTCTGGCCTCATCCGGCCCGAAAAGAGCTGCAAGATGAGAGTACGGCCGAATGATCTCACGCGAAATCCACGCTGGACGATTCAGTCTCATCCTTCTTCTCGCCCTGACGTCTGTGATCTCCGCCAGGGGATGGGCCCAAAGCACGGCGCAAGTCACTGGACCGGAGGGAGGCGTCCCCGCCCTACCTGCCGGGGAGGGCACCGTCCGCGGTCGAATCATCCTCCCAGGGAACATCGAAGCTGGCGCAAACCTCGACGTGGTCCTCTATGCCTTGCAAGCCAATGGGCAGCCCGGACTCCAACGAGGAAAAGCCGATCAAGCCGGCTTCTTTTCGTTTGAAAACGTGTCTAGCGACCCGAGCACGATCTACCTGCTCGGCACCCAATATCAAGACGTTCCATTCGGCCAGCGCGTCACCTTTGCCAACGGGGAAGATGTCGCGGAGGTTGTCTTACCGCTGCGAGCCATCCGGAGTGACCCGGTCGAAGTCCGCATCGAAGACACGACGTACAAACTGGATTGGGTCGGCGGTCAGCTTTTCGTTCAGGCTACCCACCAGCTGCATCACGATCATGAGGATGTGTATTTCGTCCCGGAAAACGAACGGGAGGGACGGTCGCCGCTTTTTACAGCCCGTCTGCCCGACGCGTTCAACGAATTCGTCAGCAGCCCCGGCGGCCTTGAACAGGGCCTTGAGCAACGGGATCAGAATATTCTTTTTTGGGGTCCGATTTATCCCGGGGATCAAGAAATCCGATACGGTTTTCTCCTCGATACGGAAAACCTTGATCCCGCCCAACCAGGCCAATCGCAGAACTTTCCTTTGAGCTGGACGCTGCCCGAGGGAGCTGCTCAGGTCATCCTTCTGACCCCCACAGGCGAACCGACGCCCACGGGAAAAGGTGTCGAGACGCTGCCTCGTCCGCTTGAACTCGAAGGCCGAAGCTACGTGCAGAATTCACTGGGCCGCCGGGCCCCGGGCGAGGGCATTGAATTCCTTCTCCCTGTGCCGGCGGCGAGCAATGACCGCACGCGCTTAAAAATCAAACGAGCCGACTACTGGCTCGAGGCCGACGATACATCCATGCAGGTCAACGCCGAATTCACCCTTTCGGTAGACAGCGGCCTCCGGTTACTCTCGCGAGATGGGCAGGGACTCCTTCGACTCCCTTTCCCAAAGGAAGCCGAATTTTTAGGTCTGTCTGGCAGCGCAGAATCGGTTGGCCTCGGCCCGCACCCCGAAGGCGGCCTGACCATTCGGGGCCCGCTTCCGCCAGGTCCAACCAGCCTGGGTGTCCGTTACCGCGTTCCCGTGCAAAACGGGATCGCTCAACTCGATCTCGATTTCGACCGACCGGTCGACATCCTCAACGTATTGGTGGCAGACACCGGTGTGGTCGTCGAGAGCCCCCGCCTGCATAAACGAAGGCCCTTCCAATCCGGAACGCGTATCTATCTCCACCGGGAGGCTTACCAACTCAGAGCCGGCGAACCGGTGCCCATCGCGATCATTCCGTTCGAACGGCAGGCCATTTCATCACAAATCAGTGCCTTGGCGGGACTGAGCCTCGGCATCGCAGTCGCCGCTTGGCTCATCGTACCGCTGCGTCGAGCCCAAAAATCTGGCGGCGCGGCGGTACCGCTGGTTTCGGAATGGGCGATCGAGCGAGAAACTATCTATGAAAACATTCGCGACCTTGAACACGACCGCGAAACCGGAAAAGTCGAAGAAAGGGACTATGAGCGGATGCGAAGCGAGCTCCGAGCGGCGGCCATCGAACTGATGCGTCAAGAGCGCGGCCCGCAGACCGGGGCAGCGGCCGAGAGACCGGCCACCTCGACTCACGCTGCGTCCTTTTGCACTCA